>PLSK01000087.1 GCA_003165155.1 Mycobacterium sp. | reverse complement strand
GGGCCCGGTCCCAAAGCCGAGTCATTACTCGACTTGACCAGGCCGACACTGGATTTCGTCCGAATCGCCGAGGGGATGGGGGTTCCGGCCCGGCGGGTCGCCACCGCCGAAGAACTCGCCGACGCGCTGAGATGGGCGCTCCACGAGCCCGGCCCGCACCTGATCGAGGCGATCATGCCGTCGATCGCCGGCGAGCGAGCGGCGTCCAGCACGACTATCGGCGTTTAGCCCATGGCTGAGATATGAGAGATCCTCGAGGACGAAACCGCACAGGCTCAACGCATCGATGACCATGTTTCGTTCTTTCACTTTGCCATCGACCTGCCACTGCGAATTGCCAGAACAGTCCATAGGTTTGATCGCCCCTTCCAGCCCGACATCGGGGCCACAGGGCACTCCAAAAATCAGTTGGGCTCATTCACGGAGCAGGACAAACCACGTGTTCTTTATCTTCATCTCGGCGAATCACCGGCAAATCCATGCCTACGCCGACGAACTATGGGCTCACTCACAAAAAAAGGACTTGGTCCACCGGATCATGGAGTCGGTGAAGTTCCCGAATTCACGCGCATAGCAAACCCCAGCTACTCACGCTGCTGCACCGCACAAGTGCCTGTGGACCGCGGTTCCCGGTCGGTGCCTGCCGCACACTATCGCTGGACCGTATAGATTGGCTCGACGGCATGAATTGACGAGAAGTCACCACGGTGACCGGGAAGGAAGCGGGCCACGCTATGACGTCGACGACCTCCCCGTTCGCCTCGACCGTGGATTCCGCCGCATCGATGCCCGCGATCTACGTCGAAGCCAATGGCGAATTGGCGGTGCAGCAGCTGGCCGTCCCCACTCCCGGGCCCGGCCAGGTGCTGCTGCGGACCGTGGTCTCCGCGCTGTGCGGCACCGACCTGCACCGCTTCCGCGGGGCGCGCTCCTACGGCAACGACACCGACGTCTTCGGCCACGAGTCGGTCGGTGTGGTCGAGCGCTGCGACTCCGGGCGATTCGCCCCCGGCGAGCGGGTTCTGCACGTGCCCTTCCCCACCGACGGCAAGGTCTTCGCGCCCTACCAACTCGCTTCGGAGAGCAACGTCGTGCCGGTTCCCGAGGGCCTACCGTCAGAGATCGCCGTGTTCGCGCAGCAACTCGGCACGGTCATCTATGCCCTGCGCAACTTCTGGCCGTGGGCTGAGCCGCCCCGGCGGGCCTTCGTCGCCGGCGCCGGGCCTGCCGGGCTGTTGTTCATCCAGTTGCTCCGCGAGCGCGGCTGCGAGCAGATCTACGTGGCCGAGCCCAACTTGCACCGCCGTGAGCTGGCGGTGTCCTTTGGTGCCAGCCAGGCCGAGGCCACCACCGCCGGGGTTGAGCTGAGCGTGGATGCCTCCGGTATGCCCGGTGTACGCGCTGAGTGCTGGCAGCGCACCGCGCCGCACGGCACCATCGGGATCTACGGACTTCCCGACGACGAACCCGGCGACCTGGAGGTCTCGGTACTGGGCCTGGTGGCCAAGAATCTGCGCCTCGTCGGAGCCATCGGCTCACAGGCCGAGCCCGGCCTGGTGTCCTTCCGTGAAGCGCTTGATCTGCTCGTTGCCCGCCGTATCGAGGTCGACCGGCTCATCTCCAACCGCATCGGGGTGGAGGAGCTTCCGCAGACAGCGCTGCGCGCTGCCCACGTCGAGGACGACATCGTGAAAGTGCTGGTCATCTTCGACACGTCGGCCTGACCCTACAGACCGCACAGAGACACATACGGCGCAGCATCACCAGCGTCGCCGACGGATGGGCCGCGCCGAGGGCATCGTCAAGTTATTTGAGAGTGGTTGTGGCGCAGTCGATGTGAGTGGATTCGGTGGCGGAATGTAGTGGCTGACTGTGTCTTTCATGCCGCTGCAGCGGCTGTGATGTCATCCCAGACCGCGAAGCGGTTGGTCATCTGGGTTCGCCATTGGGGTGCACTCATCAGATGACGACGGGGCACAAAGTGCTGTCGGATATGGCTGAACGCAAACAGGAACCGTTGGGCCCCAAGTCTTAATCATCACCGGCACCGGCGAAACGTGGTTCCAAGGTGAACCTCGCAAGACATGGGGACGCCCGGCGCTTGAGGAGGAGCCTGATTACATCTTCCAGCAGACGTACGACGGGTTTAAGCTCATTGAGAGCTTCGTCAGCAACATCGATATCCCGACGATCGCTGCGGTGAACGGCCCCGGCATTCATACGGAGTTCGCGATGCTTTGTGACTTCACGCTCGCCGTTGAGGACGCTGACTTCATGGATCCGCACTTCTTCGCCGGCACCGCGTCTGGAGACGGGCAAGCACTAGTGCTCCAAGCGCTCATGGGCGTGAAACGTGCGGCGTACTACGTCTACGGAGGTAAGTCCATCCCCGCGAGGAAAGGTCTCGAACTCGGTATCGTGAGCGACGTCGTTCCTCGCGAACAACTGCTGACGCGAGCATGGGAATTGGCTGAGTTCATCATGAAGCGACCACGGTTCTCGCGGTGGGCAATGCACAACATAATGGCACGGCCCTTCAAGAAGCTCGTGGCCGAAGACTTCGGATTTCACATGTCCCAACAGATGCTGAGCGCGCTTGGGTCGAAGGCCCTGATCCCAGATCCTGCTCTGGTGTCGGACGCCAATTCTCGCAATATTTGGTGAACAACCCACGGTTCTTCACCCCGGCCGGTAAGGGAGGAATCGCCGCGACCCGAATGGTCGCGGACGCAGCCACGACATAGGACGCGCGTCGAGACTGCTGATCACGCAGCGCACGCACGTGCGTGACCGCGGCGCGCGGACACCGCGCTTGATGGCTGCCGGAAAACGAACTCATGCCGCGTGGAGTCGCCCGTCACTCCGCGATCAGCCGAGCGCGGCGCAGGGCGCCCAGCAGCACGGTGGCCGCGCGGATGGTCGGCGCGTGCGCGCCGGCGTCTAACCGTCCGGCGGCCTTGAAAAGCAGCCCTGAACTGGGTCTTTGCGGTGGAGCTAAGGGGATTCGAACCCCTTGTATTTCCTGCAGAAACACACTCTGATCTGCGGTAACTATTCGATGGTGTTGTTACGGGACGTCTCTGTGTCCTGCGACTATGCGTCGGCGTGTTACGCGACGTAACAGTGCTAGCCGCGATCCCGAGCACCAGGAAAGCCCGACGGATTTACAGTCCGCAGGGGGGTTCAACCTCAAGGCCCATAGGTGGCTGGGTTAGACGAGTTCCGCGCGCGGGGCGGTTTCGCAGGTGGTCCTGTCGGGCACCCGGCTTACGTACCGTAGGTGGTTGGGACGCGCTGGGCGCGTTCTCTTGTCTACTGCCTCTTGCCCGCCGAACGAGCAAGGCTCGCTGGTCATCACCACGTCGTCAATGCGGAAGTCATGACAGAAGGCTAGACGCGGTACGCGTGCTCGGAGGCGACAACTTCGGTTTCCCGGAAACCAAAGCGATCCAGCACTTGCCGCGCCGTAGACAGCGCGAGCCTACGGCTTTCAACATTGGGCCCGATGACGACCCGGACGAGCGCCTCAGTCTTGAAAGGGATCTCCGTATACGGCTTGAGACCGGCCCTCCCGCCAGGCCGAAACTTCACGTCAACGGTTTCGAGGGCTCCTTGCGCGGCCCATTTGAACTCTTCGACTTTCCCTAGAGCTTTCTTCATCGACAGCGACGACGATCCGAGGTGTTCCGGGATCGTGAACCGCCACTCTCGCTCACTTTGATAGGTCGTCTTCTTAACCAATGCAAGCATCGACAGGAACAGTGGAACTCGATTGATGATGTTGTACAGCCTGTTTGGAAGCAGCCCCTCACCGTTCTTCTCGCACGACCGTTCGATTTGATANNCGCTGACGTCCCTCTTCGCCGTAACTGACGGGTTGAGTGAACGAACCCCAGACGAACGGAACCTGCTTGTTCGTATCTGACACAATTGCTGTCATCTGAACAAGCTGGCCGTGCTCTGCGTGATGGAAGTACGGGACCTCTAGTAGCGTAATGCTTTCCTTGTCGAACCCCAGCGCCATGCCTTTCGCGTCATCGGCGTACGCACGCCACTGGCCGAAATCGTCGCCGTCCGCCGAAAACGACGTCGAGAAGAGACGATCTTCGATGGCTTCGGGGTCAATTGCATTGGTCATCGAAATCGCCTGCAAGGCAGCATCGTAGGCCTCAGAGTATTCGGGCTTATCCGTCTTAGCCGCTTCCAAGGCGGTGAGCAACGCCTCCCACGCGTACTTGAGTTCCAGTGGATCGTTCAGGAACCTAATGTCAGTAGCCCACAACTTGCGGTTCTGGACAATTCCCGCGAACCCGCCCGCATCTGTGTAGTGATACAGAATCTCGCGCTCAGCCGAGTCTTCTTCAGTGGCGCTATCACTCATCGGTATCCCTGCGCTGAGGTGTCATGTCCACGATGTGATCGGCGCTTCTGCCCAGAATCCGTAGGGTCGGATTGCCGTTGATGTAGACGATGATCACTTGTGCACTGGCCTTCTCGTTCTTGCTGAAGCGCTTGACCAGCCACCGCTTGGTGCCGTTGTAGATGTCCGTCGCCATCAGCGATAGGACGGGCGTGGCAACGCCGCCGAGAATGTAGATGCCAACGGTCTCTAGCGAGTTCTGTACCGAAAACTGGCCGGGATCTGGCAGCTGGAGCGTCACTTCATGACCGTCGCCAATCAGCTCGTGCAGCAGTTCGTACACGTCTTCCCTTGCATGCGGGTAAATGGCTGCCCGCAGAGACGGCCGGATCACCACGGTCGCCGTTTCGGCAACAGAGTCCATGTCTCGGACAGTAACGCGCACGGGTGACACCGTGCCTCAAGCCAGCGCGTAGCTGACGCGGACGTTGCAAAACGCGGTACAGCCCGAAAGTGCACGCGGTGTGGACGTAGGGCCGTACCGGCCCGATTC
>PLSK01000002.1 GCA_003165155.1 Mycobacterium sp. | reverse complement strand
GGGTTTCGGTGTACAGCGGTGCACTCTGATTCAGATCGGTGCGATCAAGCAGGGTCAGGTCGATGTCCTCGATGGCTGCGTTCCGCCGAGCGTTGAGGTCGTCGATACAACGTTTCCTGCGTGCGACCTCGTGGTCGCCGACGCCAGGCCGGCGAACGGCATCTTCGTGGTGCCACAAGGCGAAGTTCAGTGCATGCAGATGTAGCGCCCTCTCTGCAATACTGCCGCAAACTGATTCGTCGGTGGGCTCTTCGCGGTGCCACAACCGGGCGACGTCATAGAACTGGCGCACCGCAGGGAGAAGGTCGGCTTTGGTCGAACGGCGAATTGCGCTAGGACGAATGCCGACCCGTACGCCCTCGATATCTTCACCTCGATCAGATGTCTCTGCGACAAGGTCTTCCATCGCATCCAGCACGTCTTCCACGGTGATGTCCTCCATCGCGCTCATATCGACGTGCCGATGCTCTGCAAACCTGAATCCCCACATTGCAGACCGGGTCCGGCCGAAAAGGCCCACGCCGGGCACCCGCGCAAGATCGGCGGCATGCAGCATCGATGAGTCGATGCCCACGAAAAGGTCCGCGTTGGCAACCAAACCCATGGCGAGGTCGAGTGATAATCCGAGATGGGGAAATACGCGATCGCGCTCATGCCCGACGTTGAGTTCCTCGTGTCCCATCCCGACCACCCACACCACAAAGTCGCGGTGGCGTGACAAGAACCGGTCCAGCAGGTCGATGAACCTGGTCGCAGGCCAGCGTTTTTCTGTCCAGCCGGCATCGGCGTGCACCACCAGCACCTTCATCCCGGCGGGCACAGCGGCACGAATCGATCGAGCTTGCCGCTGCACGGCCGGCTGGAGAAGCAACGGCTGCGCGTAGTTTTCGATGCGAAGCGACGGATCGAACAGCCGCGCCAGCTTGAAAGTCAGGTCAGCCGAGTGCGGCAGATCTCGCGGGACAATGACGTCGTAGTCATCGTCGGTCGGGAAGCCGATGCTCGTTGTGGGAGCGAGCCGTCGCCAAAGGTGCCGGATGAAACCGTTCGACGGTATGTCCCACGGCACCGCGTTGATGAATACATCGATAGCACCGATCTCGGATACGAGGGTTTCGTAATCCAGGGTCCGATGTGCGTGAGGGCCTATCGGAGGCCCTCCCGGGGCTACGCCCGTGATGTCGACATAGTGCGGACTGACCTCGCGGAAACAGAGGTCGAACGCGAACTTGGGACAGATCAACGTGATGGGAGCGGCGAACATTTCGGCTAAGGCGCGCAGTGTCGGCAGCGTCAGAATGGAGTCTCCGACAAGGGTGGAGAAGTACACCACAGGGGTGCGCGCCTGCAGCAGATCGCTCAGCACGTGACGCTCAAGGCTTGACGAGTGCCCGCCCTGCAGAACTGTTATTTCGCTCAATCCGACCAACCTCCAGCGAGAGCCTAGACGCCAAGGCCGTGGTCCTGCATCACAACGTCGTCAGCCTGTCAGAGGGCTTCTTCGACAAGGTCTTCCATTGCATCGAGCACGTCTATCGCGGTGATGTCCTCCATCGCGCTCATATCGACGTGCCGGTGCGGTGCAAACCTGAATCCCCACGTCGCAGCACGCGTGGGGCCGAAAAGTCCGACGCCGGGGACCCGCGCCAGATCGGCGGCATGCAGCANNTGACCCGATCGCGCTCACGCCCGACGTTGAGCTCCTCGTGTCCCATCCCGACCACCCACACCACAAAGTCGCGGTGGCGTGACAGGAACCTGTCCAGCACATCGATGAACCTGGTGACAGGCCACCTCTTGTCCGTCCAACCGGCGTCGGCGTGCACCACCAACACCTTGATTCCGGCGGGCACGGCGGCGCGAATCGACTGCGCCTCCTGCTGCACGGGCGGACGGAGAGGAACCGGCTGCGCGTAGCTTTCGATCTGCAACGACTGATCGAACAGCCGCGCCAACATGAACGCCAAGTCCGCCGAATGACACTCATCTTTGGGGACTACAACGTCGTAAATGTCGGGTGAAAATCCGATGCTGGTCGTGGGAGCCAGGCGTTGCAACAACGGACGCATAATGATGTCGGCCAGCGAGTTCCACGGCAGGGTGTCGATGAATAAGTCGACCGCACCTATCTCCGACGCCAGGACGTCATAGTCGAGCGGCCGTTCTGGCCGTCCCAGCATTGGGGGTGTTCCCGTGAGGGGTAATCCTGTGGTGTCGACAAACCGGGGGCTTACCTCCCAGAAGCACAGGTCGAACGCGACCTTGGGACAGATCAGCGTGAGTGGGGCGCTGAACATCTCGCCCAACGCTCGCAACGTTGGCAGCGTCAGCACGGCGTCCCCGACATTGGTAACGAAACACACCGCGGGCCTACTCGCCTTCAGTAGATCGCTCAACTCGCTGACCATTCTCGAACCTGCTCAGTTGTAACCGAAGCGCCCCGCCAGGGCATCGACCTGGGACCAGGTTGGATCGTCGGCGTCGATCCGGTCCCGAGCGACCGTTGCCTGGCGCAGGGGAGAAAGGTTGCCGACCTTCCAAGGCAGCGGCGCACCGTCCCGGAAGAATTGATTGTCACCAACCGTTTCCGGGGCTGAATGGACCAGCGGGACGACGCTGTCGGAAAACCTTAGCCCCCATCGATCGAAAGCAGCGTCGAGCGTCGCCCTCGGCCGGGCCGCGAAGGCCTCGTAACGGAGTACCACCAGCTCGGCATCGCCGGCTTTCAGCGGCTCCAGGCAACTATCCACCAGGTTCAAAGCTTCGGCCACGTTGTCCTTGATCCAGAAGTCCATGCGCGTGCGCACACGCAAATCTCGATGCAGCAGATACGAATTCACCACCTCACGCGGGTCGCGCAGGACGAAGAGCAGCACGGCCTCAGGAAAGGTCCTGCGGAGGATGTCCAGCCGCATCGCATACCGCGGGTTCTTCTCGCCCCAGATGGTGCACGGCTGGGCGATCTCGCTCATGATCGCTCGCAGGGCGAGGGCGGGGTCGGCCGTTTCCTGCGCGCAGCGCCGGTAGGCCTCGTAGACTCCCCGCTCGAGCAGGAAAGCCGCCAAGGTGCCAACGACTGACCCGTCGCATCGGTTGACCTGCTCTAGGTCAATCTCATCGAAGATTTTGATGTCTTCATGACGATTGAGGAACTGGGTGACGATGGTCAACCCGGACCTCGGCGGCCCCACGACGAACAGCTGCACGGCTCGACCGTATCCCCTGGACGGCAGCCAGTCTTGGCAAGACTTTCACGCCGCGGCGTGAGTCTTCGAAAGACGGCCCGGCGCGCTCGCCGTGTCGCCTACTTCTCCGTAATCGCTTTCTGGAGCGAACCGACAATCTTGTTGAGCGCTTCAAAGGTCTGCCCGTACACGGCATCGAGGTTTGCGGACGCCGCGGCGTTGGCCTTTCCTAGCGCTTCGTTGATGCGCTCCGCTACCGTCTCGGCACCCAGCCGCAGCAGGCCGTCCTCGATATACAGCTGCGTGATAACCCTGTCCCCATTGATAGCCACTTCGACAGTCTCAGCCTCGTCTTGGGCCGCAAAGGATCCGGCGCCCTGCTGCTTCATCGCGCCCTCAAGGACGTCGCTGAACTTCTTTAACTCGTCCAGGACCTCGGTGGCCTGCGGAGGCGGCTGTGTTTCCACTTCAGATGATCCTTAATATCGGGGATAGTCAGGCTGCCTGGGCGATTACCGGCGAAGCCCTCCGCCTACGGCAGATTCTCATTTTAGAGCGACATGTTGTCGCACGGCGACTGTTAGACGATTGTTCATCTGACTCGCCCAAAGGGTCCTGCGGGAGACTGCTCTGCCATCACGAACCTTTTTCCCTACGCGGAAGCGAGGTGAGGTAGCGGTTCTCCTCAGGCTGGGAAATCGGCCGGATTGGCAACTGGCGATGCCGCGGGGTGCCGATAGCGTTGTGCCGCAGTATTACCCGATCGACGCCGGGGTGCCGGCCTAGATAAGTCGCCGTATTCGGCCATGCCACATGTGCCTCTGGCCCGATTTCTGCGCCGATCAGGGCGGCGAACTCCTGGAAATGCGGGGCCAGCGTGACAATCCCGCCCGCGGCCGCTGCTCGGACGACGAACTGCATGAATGTGCGGGCGTCACCCAAGTTGATACTCGCGTCAACGTCGTCGAACGGCATGTAGACCGGATACTGGCTCGCGGTTTCTCCTATCAGTACACCCGCTGAGCCGATCGGCAGCTGACAATGACGATCGGGGACCAGGGTCTGGCCTTGCAGCGCGGCTCGCTGCGCGCCGGACACCACGGAGAATCCCCGCGGCGTTTTCGGCTTCTTTGTGGTGGTCAGGAGCACCGTGGACCGCGGCACCATCCCGGGAACGACCCGGACCCTGGTAATGGTGTGGTCGGCAGGCGTCGACCACCACACGTCCGGGCCGCCAGGCGCCGTGTAGGCAGCGGTAAAATTCTCGAGCCCCTTGATCTTCGACCACTTCTCCCGGACGAAGCTCACCTCCGTGGCATGGTCGAAATCGTCGAAGCTGCGACAGCACACCGCGTCGACACCGTTGCCGGCAAGTCGGTCGGCGATACGTGTCGTTGATGCGACTAGGTACCGGGCCAGTCCCGCGACGCCGACATCGCGCCGACGAGCCGACATGCTGGCGCGCTGCGGGGCGGCCCGCATCACGATCCAGGTCCGCCGATATGCCGGGGCCGGGTCGCGCCCGATCACCTGCCCGTAGAGGCTCACCACCTCCGGCGAGGCGGTCTTGCCGATACGGTAGCCAGCCGACACGATGTCGGCTTCCAAGTCGGGGCAGTGCACCGACAGCAATCGCTCGAGCAACTCCGTGTCGACCGCGTCGTCGGTGTGGGCTCGCCCATCGACAATGACCGTCGGCGTGAACGGCCTGGGGATGAGTTCGATCGCCGCGACGAGGATCTTGCCTTGCCAGCGCACAGCTACGTGATCTCCCGGCTGCACCGTGGCGCCGACGTCGGGTTCCGACGGCGGTTCCTGGGGCCTGCGCTGGCGCACCAGCCAGGCGACCATCGCCGCGAACCAACCGATGAGCCGCCGACCGCGATAGGCGACCGTGGCGACGAGCGCGGTCACCCCCACCAGGGCCGGGCCCGCCCACTCGAAACGCGTGTTCATGAACAAGAAGATGCACAGCGGCGCCAGCGCCGCCACCCATAGTGCGTACCCGCTGGTGAACCGTAGCCGCAGTGATCTCATCGGATTCTTCAGCGCCGTCTCAGGGCTCGCCCGGTCAGTGCACCCAATCCCAGCGCGACAACCAGCGCGATGACTCCGAGCGCAACGGCCTTGATGGGCCCATGATCGGGCCCCGGCACAGCCACGGGCGGTTGCAAAGGTTTGACCGCGAACGCGACGCCCGCGGTCGAGGGGCCGGTGGGAATGTCCCACGTCAGGGCCGCGACCGCGTCCATGGTGCCCGCGCCCTCCTCGTCGTTGACGCCACCCCCGGGGTGTCGCGCGCTGGCCGTGATCCGGTTGATGATCTGCGCCGGCGTCAGGTCGGGGAACTTCTGCCGAATCAGCGCGGCCACACCGGAGACGTACGCCGCGGCAAACGAGGTTCCGGCGATCGGCACGGGCCCCTCCTTGCCGGACAGCGCATCCACTGGTTCGCCGCTGGGCCCGAGTGCGACGATGTTCTCCGCCGCTGCGGAGACGCCCACCCACGGGCCATGCATCGAAAACCCGCTGGGCGCCCCGGCTTCGCCAACACCTCCGACCGAAAGCACCAGCGGCGCGTACCAAGCAGGTGTGACGATCGTCTGCACACCCTGCCAACCCCGTGGGTCGGAGGCAACGGCCGGATCGGGCGGCGGGTTCTGCGCACAATCGCCACCGACATTGCCAGCCGCGACAATCACCACTGCGCCCTTGATGTTGGCCGCGTAGTTAAGCGCCGCCCCCAGGGCGGACTCGTCGACCGACTTCTTGACCTTGAAGCAGGCCGCTTCGCTGATGTTGATCACGTTCGCCCCGAGATTGGCGGCATGCACGACGGCCCTGGCCAGGCTGCGGACGGATCCTGCCGCCGGCGTGGCATTGGGGTCGTCTTGGTTGTTTTGTTGCGAGTCCTTCGGCTCGAAGGCCTCCGATGTCTGGCGCACCGAGATCAGGCGCGAGTCCGGCGCGACGCCAACGAACCCGTCGGTGAGCGCGGGCCGGCCGGCGATGATGGATGCGGTGAGCGTTCCGTGGGAATCGCAGTCGGAGAGCCCGTTGCCGTCCGGGACGACGAAATCGCCGCCCGGCTCCGCCGGGACCCGTGGCGAGGCGTCGACACCTGTGTCGATGACGGCCACCGTGACACCGGCCCCGGTCGCGAACTTGTGAGCCTGGGTGATGCCCAGATACATATTCGGCCACGGCGGATCATGAAAGTTAGTACCCGGCAACGTCAGGGGCGCCTTACAAACGCGCTTCTGCTCCAGCGGCTGGTCTGGCCCCGTCACGTCTGGCGGCACCGCACCCGGATCGATCGTGGGCGGAGCAACGGCGAACGCGGGGGGCGCGCTCAGCAACACCAGCGTCAGCGTCACCGTCATCACGAAGATACGGTGCACCGCCGCAAACTCCATTCATCCAGCCCTTGCTATTGCTACTGCCCGGTTGGTGGGTCTGCGTGCATCCTAAGCGTTCCGGTCGCGTCGACAAGTCCAAGGCTAGCCACTACACAACGTTCAAGGCACGATCGGCACATGCTTTTCCGCGCACGCGTCCCGGACCGCGGCGATCACGTCCTGGGTGCGTAGCGACTGCAAGTCTTCGACCGTCACCGAGCCCTTGTCTGTGCGATGCTGAACGGGCGCCGCTAGGATTTATCGGTGGCAATCTTCGGTCGAAAGTCGGCGCGCGGACTCCTTCGGCGAGCTACCCATGAATCTCTTACGGTTCCGGTCTTCAGTTCTCCGATCGATTGCACCCCTTGGGTTTTAGGTGGCATTTGGCCTCCGGAGCTTTCGGTGATCAGCGGCGAAGCCGTGGGGCTCGCTGAGTCTCTCAGGACTGACCTGCAGCGGATAGCCGATGATGGCAACACCGAGCTAAAGATCCTCAGGCGAGACACGGGGTCCGATTCGGCCCAGCGGGCAAATGCGCTTCGGGTAATCGACAACGCCCGTGCCCGCGCCGTGCGACGTGTCGAGTTAGCTGTTCGTCACCTGCACGCGATGAAACATGAGCGTCCGGCTTGCCAACCGGAGACGCATCCGGCCGAGAAACCAGGCGGATTGGATCTGGATCAGACCCAAAACATTCCCCGTGTTACGGAAAAAGGGCCGCCTGTCGATGTGCCAGGGATAAGCAACGGTGTTCGCGAAGCCGCACCGCCAGTTGGGGACGACGGACCAGAGGATTCAGCGGGCCGGCATCGAGCGGCTGCCGGTTGACTAAGCCGCCCTCGCATCACACCCGGAGTAGCGTAGGGGATTCGCATTCGTCGGGTCGGCGGTGGTGGTCCCAAAACCGCTGTTTTCCAGCAGATTGCGAAGCCATTCGGGGGTTAGTGTGATTGGTGCCGAGCTCGGAAGGCTGGTCGGCGTGAGATGGTCGGCGTTAGGCTAGATTTGCCTTGATCGCCGTCTGTCCGGCTTGGCTCATCGATGCCGGCCTCGGGCTGTGCTGTACGCCGTCGTGTTGGCGTTCGGTGTGAGGGGCCGCACCGGCGTGGCGGGGAAGGCACCGCGTTTCGCTCGTCGGCGCAGGACCGTCCTGTGGCGGTCGATTCCGCTACACCCGGGATCTGGCTTTTGAGGAGTATTGCCGCTTCGGCTGGCGCCATGTCGTAGTGCCGCCCCGGGTGTGTCGGATGCCCCGTTGGCGCGGTGTTGGTGTGGGCATGCCGTCGCGTGGCAGGAGCAGCGGCGGTTGTCTGGGAAGGCGGCGATTGTGGTCGTTGTCGGTGTGGATACGCATAAGGCCACTTACACATTGGTGGGCGCTGATGCGGGGGGTCGCCCGGTCGGTGAGTTGACGGTGCGGGCTACCGATGCGGGTCATCTCAAGGCGTTGGGTTGGGCTCGTGAACTGTTCGGTGCCGATCTGGTGTGGGGTATCGAGGATTGTCGTAACTTGTCGTCGCGGCTGGAGCGGGCGTTGCTCGACGCCGGTCAGCAGGTGGTGCGGGTGCCGCCGCACCTGATGGCTCGCACGCGTGCTTCGGCGCGGACCCGGGGAAAGTCGAATCCCATCGACGCGTTGGCGGTGGCGCGGGCGGTCTTGCGCGAACCGGACTTGCCGGTGGCCAGCCACGATGATGTTTCTCGGGAATTGAAGCTGTTGGTGGATCGCCGCGAGGATCTGGTGGTGCACCGCACGGCGGCGATGAATCGGTTGTTGTGGCGTGTGCATGAGCTAGACCCGTCACACGCGCCAGGGCCTTCGTCGCTGGTGCGGGTCAACCCTCGCCGGGTGTTGGGCGCGTGGCTGGCCACCGTGCCGGGGTTGGTGGCCGTGCTGGCGCGCGAAGAGTTGGCGGAGATCGGCGAGTCCACTGAGCAGATCAATGCTTTGGAACGCCGCGTCGCCGCACGCGTGCGATTGCAGGCCCGATCGCTGCTGACCATTGTCGGGTGCGCAGAACTCACGGCGGCCAAGGTTGTCGGGGAGACGGCCGGGGTGTCACGGTTTCGCAGCGAAGCGGCATTTGCGTGTTATGCGGGTGTGGCGCCGCTGCCGCGGTCGTCGGGGGGCATCCGGGTGCGGGCGCGGGCGACCCGGTCAGGGAATCGGCAACTCAATGTCGCGTTGTTTCGGATTGCATTGACCCAGACCCGTCATCCTGGCCCGGGCCAGGTGTACTACCAGAAGCGTCGCGCTGCCGGTGACACGCACGCCGAGGCGCTGCGCCGCTTGCAGCGGCGCGTAGTGCGCAGTGTTTTCGGGTGCTTGCGCGCTGATGACGCCAATCGGGCCGCCGCTTCCCAGACCACGCAAAGGTTTTGCGAGCTGCAGAGGTTTCCCGAGCTGGAGCGCATAAACGACGAGTGGTCGCGTGCGCTGGCACTGCATGGCTCGTGAGATCTTCCCACCCGGCTTTTGCAGTTAATCTGATTTACGGCTGGTGAGGCCGCTTGGTCAATCGCCCGCGCACAACGTATCTCACCGTGGGTTTTTAAGTCGTGGGGTGTTCAGAGTCGGTAGATTGGTTGACGTTTTAAGTCGTGGGGCGGCCGGGCTCGAATCCGCAACCTACGGATTATGAGAGCGTGTGAGCTGGAACTTTGCAATTCGCGGCAGTTCCCGGCTGTTGTTGGGAATTGCGCGTAAACCAGTCCAGGCTAGGCGTTTTGAGTGATGGTTGCTGATGGTCACCGACGGGCCCGATCGAGTGTCCTGCGGACTGAGTGCGGACTGTCGCTGTCGTGTCCTGCTCCGTCGCTCGTTGACAGACGCGGCCGGTTGCAATGCCAGAAGACCGTCAGAACTCACGCAATGCGTTTCTGAAGATCTTTCGTGACTCAGTCGACGCCTCGGCAGCGCCAACCTCGTCGCCGAGGGCCAGAAGCGCTGATGCCAACGTGTCCAAGACGGCCGCCAGGGTCGTAGCGTAGCGCCCCTCATCCTGACGAGTGAGCTTGCGGTATTCGTTCACCGCAAGCCTCGCGGCCTCCGCTGCCGATTCGTATTCTTCGGCGGTGTGGAGCCGGGAACCCAACACCCCGAGGCAGTTCGCATACAAAGCCGGCTCCGATTTTGCGACCTCGCTCGCCGCGTTGACGGCATCTCGCGCGGCCTCGGCTGCCGGGCCGTGACTACCGAGAGCTGAATAGGCCAAGCTGAGGTTCAACAGTGCTCGAGCCGTGTGTGTCCGCGTCCAACCAGGTCTCGCCGTTGACAGATTGCGGTATGCCTTGACGGCCGCCTCGGCTGCCCATACGGAGGCTTCGGGGTCGCCGGCACGAAGGGTGCTGAGCGCGAGGTTATTCAGCGCGGCTGCGAGCAATTCGGGAGATGAAGCTGATTCGTCGTGTCCGGTGAGGATGCTGACCGCCTCGCGGGCGCGCTCCGCGGCTTGAACGTGGTCGTCGAGCGCACCGTACTGGGCACTGACGTTGTTCAGCGCAGAAGCCAAGGGGACGGCGTAGCGACCTTGATCACCTTCGAAGAGATCGCGTCTGAAGTGCAGCGCTTGCTCCGCGGTGGCTAAGGCGATGTCGTTGCGACCGAGGTCTCCGTATACCGCCGCCAGACTTTCGAGCGCAGCGGCCAAGCTATTGAGGTCATCGTCGCTTTCGTCCGCGTTCGGCCTCAACACGTCGACCGCCTCGGTCAGCGTGGATTCTGCCTGTTCTAAGCGGTTCGCGACGCGCAGATAATTGCCGAGATTGCTCAGAGACTTGCCAAGGCTGGCTGCGGCTTTGGCCGATGAATCGGACTCGGCATACCGACGCCAAACTGCAGTCGCGCTCTCCGCCGTTGCCACGGCGTCGCGTTCATCACCTTGGCGTAGGTAGCACAGGGCCAACAACCCAAGCATGGCGGCGATGCTCTCGGCGCCTCGACGTGCCGGATCTAGCTCTGGCAAATACCACTCGTCAAGTGGCGATCCTGGCTGCCAGCGCGGCATCAATGTGGTGACGCCATGTTTGACAGCGTCGCGCGCTTTCGCCGGCTCGCCAGCCTGCAGCAGGAGAATCCCATACATCGATGAAAGCTGCGCATCTAGTTCCAGCAGCATCTGGGAGGGGTTGCGCACCGCTTGGATCACGTCGAGACCCCGTAGAAGCGTGAGGGATGCCTGCGCTAGGTCACCGTCTGACTTTTCGACATCTGATAGGGCTGCCGCGGCCAGGCCGACGCCGACGACAGCGCTTTCGGGAGGGTCCTCGTTGCTGGTGATTCGTCGATGGTCACTCAGTATCGACTCATAGGTGTCGATCGATTCGGTGAGCGCTCTCCGGGCCTCCCCATTTTCGGCGGCGCTGCGCAGTGCCGAACCATACTCGTGTAGCGCATTAGCCAAGGCGAATTTCTGCGAAGCATTCGGGTTTTCGACGCGCCGCAATTCAGAAACTATGGTCGCAATCGGCACGTTACGCGGGACGACGGGTATTAGATTTTCAGGCACCTCCAATGTGGTGCCACGGTGAGTGGCTGGCTGGGCGCGGCCGAAGAACCGAAGCCACCTGTCTCGCTGCTGGTCCGATCCTGCGGTTTGTAGGGCCTTTTCGATTCGGTCATTCATCGTGGGTCCCAACAATGCGCGAGCGAACTTCAAGTAGTCGACGTGTAGGGCGATCGACGTCTCGGCGTCGTTCCGCGACATCAGAAGCTGCTCCCGGTCCGCTACTTCTGCATCGTTGTGCAACAGTGAGATTCGCGACTCTCTAACCGTCGTGACCAGCGGTACGGCAGGTTCGGTGAGGAAGAGCTGCACGTCCCTGATCGTGCGCCTCTCGCTCTCGCTGTACTCATACGTCGCCGCATCCTTAGGTCTGCTGACCCGGCTAACAATCACGTGAAGCCCTAACGGTTCCCCGTGCCCGCGCGGGCGATCCAACGGCGTAAGCGATCGCAACACCTCCCGCGTTCCGTCAAGTTGCTCGTTGGTATTTAGCGTCAGCACAGCAATTTCGTCGGCCAAGATCCGGGTGGTGATCGCGTTTGTCGTCGTGATTCCGGTTCGCGAGTCGATCAGCAAGAGATCAGGCGAAACGTATTCCTCAATCGCATCCTTCAGTGCCAAGAGCGCAGTTGCGGCGATGTTGGCGTCGCCGTTGAGCGGACCCTCCTGTATTTGTCTCATCGCTTGCAGATAGCGGCGCGACGGCTTGTCACTGGCGGTGATGAGTAGCAATTCTCCGCCGGAAAGAAACGGCGAATCCAGCTGAATCGGTTGAATTAGCTCTTCAACATCCGGCCGCTCTGCTGATGTCAACCACTCGACGACGCCGGGGCCTTTGAACGGCTGCGACGGAAATTTGTACGGAAGGCCAGGCGCCTCTAGGTCAAGGTCTACAAGAATCACTCGCATGCCAAGCCGCGCTGCGAGCACGCCGACATTGGCGACTAGCAGCGAGCGTCCCGTGCCGCCTTTATAGGAGTAAAAGGTGACTGTGCGCACGAGCTAAGCCGCGCCGATCCCGTAGTCGAGATGTAGCCGCGCGAGTTCATGGCGCTCTTGCTCGGGGGACATTGCGGACGCATCCGCGGTGATCGGAGTGCTTCTGAGCTGTTCGAGTCGTTCACCAATCATTGCGGAGAGATCGTCGTCGCGACGAACCGCCGGGCAACGCACGAGCAGGTCGGTCAACAGTCCTATCGCAGCTACGCGGCGGTCGGGGCCAGAACGTGCAACCTGTTTCAAAACGACTTCCACGTCGCGGCGGTTGTAGTCACGGACCGTCGGATCGGGAAAGCCGCGCATGGCCTCTTCGGCCGCCGCAGTCCGGAAACGGTCGAGATCGCCCCAGGTCGAGAACGCCCTATCTACACGTATCCACCCATAACGGCGTACGGCAGTCTCCGCGTCGTCGGCACTGGCATCCTGACGCTGGCGTCCGCGGCTCGAGAATCTGACCAGCGAGACGCGATCGTGGTCTGCGATCAGGGCGGATTCCCCCGCTGGCGTCATGGCCAGAAGAACAAAGGGCTCGCCGTTATCATTCATCGCCGTCCTTTGTTTCTATCTCTAGGTCAGCCCACCCCATGAGCGCGTCATACGCTTTCGCCTTCGCGCGGTCGCTGGGGTCCGACAGCCGACCCTCCTTCCAGTCCCACCATAGATCGCTATGTTCTTCCCAATTGTCAGCGTCAACTCGGAGGATGATCACCTGGTCGAGTCCAAGCGGTCCGACTGTAATCACCTCCATGTAGGTGTCAGCACCACACACCAACTCGGCGCGTTCCCGGTCTGATAAAAAGACGGCCTCATCGCCGCGGTGGACCAAAGCGACGTCCGCCCGTGCTTGCCAGCTTCCCACCTCGCGATACGCGAGATCCGCGAAAACATTGGCGTCGCTGTCCGTGTAGGTCTGTGCCGTATCGCGCGGGAAGACCCCGGTGTCTGCGTCCGTGAGCGTTGCAGGATCGATGATCAGGCAGTAATCGCCGTACTTGCGAGCGCCGAGGGTGCCCGGGTTGGGAGCGCCGTACACGAAACGGCGACCCGCATCCCACAAGTCCTCAAACGCCTCTCGACGGGCCGAATAACTGCGTGCATTAAATTCGGCGAGGCCGGCGTCCACGTCTCCATTCGCTGTGGCGATCGCTAACGACCTGGCGTCAAGGACCGCTTGTTGCCTGTCGTAATGCAGCACCTTGTGCGCGTCAACATTCGTTCCCGGCCGAGCACCATCGAGCATGGAGGCAAACGCGTCGAGCGACGAGTGCCTATCCAGTACGTCATCCTTCTGGGCCGCATAGCTCGCATTGTTGGCCGCACCCGCGTCACCTACGCGCGCCAATCGCACCTCCTCAAGGTCCCGAACTGACCCCATCGGGTTGAGTTGACCGTACTGTGCCCCCATCACTGTGCCCCCATCGACCGCATTGCGCGGCTCCGCACCCAGAGACGCAAAGCTCTGGGTCTTGGAGCAGTGCGTTTTCACGATCTGAGACAGAAGCTTTGCGACGATGAACCTGAGCGCTGGCGAGCACTACATGCAGGTGAGTAAGTGGCTCGGGCACTCCAATTTCGTTCTGACGCTATCCGCCTACGCGGACTACATCAACGAAGACGAACAGGCCGCTCCGAAGGTTGGGCGCGGTGTAGTGGAGCCGGAGAACGTACTGCCTCTTGCCCGCCGAACGAGCAAGGCTCGCTAGTCATAACCACGTCGTCAATGCGGAAGTCATGACAGAAGGCTAGACGCGGTACGCGTGCTCGGAGGCGACAACTTCGGTTTCCCGGAAACCAAAGCGATCCAGCACTTGCCGCGCCGTAGACAGCGCGAGCCTACGGCTTTCAACATTGGGCCCGATGACGACCCGGACGAGCGCCTCAGCCTTGAAAGGGATCTCCGTATACGGCTTGAGACCGGCCCTCCCGCCAGGCCGAAACTTCACGTCAACGGT
>PLSK01000225.1 GCA_003165155.1 Mycobacterium sp. | reverse complement strand
AGGTCAGGGTCTGCTCCAGCGTCATGCCGCCCACCACGTTGCGCAGGGTGGTGGTGGTGAGCTGCTCGACTCCGACGATGTAGTTGCTGATCTCGTACACGGCCGCCTGCGGAACGGTGACCTGGAAGTAGACGACGGTGTCGATGTTGAGGGTCAGGTTGTCCTCGGTGATGACCGGCTGCGGCGGGAACGACACCACCCGCTCNNCGACCCAGCCGTTCGATCACGGCCGCCTCGGCCTGCGGGATCAACGCAACGGACTTGGCCACCACGACGACCGTGAAGGCCACCAAAACGGCCAGAAACAGCAGAACCACAAACGCACTCACCGGAGGTTCCTTTCTCGCAGCTACCCGTTCCCGAAGACCACCGCCGTGGCACCGTCGATGCGCAAGACGGTCACCGAGTCGCCGGGCTCGTAGACGTCGCCTTCGTCCATGGCTCGCGCCGTCCACACCTGTCCATCCAGCTTTATCCGACCCTGGTCGCCGGCGACCCGATGCAGCACCACGGCTCTCTTGCCCTCCAGCGCCTGGATGCCCGTCGGCACTGCCTTGGGGGTCAGCTGTCGGCGCACCGCGGGCCGCACCACCACCACCAGCAGCACCGACACAATGAGGAACACTGCGCCGTCGCCCAGGATCGGCCAATCCGTCAGCCAAGCGGTGAGCGACGCCGCCAGCGCACCGCCGCCCAGCATCAACAGGAACATATCGCCCGTCAGCGCCTCCGCGACGGCAAGGGCCAGCGCGAAGACTAGCCAGCTCAGTGCGATCGGCATGCCGACAGACTACGCGTGATCCGCCTCAGCGGCGGCGAACAACTACACTGCGAGATCATGTGGTGTCCCAGTGTTTCGCTGTCCCTGTGGGCCAACGCCTGGCTCGCCGGCAAGGCCGCGCCCGACGACGTCTTGGACGCGCTATCGCTTTGGGCACCAATCCAATCGGTGACCGCCTACGACGCCGTCGCCGCCGGTCACACCGGGCTGCCGTGGCCCGACGTCGACGAGGCTGGGACGGTTTCGTTGTTGCAGACGCTGCGGGCCGCAGTTGGCCGGACATCCGCGTCGGCGCGCGATATCCCCTTACGCGGGACGATTAACGTGGTGTTTCCGGTACCGGGCGACGTCCGCGGGCTGGCCCCGGGCAGCCAGTTCGAGCGCGATGCCCTGGCCGCCGGCGAAGCGATGATCATCTCCAACCCCGGGGATCCTCATACCGCTGTCGGACTGGTCCCCGAGTTCTCCTACAGCGATCTCGAAGAGTCCGACGGTGACGCACAGGATGACGCGCCGGAGCTGCCCGAATTGTGTGCACTGTCCTGGATCGTGTACTCGTTGCCCGGACCGCCGGCGTTCGAGCACCACGAGCTTGGCGACGCCGAATACGAGTTGCGGTCGGCGGTGCGATCGGCCGCTGACGCGCTCGACGGAATCGGGCTGGGATCGGCGAGCTGCGACATTGCCGACCCTCGGGGACTTGTCGAGCAGCTGCTGGAATCCGGCCGGCAACACCGTATTCCCGATCATGCGCCCTCTCGGGCGTTGCGGGTCCTGGAGAACGCCGCGCACGTCGACGCGATCATCGCGGTCAGCGCCGGGCTTAGCCGACTGCCCGATTCTTCCGCGGACCGCTTCGCGGCCCATATCGCCGCGGGGCTGGAGCCGTCCGGCCTGCAGTCAGCGTCGGAAGCCCGGATCGCCAGCGATGCGCTGCGCCCACTCAACACCGTGGTGCGTTCCGCCCGGATGGCCGCGGTCGACGCGATCCTGCACTCGGCCTGGAACTCTTAGCGCGCAGCGCAGTGCGGCGGACGGCACGGCTCTCCGCTGATGCTGGCCAGGCATCCGGGCACCGGATCGGGGCCAGTCATCCGAGCGGGTTCCCGGCCGTCGCGGAGTTCGTCGATCAGATCCGCGGCCAGCCGGGCGAAGCGCCGGTCGGCGTTGGGTGTGGCGGCCCGGGCGAGCGCGATGCCGGCCGCCTCGGCTTGAGATCGCAGCTCTTGGTCGAGATCCCACACCACCTCGATGTGGTCGGCGACAAATCCGACGGGACAAACGATTACCGCTTTCGTGCCCGCGGCACCCAGCGTCGCGAGATGATCGGCGACGTCAGGCTCCAACCACGGAACCTGCGGCGGCCCCGATCGCGACTGCCAGGCCACATCGTAATCGGCGTACCCGGCGGCCGCCGCGACCAGCCCTGCGGCATAAGCGACTTGGCGGCTGTAAAGCTGCGGACCGCAGCGCTGATCGGCGGCCACCGGGACTGAGTGCGCAGTGAACACCAGTCGCGCGTCGCCGCGCAACTCCGTGGGCAAGGTGTCGGCGGCCGCGGCGATGTTGCCGACGAACATCTCGACGAAGAGCGGATGGTCGAAGTAGGTCCGTAGCTTGACCAGCTCGGGCGCGTCCGGCCCGGCCACCCCGCGCGCCCGGGCAATGTCCTCGACATACTGGGTGCAGCCGGAGTATCCGCTCCATGCCGAGGTGGTGAACACCGCCGCCCGCCGAATACCATTGTCTCGCATCGTCGTAACGGTTTCTTCGACGTAGGGTGCCCAATTGCGGTTGCCGAAATATACCGGCAGGTTCAGCTCGGCTTGCAGCTCGGTGATCAGAGCGCGGTTGATGCCGTTGATCGGCGACACGCCACCGAAATACAGGTAGTGCTCGGCGACGTCGTCGAGGCGTTCGGGCGGCACATTCCTGCCGCGGGTGACGTTCTCCAGGAAGGGCCGCACCTGCTCGGGCCCTTCCGGCCCACCGAAGGACAGCAGCAGGACCGCATCAAACTGCATTCGTGTCCTAGAGCAACTGCGTGCTGGCGCCGCCGTCGGCGTAGACGATGGTTCCGGTGGTCGCCGGCAGCCATTCGGACAGCAGCGCGCACACCGTCTTGGCCACCGGCGTGGGGTCCTTCATGTTCCAACCGAGCGGAGCGCGCTGGTCCCAGCCNNCCGGCCGCAACGAGATTCGAGCGGACACCGACCTTGCCTGCCTCGCGCGCCACAAACCGGTTGACCGACTCCAGCGCGCTCTTGGCGACCGTCATCCAGTTGTAGGCCGGCATCGCCCGGGTCGGGTCGAAGTCCATGCCGACGATGCCACCGCCGGGGTTCATGATCGGCAGGAGCGCTTTCGCCAGCGACGCATACGAATACGCCGAGATGTGGATGCCCTTGGCGACGTCTTCGTAGGGCGCGTCGAAGAACGGGTTGACGCCCATCCCGCTCTGCGGCATGAAGCCGATCGAGTGCACCACGCCGTCGAGCTTGTTGCCCTTGCCGATCACCTCGACCACCCGGTCGGCCAGGCTGGCCAGGTGTTCCTCGTCCTGCACATTGAGCTCGATCAGCGGGGCCTTCTGCGGCAGCCGGTCCGCGATGCGCTGGATCAGCCGCATCCGGTCGAATCCGGTCAACACCAGTTCGGCGCCCTGCTCCTGGGCGACCCGGGCGATGTGAAACGCGATCGACGCGTCGGTGATGATCCCGGAGACCAGGATCCGTTTACCTTCGAGCAGTCCTGCCATTTAACGTCCGTCTCTCTTCATTGACTTAATGCCCCATGCCCATGCCGCCGTCGACCGGGATCACCGCACCGGAGATATAACTCGCATCCTCGGACGCCAGGAAGCTGACTACTCCGGCGACCTCGGCGGCGGTGCCAACCCGCTTCGCCGGGATGAATTCCAGTGCCCCCTGCTGAATCCGCTCATCGAGCGCGCGCGTCATGTCTGTGTCGATGTAGCCCGGCGCCACCACGTTCGCGGTCACCCCGGCCTTCGTCAGCTCCCGGGCGATCGAGCGGGCCATGCCGATCACGCCGGCCTTGGAGGCTGCGTAATTGGCCTGGTTGCCGATTCCCCAGCTGCCGGAGACCGAACCGATGAAGATCATCCGGCCGAACCGCTTTTTGGTCATGCTGCGCGACGCCCGCTGAGCCACCCGGAACGCCCCGGTGAGGTTGGCGTTGATGACCGTCTCGAACTTCTCCTCGGTCATCCGCATGAGGAACGCGTCCGCGGCCACGCCGGCGTTGGACACCAGCACCTCGACCGGACCCTGGTGCTCTTCGACCTCTTTGAAGGCGCGATCGACGGCGTCGTTGTCGGTGACGTCGCATTCGACGCCGAACAATCCGTCGGGGCTGCCGGACCCGCGGTGCGTGACCGCGACCTTGTGGCCGTCGGCGGCCAGTCGCTGCGCAATCGCCAGCCCGATCCCCCGATTACCCCCGGTGACGAGAACTGAGCGCGATACGAACGCGGGCCTTCCATCTGTGGCTACTTCTGTCACACCGCCAACCTATCGCCCCACCGCGGCGCGGCCGAAATCGGCTCACGCCGAGCGTAAGCGCACTGCGAAAAGTCGAGCCACAATTCGCAGTGTGCTTACGCTCGCGGGAATTGTCGGTGTGTTTGCGCACACTGCCGGTCATGGCAGACCCGTTTTTGGGCAGTGAAGCCCTGGCCGCAGGCGTGTTGACCCCGTATGAACTGCGTAGTCGGTACCTCGCCGTGCACAAGGACGTCTACCTTCCAAGGGACGCGGAGCTGACGGCGGTCTTGCGCGCGAAAGCGTGTTGGCTGCGTTCCCGCCGCCGCGGCATCGTCGCCGGCTACTCCGCCTCGGCCCTGCACGGTGCCAAGTGGATCGATTCGACTCGGCCTGCCGCGATCATCGACACCAACCGGCACCGTGTCGCAGGGGTGCAGACCTGGGAGGAACGAATCGACGACGACGAGATCGGGGCCGTCGAGGGCATCCGGCTCACCACGCCGGCTCGGACCGCGCTTGACCTCGCACGCCGACTCCCGCTCGGTGCTGGAGTAGCTGCGGTCGACGCGCTCGCACAGGCGACCGAGCTGAAGATGGCTGACGTCGAGCTGCTGATCGACCGCTATCAAGGCCGTCGGGGCATCACGGCTGCCCGAGCCGCGCTGGCGCTGGTTGACGGTGGGGCCCAGTCGCCCAAAGAAACGTGGCTGCGCTTGTTGTTGGTCCGTGCCGGATTTCCGGCCGTCCAGACGCAGATCGCGGTTCGCAACGNNGGGCTGGGAGGACATCAAGGTGGCTTTGCAATGTGAGGGGCGTACGGACGCGACCAGCATCGGTCGGATCGCCGCCAGTACGTGAAGGACATTGGCCGGCTCGAGATGCTGGAACAGCGCTACGGCTGGATCGTGGTCCGGGTCGTGGCCGAAAACCACCCAAACGACGTCATCCGCCGCGTAGGCGAGGCACGGGCACGCCGAGCGTAAGCGCACTGCGAAAAGTCGAGTCGGAAATCGCAGTGTGCTTACGCTCGGCGGAAGAGGGAGTGGGTTAGGTGGGCAGACGGCGGTTGATCAGCAACGCCGCCAGGCCGGCCAGCGCCAACACCAGCGCACCCAGCCGCAGCCAGCCCACGCTGGCGTCACCCTTGATCGTCTCGTAGCCGATCTGCTGCTGCAGCGACGCGTAGACGGCCTTCAGTTCCGCCAGGCTCGAGGCGTTGTAGGCATTCCCACCCGAGAGGTCGGCGACTTTCCTGAGCGTCTCGTCGTCGACGGGCACGGGCTGGCGCTGGTCGTTGATCTCGACGTAGCCATACGGAGTTCCGAATGAAATTGTGGCTATCGGCACGCCCTGGTCCTTGGCGGCGCGGGCGGCGGTGAAGGCACCCTTGGGGTTGTCGGGGTTGGTCGGCATCGTCTCCTTGCCGTCGGAGAACAACACGATGCGTGCCGGCGGTGGCTTATCGCCGCCGCCGATCACCGCGCCGACCGTGGCGATGGCCTGCAAGGCGGTGTCGATGGCCTCCCCGGTTGCCGTGCGGTCGGCGAACTGCAACTTGTCGAGAGCGGCCTTGGTCGCGTCACGGTTGGTGGTCGGCGACACCAGCACCGTCGCGGTCCCCCCGAACGCGATCAGCCCGAGGTTGATCCCCGGTGTCAGCTCCTCGGCGAACTGCTTCGCGGCCTGCTGCGCGGCCACCATTCGGTTCGGTTCGACATCGGTGGCACGCATTGACTGCGACACGTCGATGACCAGCATCACCACCGCGCGGTTGCGGGGTATCCGGACATCATTGGTAGGGCCGGCCATCGCGATGGTGAATAACACCAACGCCGACACCAGCAGGATCGCCGGCACGTGCCGCCAGCGCGAGGGCCGCTTGGGCGCCACACTCTCGAGCAGCTCTGTGTTGGCGAACCGGAGGACGCGCCGCTGGCGCGCCAACTGCATCACGACATACAGCGCAGCGAGCGCTAGGACGACGACGAAGAACAGGAAAAACCATGCGTGCTCGAAACCCGACAGGGACATCGGCCCCAGCAGGGGAAGCGTCACCGCTGCCCGTCTTGCGCACCCCGCCGGCGAGAGGCGATGAATCGGACGATGTCGCCGATCCAGTCGCGATCGGTGCGAAGCGTCAAAAGCGGTGCCCCGCAACCGCGAATCGTGCGGGCCACATCGGCGCGATGAGCCTCGGCGGCCCTGGCGAAGTCGTCGCGTAGCTGAGCATCGATGGTGAACTCGCGGGTGACCCCGGATTCGGCGTCCTGCAAGACGACGTCGCCGATATCAGGCAGGTCGACGTCGCGAGGATCGAGCACTTCGATGGCCAGCACCTCATGGCGGGCCGCGATCGCCCGCAGCGGACGCATCCAGTTGATCGGGCCGAGGAAATCGCTGATGATCACGGCCATTCCGCGACGGCGTTCCGGCCGGCGCAGCGCGTCGATGGCAACCGCCAGGTCGCCGCGCACCCCGACGTGCGCCTTGGGCATAGTCGCGATGGTGCGTAACAGCGTCTGCTGATGCTGACGTCCGGAGCGCGCTGGCACCCGAGTTATGTTCTCGCCGTTGGCAATCAACGCACCGATCCGGTTTCCGCCGCCACTGTTGAGATAGGTGATGGCCGCCGCGGCGGCAACCGCCAGGTCGCGTTTCTCACAGTTGGCGGTGCCGAAGTCCAAGCTGGCCGACGCGTCGACCACCAGCCAAGTCTCTAGTTCGCGGTCGGCGATCATCTGCCGGACATGCGGGTGGGTGGTGCGCGCGGTGACCGCCCAGTCCATCCGGCGCACGTCGTCGCCGGGCTGATAGAGCCGCGATTCCCCCGGCTCCGAACCCGGCCCCGGGATCAGGCCGAGGTGATCGCCGTGCAGGACACCGTCGAGCTTTCGCTTGACGGTCAGCTCGAGTGTGCGCAGCGCCGCCGCGAGCTTCGGGTCATCGATCTCACCCCGCAGCATCGACGGCGGAGCCGTAGCCGCCGACTGTGCCGCGGCGGGGTTTGAATCGGTCACCGACCGCTAGCCGCCGCCGCGGCCGGCATTGCAGGAGCAACCGAATGGCCTTGCTGGGGAACGGCATTCACCTGAGGCAGGGCAACAGTCTGCAGGACCCGGTTGATGACGACCTCTGATGAAATCTCGTCGGCCAGGGCGTCGTAAGTGAGCACCAACCGGTGCCGCAGCACGTCGGGAATCACTTCGATGACGTCCTGCGGGATCACGTAATCGCGGCCCCGGACCAGCGCCAGCGAACGTGCGGCGGCGATGATGCCCAGCGAAGCGCGCGGAGACGCACCGAACGCGATCCAGCTCTTGACGTCGTTCATTCCGAGCTGCTCGGGCGCACGGGTGGCGAAGACGACGCGAACCACATAGTCGACCAGCGCGTGGTGCACAAAGCTGTTGGCCGCGAGGCCCTGCAGCCGCAGCAGGTCGCCCGGGTTCAGGATCTGCTTGGGTTGCGGTGGCGTGACACCCATCCGGTAGATGATCTCGCGCTCTTCTTCGGGCGATGGGTAGCCGACGTTGACCTTGAACAGGAACCGGTCCCGCTGCGCCTCCGGCAACTGGTAGACACCCTCGTGTTCGATCGGGTTCTGCGTCGCCATCACCAGGAACGGGTTGGGCAGCGGGAATCGCTTGCCACCGATCGACACCTGACGTTCGGCCATCACCTCGAGCAGCGCCGACTGCACCTTGGCTGGTGCCCGGTTGATCTCGTCGGCCAGCAGGAAGTTGGCCACCACCGGACCGAGCTCGGTGTCGAACTCCTCCTTGCCCTGCCGGTAGATACGGGTACCGATGATGTCGGTGGGCACTAGGTCCGGAGTGAACTGGATGCGCGAGAACGTCCCGCCCACCACCTTCGCGAAGGTCTCCACGGCCAGCGTCTTGGCGACGCCGGGGACGCCCTCGAGCAACACGTGCCCCTTGGACAGCAGGCCCACCAGCATCCGCTCAACGAGTTGGTCCTGGCCGACGATGATCCGCTTGACCTCGAAGATGGCCCGCTCCAGGGTGTGTACCTCGGCGGCCAGTCCGTCGGCGCCACCTGACGGCGCCTGATGGGTTTCGGGCACGGAGTGCGCTCCCGAATAACCACTGGCGCCCGGGGGCGGCCCGCCTGCTGATGTCATCAACCACTACCTTCCAAGGCTCAATATCGTCGTGGGGCAGCAACGTGCCCGCGTCCAACTATTCCAGGCCTGCGGGTTTCCGTCGACGTCGCTGGCTCAGTACTCGATGATCCTAGTCAGGAACGGCGTCATACCGCCCCTACGCACCGGGCTCACCGTGACCTTGGCGGCGCTTCCGGATGCTTCCAGCATCTGACCATTGCCCAGGTACATCGTGACGTGCTGACCGCCGTTCGGGCCGTAAAAGATCAGGTCGCCGCGCCGGGCCTCGTTCGGCGGAATGTGACGCCCGGAGTTGTACTGGTCACCGGAGAACCGCGGGATCAGCACGCCGACGCCGGCGAAGCCGTACCGCATCAGGCCCGAGCAGTCGAAGCCGGTGATGTTGGCGCCGTCGTCGATGCCCTTACCGGGACCCTGCAACGTGCCGCCACCCCACGAATACGGGACGCCCATCTGGGCCCCCATCCGCTTGATCACATACTCGATTGCCTGCCGGCCGTTGGCCCGCGGAATCACGCTTCCGGGGGCGCCCGCGGCGGGGGCGCTGGCCGACGTGCCGCCCAAGTTGATCCCCAATCCTCCAAGGAATTGCTTCCCCAAATCTAGCGTGGTCTGGGTGGCCTGGGCGGTGGCCTGCAACGAGGCATTGGCCATGGCCAGCGGGTCCCCGGGGGCACCGGCGCTGATCTGTGCCGGCAGGGTGGGGTCCCACGCGCCCGGGTCGGCCGAGGCCGGACTGGCGACGGCGAGCAGCAGCCCGGTCACCATCGCGGTAATCCAAGCCACGCTCATAACGCGAAATAGCTTGTTGCGCATGGCTGCTCGCGTATGTCCTGTCGCCATCAGTACTCGATATAACGGATCACGTAGGGCGCCATGCCGCCGGTACGCACGGGCGCGACGCGAACCTTCAAGCCGATGTCGGGGGCCTCGAGCATCTGGCCCTGACCCAGATAGATCGTCACGTGCTGGCTGCCGCCCGGGCCGTAGAAGATGACGTCACCACGGCGCATCTGCGAGGCCGGGATCTTGCGGCCCAAGTTGTACTGCGAACCCGAGTAGTGCGGCAGCTTGATGCCCACCCCGGCAAACGAGTACAAGACCAGACCCGAGCAGTCGAAGCCGGTGATGCCGGACCCGGAGTCGATTCCCTTGCCCGGGCCCGCGGCGGTGCCGCCACCCCAGGAATAGGGCACCCCGACCTGTGACATGCCGCGGCGGATCACGTACTCGGAGGCCTGCCGGCCGTAGACCCGCGGAATCCGACCCGAACCGCCGGCGTTGGTGATGCCGGTGTCGTCGGGCTTGAGGATGCCGAGCCCCTGCAGGAAGCCTTTCCCCAGGCCGGCGGTCACCTGCGTCGAGGTGGCCGAGATGCCCAGCACCTGGTTCAACACCACCATCGGGTCGCCCTGGATGTTGGCGCTGGGTACCGCCGGCAGCGTGGGATCCCACCCGCCATCCCATTTACGGGGTCCGGCGGGCGGCGCGGCGGCGCCCGGCGCTCCCGGGTCCCACCGGTCGCCCGACGGCGGCAGGGCAACGGGGGCGGTTGTACCCGGCGATGTACCCGCCGATGTCCCGGCCGACCATTGCCGGCCGGCCGCGGCCTGGGCCACCTCGAGTTTGGACTGCGCGTCGTCACGCTCGGCGGCCAACCGAGTGACCTGTTCGCGCTGTTCGTCGAATTTGCCCTTGGAATTGGTGAGCGCCGCCACCGCGGCGTCCTCGCTGCCCTTCGCATCGGCGGCGGCCTTGTCCGCCTTCTGCTTGTCCAGCCGCGCCGCGGACTCCTTGTTCACCTGTTCGGTCCGGGCCCGCTGCAAGTTGGCCATGACGGCATCGGAGCTTGCCGTCAGTGTTCTTGCCGCGGTCTCGGTGGCGATGATGTCCTCGGGGCTAGTCGCGGTCAGGTAGCTGCCCGACGGACCGTTCATGTAGGTGGCCGCCGCGAAGGTGTTGAACCGCTGTTGCGCCGCGGCAATTGCCGCGTTGGCGTCCTTGATCCCTTGCTGGCTGGCCTCCAGGTCGTGCCCGGCCGCGTCGGCGTTGTCCCGCGCGGTCTCCACATCGGAGATCGCCTTGTCGACGCTTTGCTGCTCTGTCTCAATAGCCGCACCCAGATCGTCCAGGCGCTGGTTGGCCCTGGCGACGTTGGCGATCAGCGCGGCCATGCTGTCAGCTGCCGTGTCAGCTTTCGCCGACACCGGCACGGACATAAGCAGCGCCAAGCTCAGGACCGAAGGCAGTATGAGCCGGACCGGCCTTGCGATCGGTCGCGCGAAGGAGCCACGGCGGGTGCGTGTCATTCGTTTCTGGTCTCCTCCGGCTCGGCGCTGACGGGCGGCGCTAGCCGCACATCTCTCGGAAAGCGCCAAAGACAACACAAGCATCATTCGCACCGTACGTCACACAAGACCCTTGGGAAACGCCCGTCACAAAATGGCTCCTGGACGTGCGTTTAATGTGACCGAACGGTTACCTGCCGTGTTTGCCGAAAAGGATGACCGAGGCCGGCCCAAAAGGGCCGGCTGAGCCCGACGGGCGTGGTTAAGCGTCCCCGGCAGGCGCTTCGACCTGCGTTTCGACGGACGAATCCGACGTTGCTGGTCGCTTAGCGCGCAGTTGCAGGAATCGGGCGCCGACGGCTGCCGCAAGCACGCCAATCAGCAGAACAATGGTCAACCCGGTCCACGGAAACTCGGGAGCGCCGAGCTCGTTCAAAAAGTGCTGCGCCGAGACCACCGGATTGCCGGTCTTGGCGATGTCCTCGCCCGCCTCGAGCGTGACCCGCGGGAAGTCCGTGCTGTAGCTGCCGACGTAGCTGGGGCTCAGCGTCAGAACCGTGGCATCCGGGTAGTCGGCGCCGACAACGGTCGAGATATCGCGCAAGTTGGTGTCGATCGGGGGGTTGTGGTCGAGCAGCACGATCTTGAGGTTGATGCCCTCGGCGTGGGCGTGGTTGACCACATCGAGGAGCCCCGGCATGGCCGCCGGCGGGGCGCTGACACCGGTGGCGGCGACCTGAGCTTTGACCGCCGTCATGTCGATGTCTTGCGGAATGAAGAGCGGCAGCATGTGCCCGGTCATAGAGGCACCGTACGCGACGCCTCGCGCCCGGCTCGTATTCGGCCCGGCCCCGCTCGCCGAGCGTGTCACCACGGCGAGAATCGATATTTGGCCCTCAGAGCACGTTCGGCGCGCGGCCGCACGGGATAAGACCCAAAATTAGGGGTGCCGCCTATAGCAGGACAAGCGTACTGTTAAAGTAGGAACGCACCGTCGACACGGCCCGTCGTCGGGAGAATTTAATCCTCGGGAGTTGATGTGACCAGCAAAGATTCGGTGAACTCGTTCGGAGCAAGCGACACCCTCGAGGTCGGCGACAACAGTTACCAGATCTATCGTCTCGATGCCGTCCCCAATACCGAGAAACTCCCGTACAGCCTCAAAGTCCTCGCCGAGAACCTGCTGCGTAACGAGGACGGCAAGAACATCACCAAAGACCACATCGAGGCCATCGCGAACTGGGATCCCAAGGCGGAGCCAAGCATTGAGATCCAGTACACCCCCGCGCGCGTCGTGATGCAGGACTTCACCGGCGTGCCCTGCATCGTCGACCTCGCCACCATGCGGGAGGCCGTCGGCGACCTGGGCGGAGATCCCGACAGGGTCAACCCGCTGGCGCCGGCCGACCTGGTGATCGACCACTCGGTGATCGCCGACCTGTTCGGCACCGCCGACGCATTCGAGCGCAATGTCGAGATCGAATACCAGCGCAACGGCGAGCGCTACCAGTTCCTACGCTGGGGACAGGGCGCGTTTGACGACTTCAAGGTGGTGCCACCCGGCACCGGCATCGTGCATCAGGTCAACATCGAATACCTGGCACACGTGGTGATGTCCCGCGCGGACGGCGCGGGAAAAATAACCGCGTATCCGGACACCTGCGTGGGCACCGACTCGCACACCACGATGGTCAACGGCCTCGGCGTGCTCGGCTGGGGCGTCGGCGGCATCGAGGCCGAGGCCGCGATGCTCGGCCAGCCAGTGTCGATGCTGATCCCGCGTGTCGTCGGCTTCAAGCTGAGCGGTCAGATCAAGCCGGGTGTCACGGCCACCGATGTTGTGCTGACGGTCACCGAGATGCTGCGTAAGCACGGCGTCGTCGGCAAGTTCGTCGAGTTCTATGGGGCGGGCGTGGCTGCGGTGCCATTGGCCAACCGCGCCACCCTGGGCAACATGAGTCCCGAATTTGGTTCCACCGCGGCGATTTTCCCGGTCGACCAGGAGACCATCGACTACTTGAAGTTCACCGGCCGCTCCGACGAACAGCTGGCACTGGTCGAGGCCTACGCCAAAGAGCAGGGCCTGTGGCACGACCCCACGCACGAGCCGGTGTTCTCGGAATACCTCGAGCTCGACCTGTCCGATGTGGTGCCGTCGATCGCCGGACCCAAGCGTCCGCAGGACCGAATCGCGCTGTCGGACGCGAAGTCCACGTTCCGCAAGACCATTCCCGACTACTGCGGCGACGACCCCGGCAAGCAGGATTACTCCAAGCTGGACGAGGTGGTCGACGAGTCGTTCCCGGCCAGCGACCCGGGTGAAGTGTCCAACGGCCACGCCGACGAGATCCCTGCTGTGCACTCGGCTGCCGCGCACTCGGAGGGCCGGGTGAGCAAACCTGTTCGGGTTAAGTCCGACGAACTCGGCGAATTCGTGCTCGACCATGGCGCCGTAGTGATCGCCGCGATCACGTCGTGCACCAACACCTCCAACCCCGAGGTGATGCTGGGCGCGGCGCTGCTGGCCCGCAATGCCGTCGAAAAGGGATTGACCTCAAAGCCGTGGGTTAAGACCACGATGGCGCCGGGCTCGCAAGTCGTCAACGACTACTACGACAGGTCAGGCCTCTGGCCGTATCTCGAGAAGCTCGGCTTCTATCTGGTCGGCTACGGCTGCACGACCTGCATCGGTAACTCCGGCCCCCTGCCCGACGATGTCTCAAAAGCGGTCAACGACAACGACCTTTCGGTGGCCGCCGTGCTGTCGGGTAACCGGAATTTCGAGGGCCGCATCAACCCCGATGTGAAGATGAACTACTTGGCATCGCCGCCGCTGGTGATCGCCTACGCGTTGGCGGGGTCGATGGACTTCGACTTCGAGTCGCAGCCACTCGGCAAGGATGAAGACGGTAACGACGTCTTTCTCAAAGACATCTGGCCGTCGCAGAAGGATGTCTCCGACACCATCGCCTCGTCGATAAACCGGGAGATGTTCGTCAAGAACTACGCCGACGTGTTCAAGGGCGATGAGCGGTGGCGCAACCTGCCCACCCCGAGTGGCAACACCTTCGATTGGGACCAGAACTCGACGTATGTGCGCAAGCCACCGTACTTCGACGGCATGCCCGCAGAACCTGAGCCGGTCGTCAACATCACCGGCGCTCGAGTGCTGGCGCTGCTGGGCGATTCGGTGACCACCGACCACATCTCCCCCGCCAGCAGCATCAAACCGGGCACCCCGGCGGCGCAGTACCTCGATGCGCACGGCGTGGACCGTAAGGACTACAACTCCTTTGGTTCACGGCGTGGCAACCACGAGGTGATGATTCGTGGCACGTTCGCCAACATCCGGTTGCGCAACCAATTGCTTGACGACGTTTCCGGCGGATACACCCGCGATTTCACTCAAGACGGCGCACCGCAGGCGTTCATCTACGACGCGGCGCAAAACTACGCAGCAGAAAAAATCCCGCTGGTGGTCCTGGGCGGCAAGGAGTACGGATCTGGTTCATCACGGGACTGGGCGGCCAAGGGCACGTCGCTGCTGGGCGTGCGGGCGGTGATCACCGAGTCGTTCGAGCGCATTCACCGCTCGAATCTCATTGGCATGGGGGTCATCCCGTTGCAGTTCCCCGAAGGTGAGTCGGCTTCCTCGCTCGGGCTGGACGGCACGGAGGTTTTCGACATCACCGGCATCGACGCGCTCAACGGCGGCAAGACGCCCAAGACGGTGCACGTCAAGGCCGCCAAGAAAGGCGGAAAAGCGGTGGAGTTCGACGCGGTGGTGCGCATCGACACCCCCGGAGAAGCCGATTACTATCGCAACGGCGGAATCTTGCAGTACGTGCTGCGCAACATGCTGAAGGCGGGCTGACCCGCACCCGTGCCTAAAGTCAGCGAGGACCATCTGGCGGCTCGCCGACGCCAGATCCTCGACGGGGCACGCCGTTGCTTTGCCCAATACGGCTACGACAAAGCCACGGTCCGGCGGCTGGAACAGGCGATCGGGATGTCGCGCGGTGCGATCTTCCATCACTTCCGTGACAAGGACGCACTGTTCTTTGAGCTGGCGCATCAGGATGCCGAGCGGATGGCCGAGGTCGCGAGCCGCGAGGGTCTTATCCAGGTGATGCGCGACATGCTTGCTGCGCCCGACCAGTTCGACTGGCTGGCCACCAGGCTGGAGATCGCGCGCAAGCTTCGCAACGACCCCGAATTCAGCCGCGGATGGGCGGAGCGTTCCGCGGAACTGGCGGCCGCGACGGCCGAGCGGTTGCGCCGCCAGAAGGAGGCGCACCGGGTACGCGACGACGTTCCCGGCGACGTGTTGCGGTGCTACCTGGAACTGGTTCTCGACGGTTTGGTGGCCCGGCTGGGATCAGGCGAAGATCCGCAGCGGCTGTCCGCTGTCCTCGACCTGGTGGAGAAGTCGGTGCGCCGCGGTTAGTTGCGCGAGCAAGCTAGGCCAGCTCGATGAGGTCCCGGTACTCGTCGGACCAGTAGTCCTCGGTGGCGTCGGGCAGCAGCACGACGCGCTGCGGGTCGAGCGCCTCGGCCGCCCCGGGGTCGTGTGTTACCAGCACCACGGCGCCCTGATAACTGCGCAGCGCATCAAGAACCTGTTCGCGCGATGCCGGATCGAGGTTGTTGGTCGGTTCGTCGAGCAGCAGCACGTTCGCCGTGGACGCCACCAGGCCGGCCAATGCCAGCCGGGTCTTCTCGCCGCCGGATAGGGTGCCGGCCGGTTGGTCGAGCTGCGGACCGCTGAACATGAATGCCCCCAGCAGGCCGCGCAGGTCCTGTTCGCCGGAGTCGGGTGCCAAGTACCGGATGTTCTCCCAAACGGTTGCGTCGTTGTCGAGGGTGTCGTGCTCCTGCGCGAAATAGCCGATCCGCAAACCGTATCCGGGCTCAAGCCCTCCGGTGTCTGGCGTCTCGACACCGGCCAGCAGCCGCAACATTGTGGTCTTGCCTGCGCCGTTGAGGCCCAGCACCACCACTCGCGAGCCGCGGTCGATCGCCAGATCCACACCGGTGAACACTTCGAGTGACCCGTACGACTTGCTCAGCCCCTTGACCACCAGGGGTGTGCGTCCGCATGCGGCCGGAACCGGGAACTTGATCCGGGCCACCCTGTCGGCGACCCGCTCCTCGTCGAGCTCGGCCATCATCCGATCGGCGCGCCGCAACATGTTCTGGGCCGCAGTGGCTTTGGTGGCCTTTGCACCCAGCTTGGCGGCCTGCGTGCGCAGCGATGCGGCCTTGCGTTCGGCGTTGGTCCGCTCCCGACGGCGACGCTGCTCGTCGGTGGCCCTGGCGTCCAGGTACTTTTGCCAGCCCATGTTGTAGACGTCGACCTCGCCACGAACGGCGTCCAGGAACCACACCCGGTTGACCACATCGGCGATCAGGTCGACGTTGTGGCTGATAACCACCAGCCCGCCGGTGTGTGACCGCAGGAAATCCCGCAGCCAGCCAAGCGAATCCGCGTCGAGGTGGTTGGTCGGCTCGTCGAGCAGCAGGGTGGTCGAAGATCCCGAACCGCTATCGGAAGCGGCGAACAAGATCCGCGCCAGCTCCACCCGGCGGCGCTGCCCCCCGGACAGTGTGTGCAATTGCTGCGTCAGGACCCGCTCGGCCAGACCGAGACTCGCGCAGATGCGGCCCGCTTCGCTTTCGGCGCTGTAGCCGCCCAACGCTACGAACCGCTCCTCGAGCTCGCCATAGCGGCGGATCGCGCGGTCCCGCGCGTCGTCGTCGGCGACCTCAGCCATCAACGCTCGCTGCTTTTCCAAATCGGTGAGCAGCACGTCCAACCCGCGGGCCGACAGCACCCGGTCGCGGGCCAACACCTCGAGATCGCCCTCTTTGGGATCCTGGGGAAGGTAGCCGACTTCGCCGGTGCGGGTGACCGACCCGGCGTACGGCTCGGTCTCGCCCGCCAGGATGCGCAGCGTGGTGGTCTTGCCTGCGCCGTTGCGCCCAACCAGCCCGATGCGATCACCGGGCTGGATCCGCAGGTCCGGGCCGTCGGGTGAGAGCAGGATGCGCGCACCAGCGCGGACCTCAAGGTCCGTGGCCGTGATCACGATGCTCTCCTAAGTTGTTTCGCTATTTGTCGTCGGTGAACGCCGGCGGGCGCTGCTCTGCGCGCGCGGCAACCGCTTCTTCGAAGTTGGCGGTGAGCAGACGGATGTAAAGCTGTCCCAAGCCTTCGGCTTGCATGTGCCCTTCCAGGCTACCGGCGTCCAGTCCACTCCACAGCGTGCGCTTGGTCAACTCGGTTCCCGGCCGCGAGAACGCGCCGATCCGTGCCGCGAGCGCGTAGCAGGTGTCCAGCAGCTGTTCGTCCGGCACCTGGCATGACACCAGTCCGATCCGCTCGGCTTCCTCGGCGCTGACGTCGCGACCGGTCAGCATGATCTCGAACGCGCGCGACGATCCAATGGCCCGGGGCAGCAGATAGCTCAGCCCGAGTTCGCTGGCGGTCAGCCCGTTGTTGATGCCCGCGGCGCGGAAATAAGCGCTGGTGGAGGCCACCCGGATGTCGGCGGCCAGCGCCAGGCAGAGTCCGCCGCCGATGGCCGCGCCGTTGACGGCGGCAATGACCGGTTGGTGCAGCCGCCGCAACGCCAGGATGACGTCGTCGAGCAGCTCCATGGAGCGCAGCGCAAACGTCGGGCGGGTCAATCCGTCGACGTTCGGCACGCTGCCTGCGGACTTGTGATCGGCTCCCGAGGAGAATCCCCGACCCGCTCCCGTCAGCACGACCACCCGCACGGAGTTGTCGTGGGTCACTTTTTCCAGTGCCTCTTTGAGCGGGACCATGACGTCGAACGCCATGGAATTCATCCGCTCCGGCCGGTTGAGGGTTATCAGTGCGACCCCTGGCCGCGGGTGGTCGAGAAGTACCAAACTCACCAGTGAACGGTAGCGTGCCGCGTCAGGCCTGTTCGGCCTGCTCGGCTTGGGCGGCCTCTTGGGCGGCTTCAATGTCGAAGGCGATGACTTGCTGTAGCAGGTCTTCGAGGGCGGCCGGCGGCAGCGCGCCAGGCTGGTTGAACAGCAGCTGACCCTTTTTGAAGGCCATCAGCGTGGGGATGGACCGGATCTGGGCGGCCGCGGCCAGCTCTTGTTCGGCTTCGGTGTCCACCTTGGCATGCACGATGTCGGGGTGCTTCTCCGAGGACGCCTGGAACGTCGGCGCGAACTGGCGGCACGGTCCGCACCAGGAAGCCCAAAAATCGATGAGCACGATGTCGTTGCCCTCGATCGTTTCGTTGAACTGCTCAGAAGTGAGGTCTCGTGTAGTCACGTTGGCGATAACGCGCCGGGCTGACGTGGTGTTCCCGGGCTGCGTCGTACCTGGCTGTCCACGCCGAACGGCGATAAGCTGTTCTCGCCCGCAACGCATTTTCATGGAGGTGCGAGATGGCGTATGTGGTGGCTAACACGGAGTTGGTCTCGGGGGCGGCCGCGGATCTGGCGCGCATCGGCTCGACGATCAGCACGGCCAATGCGGCAGCGGCCGCTCCGATCACCGGGGTGGTGGCCGCCGGTGCCGATGACGTCTCGGCCGTTATCGCGGCGCTTTTCGGCGCCCACGCTCAGGCCTTTCAAGCGCTCAGCAATCAGGCGGCGGCGTTTCATCAGCAGTTTGTCCAGCTGATGAATGGTGGCGCGACGCAGTACGCCAGCGCCGAGGCCACCAACGCCCAGGCGACTCTGCTGCAAGCGGTCAACTCGCCCACCGAGGCGCTGTTCGATCGCCCCTGATCGGCAACGGGGCGAACGGCGCGCCGGGCCAGAACGGCCAACGAGGCGGATTCTTGTACGGCAACGGCGGTACCGGCGGCGCGGCGACAGGGAGCCTGCACGCGGGCAACGGCGGGGCCGCGGGGCTAATCGGCAATGGCGGGGCAGGCGGGCTACTGATCGGCAATGGCGGCCATGGCGGGGCCCCTAACGGTAAGGGCGGCAAGGGCGGTGTGATCGGTCTGCCCGGCACGAACGGATAGGTCGGCGCTTTCTAACACCCTGCGCACAGGCTTCCCATAACCCCGTCTCAGCACGCTCCCCGATGCTGAACTCAGGGGGCCACCCCGCCATGAAATCCCACGCCTAAGGGGAAACCTTGATATCCGCCAACCCATTTACGCCTCGACTGACGCGATTCGCGATCCTCGCCGCCGCCGGCGCCACCACGCTGTCGTTGGCTGCGTGTGGTAGCTCGAATACCGCCACCCCGGCTCAGTCTCCAGGCCCGTCCAGCGCCGCATCGGCACCGTCCAAGGCGCCTACACAAGCGCCCGCGCCGGGCAACGGCCAGAGGGTCGCCGGCCTGATCGCATCGGTAGCAGGCAGCACAATCCAGGTCACCCAGAAGAATGGCACCGCCACCGTGGACTTCACGCCGTCGACCGCGATCAACGAGGTCACTCCGGCGGGTCTCACCGACGTCACCGCCGGCAGCTGCGTCACCGTGCGGCCGACAAAGGACGATCCGCAGAGCGGCGGCACGGTCACCGCGCGAATGGTGCGGATCAGCCCCGCTGTGGATGGCAAATGCCCTCAGACCAACCAACCACCGGCGGGCTCGGGCGTTCGCGGCACGGTAGCTTCCGTCGCGGGTAACACGATCACCGTCAACGGCGGCGACAGCACTTCCGCGACGACCGTGACCGTCAGCGACAAGACCAAATACGCCAAAGAAGGCACCGCCAACCCGCAGGCGATCGCTTCGGGTAAGTGCATCAATGCGCAGGGCAGCCAGGACAACGGCGGGGCGCTGCAAGCCACGGCGATCACGGTGCGACCGGCCGCCGACGGCAGATGCCCGGGTGAGGGCGGACCGCACCACGGGCACGGCAGCTAATTCACCGAACGTGAACTCAGGGCGAGATTTCGCCGATTTCTCGCCCTGAGTTCACGTTGGGCGCGGCCCTGAGGCGCGAAGCAGCGCGATCAGACGGTGAAGCCGAGGGCGCGCAATTGCTCGCGCCCGTCATCGGTGATCTTGTCCGGGCCCCACGGCGGGTTCCAGACCCAGTTGATCCGCAGGTCGTTGACCAGACCAGTGCCGATCAACGCGCTGCGGGACTGGTCCTCGATGACGTCGGTCAGCGGGCAGGCCGCCGACGTCAGCGTCATGTCGATCAGGGCGACGGTTCCGTCCTCGTTCTGTTCGATGCTCAGGCCGTAGACCAATCCCAGGTCGACGACGTTGATCCCCAGTTCCGGGTCGACGACGTCACGCATCGCCTCCTCGAGATCGAAGATCCTCTCGTCGTCGGGCGCGCTGGTTTCGCTCATGGTCCGTCGCTTCCATTTGTGTGTTTTTCAACGCTGGCCTGGGCCAACGCATCCTTGAAAGCCATCCACCCCAGCAGCGCGCATTTCACCCGCGCCGGGTATTTGGCCACGCCGGCGAATGCCACGCCGTCACCTAGGACGTCCTCGTCACCCTCAATGGTTCCCCGTGAGGAGACCAATTCGGTGAACGCGGCGATGGTCTTCAGCGCGTCGCCAACGCTTTGACCGATGACCTGTTGGGTCAGTACCGAAGTGGACGCCTGGCTGATCGAGCAGCCCTGCCCGTCATAGGAAACGTCGGCGACGGTCTCACCGTCTTCGGACAACGCGACGCGCAGCGTGACGTCATCACCGCAGACCGGGTTCTTGTGGTACACCTGCGCACCGAACGGCACGCGCAACCCACGGTGCTGCGGGTGCTTGTAGTGATCAAGGATCACGTCCTGATACATCTGCTCTAGACGCAACGTCATTCTCTCCCAAAGAAATCCAGCGCACGCCGCACGCCGGACACCAAACGGTCGACCTCGTCGGGGGTGTTGTAGACCGCGAACGACGCCCGCGCGGTGGCCGCCACGCCGAACCTGCGGTGCAGCGGCAGCGCGCAGTGGTGCCCAACGCGCACCGCGACACCGTCGTCGTCGAGGACCTGACCCACGTCGTGCGCGTGCACGCCGTCGACAACGAAAGACACTGGCGAGCCGCGGTTTTCCATCGATGTCGGCCCGATGATGCGCACGCCGTCAATGCCGGACAAACCCCGCAGGGCCGCGGCAACAAGCTCGCGTTCGTGGGCCTCGGCCGCGTCCATGCCAATGGCGCCCAGATAACGCGCCGCCGCGCCAAGCCCAATCACCTGGGAGGTCATCGGAGTACCGGCTTCGAACCGCTGCGGCGCCGGCGCGTACGTGGAGGCTTCCATGGTCACGTTCTCGATCATCGAACCACCGGTAAGAAACGGCGGAGCCGCCGACAACAGCTCCCGCCGCCCGTACAACACACCGATCCCGGTCGGGCCCAACATCTTATGCCCGGAAAACGCGGCGAAGTCGACGTCGAGCGCGTGGAAGTCGACGGGCTGGTGCGGCACCGACTGGCAGGCGTCCAGGACGGTCAGCGCGCCCACGGCCTTGGCTCGGGCAACCAGCTCGCTCACCGGCGCCAGCGCGCCGGTCACATTGGAATGGTGGCTGAAGGTGACGACTTTGACGCGGTCGTCGAGTTGCTGCGAGTCCAGGTCGATGCGCCCGTCGTCAGTGACGCCGTACCAGCGCAACGTGGCGCCGGTGCGGCGGGCCAGCTCCTGCCACGGAACCAGGTTGGCGTGGTGCTCGAGCTCGGTGGTGACGATGACGTCGCCGGGTCCCACGGCCCGGTCGAACCGATTGTCGCCCAGCACATATGACGTCAGATTGAGCGACTCGGTGGCGTTCTTGGTGAACACCAGCTCGTCGGCGTCGGCGCCGACGAACGCCGCGATGTCGGCGCGACCCTGCTCGTAGGCGTCGGTGGCCTCCTCCATCAACTGGTGCGCACCGCGATGCACCCCGCCGTTGGAAGTGACCAGGAATTCGCGCTCGGCGTCGAGTACCTGCACCGGGCGCTGCGACGTCGCCCCGGAATCCAAGTACGCCAACTGATTCCCACCGCGCATGACACGCGTAAGAATGGGGAAATCGGCGCGGATCGCCGCCGTGTCCAAGACCGGTGGCCGACCCAGCGAGATCGTCATTATCAGGCCCCTGCGGTCGCCGCTTGTGCGAAGCGCTCGTAGCCGTTCTGCTCGAGTTCGTCAGCCAGCTCCGGCCCGCCGGATTCGGCGATGCGGCCACCCACGAACACGTGCACGTATTCGGGGTGGATGTAGCGCAGGATGCGGGTGTAGTGCGTGATCAACAAAACGCCGCCGTGCTCGGACGCGGCGTAACGATTCACGCCCTCGCTCACGATTCGCAGGGCGTCGACGTCCAAGCCGGAGTCGGTCTCGTCGAGGATCGCGATCTTGGGCCTGAGCAATTCCAGCTGCAGGATCTCGTGGCGCTTCTTTTCGCCGCCGGAGAAGCCCTCGTTGACGTTGCGCTCCGCGAAGGCCGGGTCGATCTCGAGTGCCGCCATCGCGGCCTTGAACTCTTTCACCCAGAGCCGCAGCTTGGGCGCCTCGCCGCGGATGGCCGTGGCCGCTGAGCGCAGGAAGTTCGACACCGAGACCCCGGGCACCTCGACCGGATACTGCATGGCCAGAAACACGCCGGCGCGCGCGCGCTCGTCGATGCTCATCGCCAGCACGTCCGCGCCGTCCAGCGTGATCGATCCCGATGTGACCCGGTATTTCGGGTGACCCGCGATGGCGTAGGACAGCGTCGACTTGCCGGAGCCGTTGGGGCCCATGAGCGCATGCGTCTCGCCGGACTTCACGGTCAGGTCAACGCCGTTGAGGATCGGGATCTCGCGCTCCCCGTCCGTCGCGTTCGGAGTCTCCACGCTGACGTGTAGGTCCTTGATTTCCAAAGTCGTCATGAGGCTGTTGTTCTCGATTCCGTGATTTCCAGTTCGTGTTCGATTGCCGCGGTCAGGCGGTCCCGTATGTCGGGCACCGCGATCTTGGAGATGATCTCGCCAAAGAAGCCACGCACCACCAGTCGGCGGGCCTGCTCCTCGGGTATGCCGCGAGAACGCAGGTAAAACAGTTGCTCGTCGTCGAAACGTCCGGTGGCGCTGGCGTGTCCGGCGCCGACGATCTCCCCGGTCTCGATCTCCAGGTTGGGCACCGAGTCGGCACGCGCACCGTCGGTGAGCACCAGATTACGGTTCACCTCGAAGGTGTCGGTGCCGGTGGCCTCGGCGCGGATCAAGACGTCACCCACCCACACGGTGTGGGCGTCGGGCAACGACGAGGTCGGATCTCCCTGCAGCGCACCCTTGTACAGCACGTTCGATCTGCAGTTGGGCTGAGCGTGGTCGACCAGCAACCGCGATTCGAGGTGCTGGCCGTCGTCGGCGAAATACAGGCCCAGCAGCTCGGCGTCCCCGCCGGGGCCAGAGAACCGGACGGTGGCCGACGTCCGCACTATCTCGCCGCCCAGCGTGACGGCGACGTGTCGCAGCACCGCGTCCTTGCCCAGCCGCGCGTGGTGTGCGCTGACGTGAACCGTGTCGTCGGCCCAATCGGCGATCCACACCACGGTCAGCCGAGCGGCGTCGCCGACGACGAACTCAACGTTGTCGGCATAGGTTCCGCTCCCCCGGTGGTCGATGATGACGACCGCCTCGCCGAGCTCTTCGACCCTGATCTGCAGATGCCCATAGGCGACCGCGCCTTCGCCGGGCCCGGTCACGGTGATGTTGATCGGCTCAGCCGTCTGGATGTCTCGCCCAACGGTGACCAGCGTCGCGGAGTTGAACGACGAAAATGCCTGCGCTGCAACCCGGTCGGCCGGAACACCACCTTGACCCAGCCGCTCGTCGCCGCGGCGCACGATCTCCACCCGTACGCCGGGCTGTTCGCTAACGGTGATCTCGGCATTGCCGGTGGTACGCGCCGAGCCGTCGTGCAGGCCGCGCAACCGCCGCAGCGGGGTGAACCGCCAGATCTCGTCGCGGCCATGCGGAACCTCGAAGGCGTCGACGTCAAAGGAAGCGAACAACTCTCCCTTGTTGACAGCGGCGTCGTAGGGGGCGACCGTCATCCGACCGAGCCCTCCATCTGTAGCTCGATCAGCCGGTTCAGTTCCAGCGCGTACTCCATGGGCAGTTCCTTGGCGATCGGCTCGACGAAGCCACGCACCACCATCGCCATGGCCTCATCCTCGGTCATCCCGCGGCTCATCAGGTAGAACAACTGGTCCGCGCTGACCTTCGACACGGTGGCCTCGTGGCCCATCGTGACGTCGTCCTCGCGGATATCGACGTACGGGTAAGTGTCGCTGCGGCTGATCGTATCGACCAGCAGCGCATCACATTTCACGCTGGAGCGTGACCCGTGCGCACCCTTGTTCACCTGGACCAGGCCGCGGTAGGACGTGCGGCCGCCGCCGCGAGCCACCGACTTGGACACGATGTTGCTCGACGTATTCGGCGCCAGGTGCAGCATCTTGGCGCCGGTGTCCTGGTGCTGGTCCTCGCCGGCGAACGCCACCGAGAGCACCTCACCCTTGGCGTGCTCGCCGGTCATCCAGACCGCCGGGTACTTCATGGTGACCTTCGAACCGATGTTGCCGTCGATCCACTCCATGGTGGCACCGGCCTCGGCACGGGCCCGCTTGGTGACCAGGTTGTAGACGTTGTTCGACCAGTTCTGGATCGTCGTGTAACGGCAACGGCCACCGGGCTTTACGATGATCTCGACCACCGCGGAATGCAGTGAATCGGACTTGTAAATGGGAGCAGTGCAGCCCTCTACGTAGTGAACGTAAGCGTTCTCGTCGACGATGATCAGCGTCCGCTCGAACTGGCCCATGTTCTCGGTGTTGATGCGGAAGTAGGCCTGCAGCGGGATGTCGACATGCACGCCCGGCGGGATGTAGATGAACGATCCACCACTCCACACCGCAGTGTTCAGCGCAGAGAACTTGTTGTCCCCAGCCGGGATAACCGTGCCGAAGTACTGCTTGAAGATATCCGGGTGCTCACGCAGCGCCGTGTCGGTGTCGAGGAAGATGACGCCGAGCTTCTCCAGATCTTCACGGATGGAGTGGTAGACGACCTCCGAGTTGTGCACCACCAGGCCCTCGGCGACGAAGTTGTGCGGCCCGTCGACCTCAATGTCATACACCGGTTCCACGGCAAAAGGCTCGATCGACTTCACCCGCTCAAAACCGAGCCATTCGTTGGTGTGCGCACGGATCGTCGTCCCGTGCGAGCTGCTTGACGAATGCATGTATTGCCGGCGGCCGAAGCGGTCGGTCCGCTTGCGGTTGCGACATCCAAGGCGCTCGAAGTCACCGGAAATGCCTAGCCGCCAAGCGGTTTGGATGCGTTCCGGGGCGTGCCGGTAGGGCTGGGTGAACGCCCACGGCCCACCCGCGCGGAGACCGGACAGTTCGGCCAGTTCGCGGGCCTGATTAATCAACGGTTCGTTGGCGCAGGTCAGCATGACCGAACCGCTGCTGTCTGGTTGCACATACCCGTCGGCGTCGACCCAGCCGCCGAGGAAGGCCATCCGTTGATCGCAAGGAAGCCCGTATACCCAGTCGGGCACGCGCTTGGTCAGCGAGAGTCCGGTGAAGCCCAGCGCGACCATCCACTCGGTCAGCGCCTTCGAGTTGACCACGACGCGGTATTCGTCAGCTTCGATGCAACGCAGCCCGAACAGATCCTTGACGACACGGATCAACTCTTCGCGCAGCTCGACATCCGTTGCCGGAATGGCGAACTGGACACGGTAAGTCCTCGTCGAGAGATGCAGATTGCCATCGCCTATGTAAAGGCCCAGCAGCCACATCAGGTCGACAGAGCTCACCGCAGGAGCGGTAAACCCGGCGATGCCCGGAAGTTCAGCCGCAACACCGAAATCGGGAACGGTCCGCGGCACCGCGATGAAGTCGCCCGGCTTGATCTCCCCCACTGTTACCCACCGTCGCGCATAGCGAGCGCGTTGGCGGCCTTCCTTGCGCTCGTCACGCAGAACAAGCATCGGGTGGTTGTCGGTCGCGCGGATGCTGCGTCGCGTCGTCTTGACGGCGTAAGTGAGCCGAGTGTCGGTCTGCGCGGATGCCTTTACCGGCGCGACAACGAATCGCTCGGCGTCCTCGTCGTAGGCGAACACCCGGTCGCCGAATTCGATTTCCTTGATCGGGATCTGCCCACGGTTGGCGGTCCACACCAAGGTGTCACCGGCCACGCACTCGTACTGAGCCGCTACGCCCGACACCAGCCGCTGCTTCTCAGCCTCCGGGATGCCCAGCTTGTCGTAGGTGTTCTTGATGTCCGCGGGCAGATCGTCCCAGGTCGCGGCCTGCTTCTCGCTGGAGCGCACGAAATACTTGATGTTGTCGAAGTGGATGCCCTCCAGGCCGGCACCCCAGTTCGGCATCGGCTTCTTCTCGAATGTCCGCAGCGCCTTGAGCCGGATGTTGAGCATCCACTCCGGCTCACTCTTCTTCGCCGAGATATCGCGGACAACCGCCTCCGACAGCCCGCGCTGGGCGCTGGCGCCCGCGACGTCGGAGTCCGACCAGCCGTAGCCGTATGTACCCAGGGAAGCAATCGCTTCCTCCTGGGTCAACGGCTCGGTAGCCGTGCCGGACTTCTCTGGCGTGAGAGTCATAGGGACGCTCCTTCGGTGCTCGTGGTCTCGTGGCGCGGGCTGGGCGCCGGCGTTAGGGGAACATGGGTAGTGCAGGCGCAGTCGCCGTTGACGATGGTCGCCAATCGCTGCACGTGGGTCCCGAGCACCTCGGCCATGGCCTCGCGCTCGGTTTCACACAACTCCGGAAACTCCTCGGCGACATGGGACACCGGGCAGTGATGCTGGCAGATCTGCACGCCGTGAATAGGGCCCCCCACCCGCGTGGTAGTGGCGACGTAGCCGGCTTTGGTCAACGCGCCGGCGATCCGATCGGCGGCCGCCTCGATGGCTGCTTCGTCGGTGCCGTCGGCTGCCGCAACACCGGTCAGGATGGAGTCGATGCGGCGCCGGGCGAACGTGCGAATCGCGTCCTGCCCGCCGATCTCCCGCAGCTGCCGCATGGCCGCCGCCGCCAAGTCGTCGTAGGAATGGTCGAGCTTGGCTCGGCCGGCCGGGGTCAGCCGGTAACGCTTCGCCGGCCGCCCGCGGCCAACCTGCTGCCACGCCGCCGCGGCCGCCGACTCGGCGTCGCCCGCCTCGATCAGCGCGTCCAGATGACGCCGCACACCGGCGGCCGACAGGCCCAGCTGGTCACCGATTTCACCGGCGGTGATCGATCCGGACTCCAGCAGCAAGCGCACGATGGCGCGGCGAGTGTGGCCATCCGGCACCACGGCAGGCGCCGCCGCGTCGACCGCAGGCGGCGCGGCCAAATCCGAACGCATTTCCACAACACCAGTGTGACGCAATTCCAGCGATCGGTCTAGGAAGGGTGCCCTGAATGAGGGGTTGCGCTGGTCACACCGCGATGATCGGGCGCAGCCGTTCCTGACATGCGGCTACGCTGCTCTGATGGCAGCCCGCCACCACACGCTGAGCTCGTCGATCGCCAGCTTGCACGGCGACGAGCAGGCGGTGGGCATACCGCTCGACGCTGCCGAGCTCACCTCGCTCGCGCACACCCGCCTGTTCGGTGCCACCGGCACCGTCATGATGGCGATCGGCGCGCTGGGCGCCGGAGCGAGGCCCGTCGTCCAGGACCCCACATTCGGGGTCCGGCTGCTCAATCTGCCGTCGCGCATCCAGACGGTGTCGTTGACGATGACCACCACCGGGGCGGTGATGATGGCGCTGGCCTGGTTGATGCTGGGCCGATTCGCGATTGGTAAGCGGCGAATGTCACGCGGCGACCTGGATCGCACCCTGCTGTTGTGGATCCTGCCACTGCTGATCGCACCCCCGATGTACAGCAAGGACGTCTACTCCTACCTGGCCCAGAGCCAGATATCCCAGAACGGGCTCGACCCCTATCGGGTGGGTCCGGCGTCGGGGCTGGGTCTTGGCCATGTGTTCACCCTGTCGGTCCCCAGCCTGTGGCGCGAGACGCCGGCCCCCTACGGCCCGTTGTTCTTGTGGATCGGGCGCGGCATCTCCGAGCTGACCAGGCAGAACATCGTCGCCGCCGTGCTCTGCCACCGGTTGGTGGTTCTGGCCGGGGTCATGCTGATTGTGTGGGCCACCCCGCGGCTCGCCCGGCGCTGCGGTGTCGCCGAGGTCAGCGCGCTGTGGCTGGGCGCGGCAAATCCGCTGCTGATCATGCATTTGGTCGCCGGCATCCACAACGAGGCGCTGATGCTCGGGTTGATGCTGGCCGGCGCCGAATTCGCGCTGCGCGGCATCGATTCGGCGCGGCTGAGGCCCATCTCATGGCGGCCCGGCCCAGACTGGGAACCGCTGGGCATGCTGCTGGCCGGATCCATCCTGATCGTGCTCTCGTCGCAGGTGAAGCTGCCCTCGTTGCTGGCGCTGGGATTCGTCACGGCGGCCTTGGCCTACCGCTGCGGAGGGACTCTGCGAGCACTGCTGCTGGCCGGCGGCGGGATGGCGGCGTTGTCCTTGACGGTGATGGCCATTGTCGGCTGGGCCAGTGGGCTCGGATTCGGCTGGATCTACACGCTGGGCACCGCCAACGTGGTGCGCAGCTGGATGTCCCCACCGACGCTACTGGCTCTGGGCACGGGGCAGGTGGGGATTCTGCTGGGGCTGGGCGATCACACCACCGCGGTGCTGGCGTTGACCCGTGCCATCGGTGTGCTGATCATCATGGTGATGGTGACCTGGCTGTTGCTGGCCGTTTTCCGCGGCCGGTTGCACCCGATCGGCGGCCTCGGCGTCGCGCTGGGCATCACGGTGCTGCTATTTCCCGTCGTGCAGCCGTGGTATCTGCTGTGGGCCATCATCCCGTTGGCCGCCTGGGCAACCCGCACGGGCTTCCGGGAGGCGGTAATCGTCATCACCCTGGTGGTCGGCATCTTCGGCCCGACGGCCAACGGCGACCGCTTCGCCTTTTTCCAGATCGTGGATGCCACCGTGGCCAGCTCCATCATCGTGGCGTTGATCGTCATGCTGACGTACAGGCGGTTGCCATGGCGGCCGCCCCAGATCAAGAGCCGGCCCACCAACGGCCGGGTCGTCGACGTAGTGCCGGCCCCCGAGACCCCGCGGCCAACGGCAGCGCCGGACGCCTACGCTGATTCCACGTGAGCTCCCCAGACATAGTTGTGCGGCTGCGTGGGGTCCGCAAGCAGTACGGCTCGTTGACGGCCGTTTCGAACCTCGATCTGGATGTGCATGCCGCGGAGGTCCTTGCCCTGCTGGGACCCAACGGCGCCGGCAAGACGACGACCGTCGAGATGTGCGAGGGCTTCGTCCGCCAGGACGCCGGCACCATCGAGGTGCTGGGGCTGGACCCGATCACCGACAACGCGCGCTTGCGGGCACGCATCGGGGTGATGTTGCAGGGTGGGGGCGGCTACCCGGCGGCCCGTGCCGGCGAAATGCTCAACCTCGTCGCCGCTTATGCCGCCGACCCACTAGACCCGCAATGGCTGCTGGAAACGCTGGGGCTTACCGACGCTGCCCGCACCACGTATCGGCGGCTCTCCGGCGGGCAACAGCAGCGGCTCTCGTTGGCGTGTGCCCTCGTCGGCCGGCCCGAACTGGTGTTCCTCGACGAGCCCACCGCCGGTATGGACGCGCACGCGCGGCTGCTGGTGTGGGAACTGATCGACGCGCTGCGCCGCGACGGCGTCACCGTGGTGCTGACCACACACCAACTCAAGGACGCAGAAGAAATCGCCGATCGGCTGGTCATCATCGACCACGGCGCGACGGTGGCCGAGGGTACGCCGGCAGAACTGATGCGCGCCGGCGCCAAAGGCCAGCTGCGCTTCAGCGCGCCACCGCGGCTTGACCTTTCGCTGCTGGCCGCCGCGCTGCCAGAGGGTTACAGCGCCACCGAGATGACACCGGGCGATTATCTGGTGGAGGGTGCGGTTGGCCCGCAGGTGCTGGCGACGGTGACGGCGTGGTGCGCCCAGATCGACGTGCTGGCCACCGACATGCGGGTCGAGCAGCGCAGCCTCGAGGACGTGTTCTTGGATCTGACCGGAAGGCAGGTCCGGCCGTGACGCAGACGAATGAACCGCTGTTCCCCGCGGGAACCTTCACTCCCGACCCGCGGCCAAACGCGGTGCCGCGGATGCTCGCCGCACAGTTCGGCCTGGAGCTGAAGCTGTTGTTGCGCAACGGCGAGCAGCTGCTATTGACCATGTTCATCCCGATCACGCTGCTGGTCGGGATGACGCTGCTGCCGCTCGGCTCGTTCAGCCATCACCGCGCCGCGACATTCGTCCCGGTGATCATGGCGCTGGCGGTGATCTCGACCGCGTTCACCGGCCAGGCGATCGCGGTCGCGTTCGATCGCCGGTACGGGGCACTCAAACGGCTCGGCGCGACCCCGCTGCCGGTCTGGGGAATCATCGCCGGCAAGTCACTGGCCGTCGTCGCCGTCGTTTTCCTGCAGGCAATCATCCTGGGCGCCATCGGCTTTGCGCTCGGATGGCGCCCTGCCCCGGCTGCCCTTGCACTGGGCGCGGTGATCATCGCGCTGGGCACCGCGGCCTTCGCGGCGCTCGGCCTACTGCTCGGCGGCACGCTGCGGGCGGAGATCGTCCTCGCGGTTGCGAACCTGCTGTGGTTCGTCTTCGCCGGGCTGGGCGCGCTGACCATCGAAACCAGCATGGTCCCGCCTTCGGTCAGATGGTTGTCACGGCTCACCCCGTCGGGCGCATTGAGCGAAGCGCTGTCGCAGGCGATGACCCTATCCATGGATTGGCTCGGGGTTCTCGTCCTAGTTGCGTGGGGCGGGGTGGCCGCGCTCGCCGCGCGACGCTGGTTCCGCTTCACCTGAACTCAGCCGGCCCTCCGGCTCGCGACGTATAACTCACGCACAAGACACGCCCCGACGCGGGTGTGCGTGGTTTATGTCTCAGTGCACGCCCCTACGATCGGGCGATGCCCGTCAGCCTGCGTGTCCAGCGGGTGATCGCCGCGATCGTGATCCTCACCCAGGGCGGTATCGCCGTCACCGGCGCGATCGTCCGCGTCACCGCGTCGGGTCTGGGGTGCCCCACCTGGCCACAGTGTTTTCCGGGCAGCTTCACCCCGGTGGCCGTCGCCGAGGTGCCGCGCATCCATCAGGCGGTCGAATTCGGCAACCGGATGATCACGTTCGCGGTGGTGATCGCGGCGGCGCTGGCGGTACTGGTCGTCAGCCGTGCGCACCGGCGCATCGAGGTCCTGGTCTATGCCTGGCTGATGCCGGTGTCGACGGTCGTGCAGGCGGTAATCGGCGGCGTCACCGTGCGCACCGGGCTGCTGTGGTGGACCGTGGCCATCCACCTGCTGACCTCGATGACGATGGTGTGGCTGTCGGTGCTGCTCTACGTCAAGGTGGGCGAACCCGACGAGGGAGTCGTACGGGAGCGGGTGGCCCGGCCGCTGCGCGCGCTGACGGCGCTGACCGGGCTGAACCTGGCTGCGATTCTGGTGACGGGCACGCTGGTGACCGCGGCCGGTCCGCACGCGGGCGACCGGAGCCCGAGCCGGACGGTGCCGCGTCTGGAAATCGAGATCACCACCCTGGTGCACATGCATTCCTCGATGCTCGTCGCATACCTCGCCCTGCTGGTCGGCCTGGGCTGCGGGCTGCTGGCGGTCGGAGCCCCCCGGGCGGTGATGGTGCGGCTGGGCGTGTTGTTCGCGCTGGTATGCGCCCAGGCGGCCGTGGGCACCACGCAGTACTTCACCGGCGTGCCCGCCGCGCTGGTCGCCGTCCACGTGGCGGGCGCTGCGGCCTGCACGGCGGCCACCGCGGCGCTATGGGCCTCGATGCGAGAGCGGGCCGAGCCCCAGCCGGTCCAAAGCTGACTCCACGCAAACCGCGAACTGGCGCTGAGCAAGGTCGCGGGTGCCGGCGTCCAACCGCCGCCATCCCAGCGACGGGTCCACCAACTGCAGTTCCAGCACCCGGCTACCGATCAGGTGGACCCGCGCATAGAGCAATTCAGCCGGGTTGGCGGCGACCGCCAGCGCGGCGGCACCGACATCCCAGATTTCGAAGTCGGGCTCCGCTTGATGCGATACACCGTCTTGCGTGGTGAACGCATGCGACGGCGCTCCCCCGAGAAAGACCAGCACGGTTTGTGGATCCACACCACCGGGCTGCACCAACACGCGGTGGCCGGCATCGTGCAATTCCGCGACGTGCGCGGCGGCGGCGGACCGGTCGCTGAAACACCGAGTGCCGGTGCCAACGGTCGGGCTGACGAACACGCTGCGGGTGTGTGGCAACTTGATCCGCTCGCCCGCCGCGTACACCTCGCCGGGAACCGTCGGCACCCCGCGGTGCGCCAGGTCCGCCAAGTAGCGCCGGTCGACGTTCCAGGACACCACCGCCGGCGGGTTCAGCAGATTCTGCACCCCGGTGGTCCAAGACAGGAACTCGTCGAGGCGACTCGGGTAATCGTGGGTGGCACGCAGAATCACCAGATCAGCGCCACCGACTTCGGGATCGTCCCACGACATCCAACGAGCGTGTAGACCGCGCTGCCGCAGCGCGTCAACCAGGGCGGCGTCGTCGCCGTCACCGGTTACTTGCTGCGGACAACCCGCCAAGACGATGCGGGGATGAAAGACGTCGGGCCGCGCAAGCTTCATGCACCGGCATGATATCGATATGCACGCAATCGAAATCACCGAAACCGGCGGTCCCGAAGTTCTGCGCTACGTCGAAGCGCCGCAACCCACGCCCGGCCATGGCGCGCTGCTGATCAAGGCCGAAGCGATCGGGGTCAACTTCATCGACACCTATTTCCGCTCGGGGCAGTATCCGCGCGAATTGCCGTTCATCGTCGGCTCCGAGGTGTGCGGCACCGTCGTCGGCCTCGGCGAGGGGGCCGAGAGCGGCGGGATCGGCATCGGCGACCGCGTGGTCACCGCCACGGCATCCGGTGGCTACGCCGAATTTGCCACTGCACCAGCATCTTTGACTGTCAAGGTGCCAGATGGAGTGAGCTCTGACGTGGCTGCCTCGGTACTGCTGAAGGGCCTGACCGCGCAATACCTGCTGAAGTCGGTGTACCCGGTGCAAAGCGGCGACGACGTGCTGGTGCATGCCGGCGCCGGCGGGGTCGGCCAGATCTTGACGCAGTGGGCCCATCACCTCGGCGTCCGAGTGATCAGCACCGTCTCGACGCCGGAGAAGGAGCGGCTGTCCAGGAAGGCGGGAGCCGACGAAGTGCTCCCCTACCCCGAGGATTCCGCCGGGTTCGGCCAGCAGATTCGCGAGCTCACCGGGGGCGCTGGAGTGGCGGCGGTATACGACGGCGTCGGCGCGACCACGTTCGACGCCAGCCTGGCCAGTCTGGCCGTCCGCGGGACACTGGCGCTGTTCGGCGCCGCCAGCGGACCCGTTCCGCCTGTCGATCCACAGCGCCTCAACGCGGCCGGCTCGGTGTATTTGACCCGGCCGTCGCTGGCCCACTTCATCCGCACCGGCGCGGAGTTCAGCTGGCGGGCCGCTGAGCTGTTCGACGCGATCGGCGAGGGCGCCGTCACCATCGAAGTCGGCCATCGTTACCCGCTGGCCGAAGCTGCCCGCGCCCACCAAGACCTGCAGGGCCGCAAGACCGCCGGCTCGATCGTGTTGCTGCCCTAACGCTTGCCGCATCTGCCACACGAGCTTCTCGGGAAGGCGGCACGATCATTGCCCGGCTTCCAGCGACAGCCGCGCCGCGCTGTCGACCGCCATCGAGGTTGTCGCGGTGAGGTGGGCAAACATCGTGCCGGCGCCCCGAGAGANNACCGCCAACGCACAGAACACCACCGCGAGGTAGTTGTTCGACTGCAGGAACAGACGCAGGGGCTTGACCGTCTCGCCGGCGCGGACCCCGGCGTACAGCTGATGGGCCATCGCCAAGAACCACACCCCGGCCAGCACCGCCACAGCCGCGTACAGCCAGCCCGCCGCCAGCGCCAGCACCAGCGTCGCCAGCACGGTGAGCCAGGTGTAGATCAGGATCTGCTTGGTGACCTGTCGTTCGGTCGCCACGGCCGGCAGCATCGGGACGCCCGCCGCTTTGTAGTCGTCCTTGTACCGCATCGCCAGGGCCCAGGTGTGCGGCGGCGTCCAGAAGAAGATGATCGCGAACATCGCCAGGGCCGGCCAGCCGATGGTGCCGGTGACCGCTGACCAGCCGATCATCACCGGCATGCAGCCTGCCGCGCCTCCCCACACCACGTTCTGTGACGTGCGGCGTTTGAGCAACAACGTGTAGACGAACACGTAGAACGCGATGGTGGCGATGGCCAGCAGGCCGGACAACAGGTTCGTCGTCCACCACAGCCAGAAGAACGAGCCCACACTGAGCACCAGCCCAAACACCAACGCATTGCGCACCGGCACCGCGGCCCGCGCCAGGGGCCGGCGTGCGGTCCGCTTCATCAGTTTGTCGATGTCGGCGTCGGCCACGCAGTTGAGGGTGTTGGCCCCGCCGGCGGCCATCATCCCGCCGATCAACGTATTGAGGATCAGCAACGGATTCACCGCGCCACGGTGGGCCAGCAGCATCGCAGGTATAGCGGTGACCAACAGCAGCTCGATGACTCGCGGCTTGGTCAACGCCAGGTATGCCAGCACCGTACCGGTTACCCGGCTCGGCGCGACGCGCCCGCGAACGCTCACGCAATAACTCCTCGGGGTCGCAGCAGGGCGCANNATTTTCCCGGGATGACGGCTCCCGTTCCAAAGTTGACGCCGCCAGCGCGTATTTTCAGGTCCGCCGGCCGTGGATACCCTAAATCCCGCGCTGCAAACGCTGGTGTTCCGGCACTAGGCTGAAGATCGATCAGTTGACGAGGCAAGGACTGCGTCTGTGACCACACTCGAAGAGATCTCCACGCTTACCCGCCCGCACCACCCGGACGACTGGGCCGAGATCGACTCGGTCGCGGTCGACACGGTTCGGGTGCTCGCCGCCGACGCGGTGCAAAAAGTCGGCAATGGCCACCCCGGGACGGCGATGAGCCTCGCCCCCCTGGCCTACACCCTGTTTCAGCGCGCGATGCGCCACGACCCGAGCGACCCGCACTGGCTGGGCCGCGATCGTTTCGTGCTGTCGTGCGGCCACAGCAGCCTGACCCTCTATTTGCAGCTCTACCTCGGCGGCTTCGGCCTGGAGCTGTCCGACATCGAGGCGCTGCGCACCTGGGGTTCCAAGACTCCCGGTCACCCGGAGTTCAGGCACACCAAAGGCGTTGAGATCACCACCGGCCCGCTCGGCCAGGGCCTGGCGTCAGCCGTCGGCATGGCGATGGCGGCGCGCTACGAGCGCGGCCTGTTCGACCCCGACGCCGCGGCGGGAAGCAGCCCCTTCGACCACTTCATCTACGTGATCGCCTCCGACGGCGACATCGAAGAGGGCGTAACTTCCGAGGCGTCGTCGCTGGCGGCCGTCCAGCAGCTCGGCAACCTCATCGTGTTCTACGACCACAACCAGATCTCCATCGAGGACGACACCGATATCGCGCTGTGCGAGGACACCGCCGCCCGCTACCGCGCCTACGGCTGGCACGTGCAGGAAGTTGAAGGCGGCGAGAACGTCGTCGGCATCGAGGAGGCCATCGCGAAGGCGAAATCAGTCACCGACAAGCCTTCGTTCATCTCGCTGCGCACCATCATCGGCTTCCCAGCGCCCAAGCTGATGAACACCGGCAAGGCGCACGGCTCGGCCCTCGGCGACGAAGAGGTGGCCGCCACCAAAAGAATTCTGGGATTCGATCCCGACAAGACATTCGAGGTCCGCGAGGAAGTCATCACCCACACCCGCGGACTGGTGGCCCGCGGCAAGGAAGCCCACGCGAGCTGGCAACCGGAGTTCGAGGCGTGGGCCAAGCGCGAGCCCGAACGCAAAGCGCTGCTGGACCGGCTGCTCGCCCAGGAGCTGCCCGAGGGCTGGGACGCCGACATTCCGCACTGGGAGCCGGGGTCCAAGCCGCTCGCCACCCGCGCCGCCTCCGGCGAGGTGCTGTCCGCGGTGGGACCGAAACTACCCGAGCTGTGGGGCGGNNTGCACGGCCCCACCCGGGCTTACGGCGGCACCTTCCTGCAGTTCTCCGATTACATGCGGGGGGCGGTGCGACTGGCAGCGCTGATGGATATCGACACCATCTACGTGTGGACGCACGACTCGATCGGACTCGGCGAGGACGGTCCGACGCATCAGCCCATCGAGCACCTCGCGGCGCTCCGTGCCATCCCCCGGCTGTCGGTGGTGCGCCCGGCCGACGCCAACGAGACGGCGTATGCCTGGCGCACGGTGCTGGCCCGCGGCGCGACCAGCGGTCCGGTCGGGCTTATCCTCACCCGCCAGGGTGTGCCGGTGCTGGAGGGCACCAGCGTCGAGGGCGTCGCTCGTGGCGGCTACATCCTGAGCGACGCCAGCGAAGCCGGCGAAGAACCTGATGTTGTCTTGATCGGTACCGGTTCCGAGGTCCAGCTTGCGGTGGATGCTGCGAAGTTGTTGGCGGACAAGGACATTATCGCGCGCGTGGTTTCGATGCCGTGCGTGGAATGGTTCGAGTCGCAGTCGAGTGACTACCGCGACAGCGTGCTGCCCCCGACGGTGTCGGCCCGAGTTGCCGTCGAGGCCGGGATCGCGCAGTGCTGGCACAAGTTGGTGGGCGACACCGGAAAGATCGTGTCGATCGAGCATTACGGCGAATCCGCCGACGCCAAGACCTTGTTCCGTGAATTCGGCTTCACCGCTGAAGCCGTCGCTGCGGCGGCGGAAGAAGTAATAGACAACTGAGAAAGGTGATTCAAATGACCAGTCAGAACCCCAACCTTGCCGCGCTCAGCGCCGCGGGGGTATCCGTTTGGCTGGACGACTTGTCGCGGGACCGGTTGAAATCCGGCAACCTGCAGGAACTGATCGACACCAAGAGTGTCGTCGGCGTGACCACTAACCCGTCGATCTTCCAGAACGCATTCGCACACGGCAACGCCTACGACGCCCAGATCGCGGAGCTGGCCGAGCGCGGCGCCGACGTGGACGCCACCATCCGCACCATCACCACCGACGACGTGCGCACCGCGTGCGACGTGTTCGCTCCCCAGTGGGAACACTCTGATGGAATCGACGGCCGGGTGTCGATCGAGGTCGACCCGCGCCTCGCGCACGAAACCGACAAGACCATCGCGCAGGCCATCGAGCTGTGGAAGATCGTCGATCGCCCGAATCTGCTCATCAAGATCCCGGCCACCAAGGCCGGCCTGCCGGCCATCACGGCCGTTCTCGCGGAGGGCATTTCGGTCAACGTCACACTCATCTTCTCGGTCGAGCGGCACAAAGAGGTGATGGACGCTTACCTGGCCGGCCTGGAGAAGGCCGGCAAGGCCGGACACGACCTGTCCAAGATCCACTCGGTGGCATCGTTTTTCGTCTCCCGAGTGGACACGGAAATCGACAAGCGACTCGAGAAGATCGGCCCGGACGTGGCGCTCCAGTTGCGCGGTGAGGCCGGGGTGGCCAACGCTCGGCTGGCCTACGCCGCCTACCAGGAGGTCTTCGACAACGGAGCCCGCTACCAGGCGCTCAAGGCCAAGGGAGCCCGGGTGCAACGCCCGTTGTGGGCTTCGACCGGCGTCAAGGATCCCGCCTACTCCGACACCCTCTACGTCACCGAGCTGGTCGCCCCGTACACGGTCAACACCATGCCGGAGAAGACGATGGATGCCGTCGCCGATCACGGCGTCATCAGCGGTGACGTGATCAGCGGCACCGCTGAATCGTCTCAGGCGGTGTTCGACAAGCTGGCGGCAGCCGGGATCGACCTGACCGACGTGTTCCTGGTGCTGGAGAACGAAGGCGTGGAGAAGTTCGAGGACTCCTGGACTCAACTGCTTACCGAGACACAGAAGCAACTGGACTCATCCGACAAATGAGCTCCGCCGGCGACGGTCCCGATGTCGGGCAGTGGCGTAATCCACTGCGCGACAAGAAGGACAAGCGCCTGCCGAGGATCGCCGGCCCGTGCGCCATTGTGCTTTTCGGCGTCACCGGCGACCTGGCCCACAAAAAAGTGGTGCCGGCGGTTTACGACCTGGCCAACCGCGGCTTGCTGCCACCCAACTTCTCGCTGGTGGGCTTTGCGCGACGCGACTGGGATCACGACGCTTTCGCCCAGGTGATACTCGACGACATCAAACAACACAGCCGCACTCCTTTTCGCCAGGCGATATGGGAGCGGCTGGCCGACGGATTGCGGTTCGTCCAGGGCACCTTTGACGACGATGCCGGGTTCAACCGGCTGGGCGAGACCCTGGACAAGCTCGACGCCGAGCGCGGTACCAACGGCAATCATGTTTTCTACCTGGCGATCCCGCCCAAGTCGTTTCCGGTGGTGTGCGAACAGTTGCACAAGTCAGGGCTGGCCAACCCGAACGACGACAGCTGGAGCCGGGTCGTCATCGAGAAACCCTTTGGTCACGACTTGAAGAGTGCATGCGAGCTCAACCATGTGGTCAACTCCGTGTTCCCGGAGGAGTCGGTGTTCCGGATCGACCACTATCTCGGCAAGGAGACGGTGCAGAACATCTTGGCGCTGCGGTTCGCCAATCAATTCTGGGATCCGATCTGGAATGCGCACTACGTCGACCACGTGCAGATCACCATGGCCGAAGACATCGGACTCGGCGGACGGGGTGGCTATTACGACGGCATCGGTGCCGCCCGCGACGTCATCCAGAACCACCTGATACAGCTGCTGGCGCTGACCGCGATGGAAGAGCCTGTCAGCTTCAAACCGTCGGCGTTGCAGGCCGAGAAGATCAAGGTGCTATCGGCCACCCGACTCGCCGAACCACTCGATGTGACCAGCAGCCACGGTCAATACGCGGCCGGCTGGCAGGGCGGCGAGAAAGTGGTCGGCCTGCTCGACGAGGAAGGCTTCTCCAAAGATTCCACCACCGAGACCTTCGCGGCCATCACACTCGAGGTCGACTCCCGCCGCTGGGCCGGCGTGCCGTTTTACCTGCGAACCGGAAAGCGGTTGGGCCGAAGGGTGACCGAGATCGCGCTGGTCTTCAAACGCGCACCGCACCTGCCGTTCGACGCCACCATGACGGACGAACTCGGCGCCAATGCGCTGGTGATCCGGGTGCAACCCGACGAGGGAATCACCTTGCGGTTCGGGTCCAAAGTGCCGGGCAACGCGATGGAAGTCCGCGATGTGAACATGGACTTCTCCTACGGCTCGGCGTTCGTCGAGGATTCGCCAGAGGCCTACGAGCGGCTGATCCTGGATGTAATGCTCGGCGAGCCATCCCTGTTCCCGGTCAACGCCGAAGTCGAATTGGCCTGGGAAATACTCGATCCCGTCCTCGACCACTGGGCGCAGATCGGCAAGCCCGATCCGTATGAATCGGGCACCTGGGGCCCCGAGTCGGCGTTCGAAATGCTGCGCCAGACCGGACGGGAATGGCGGCGGCCATGATTGTCGATCTGCAAGACACCAGCACCAACGCTGTCAACAAGAAGCTTGACGAGCTGCGCGAACAGGCCGGCGTCGTCACGATGGGCCGAGTGGGAACGTTCATCATCAAGTCAGACAACGAAGCCCTGCTCGAGGAATCGATCGAGGCCGCCAACGCCGCGAGCCACGAACACCCGAGCCGTGGCCTCGTCGTGGCGACTGGCGACGCGAACCTCGCCGAGGCTCGGCTGGATGCGCAGATTCGCGTCGGTGGTGATGCCGGCGCGGGAGAGATCGTGGTGCTTCGGCTTTCCGGACCACTCGCGGGTCACGCGAACAGCGTCGTCACGCCTTTCCTGCTGCCCGACATTCCGGTGGTGGTGTGGTGGCCCGACGCCGCGCCTGCGGTGCCCGCTCAAGACCCGCTGGGCCAGTTGGCAATTCGACGGATCACGGACGCGACCAACTGCACCGATCCGCTGGCGGCAATCAAGAGCCGGCTAGCCGGATACACCGCCGGCGACACCGATCTGGCCTGGAGCCGGATCACCTATTGGCGGGCGCTGTTGACCTCGGCACTAGACCAGAAGCCGCACGAGCCAATCGAATCGGCACTGGTTTCCGGATTGAAAACCGAACCCGCGCTCGACGTCCTGGCCGGCTGGCTGGCCAGCCGCATCGACGGCCCGGTGCGCCGCGCGGTCGGTGAGCTCAAAGTCGAGCTGGAACGCAAATCCGAGACTATTACCCTGAGCCGGCCGCAGGAGGGTACGACCGCGACCCTGAGCCGGACTGGCAAATTGGACGCCCTGGTTCCGTTGGCGCGCAGGGAAACTCGCGAGTGTCTCGCGGAGGACCTGCGTCGGCTGGATGCTGACGAGATCTACTTCGCAGCGCTCGAAGGAATCGACAAGGTGCAATACATATGATCACGGTCGTCGACACCTTCCCGAACAGCGACGCCCTGGTTGACGCCGCCGGCAAGCGACTGGTCGAAACCATCCAGAATGCCGTGGTGGCCCGGGGCCGGGCACTGATCGTGCTGACCGGCGGCGGCAACGGTATCGGGCTGCTGCGGTACCTCGCCGCGCCGGGACACCAGATCGACTGGTCCAAGGTGGACCTCTTCTGGGGCGACGAGCGTTACGTTCCCGAGGACGACGACGAGCGCAACGACAAACAGGCGCGTGAGGCGTTGCTCGACCACATCGACATCCCGTCCAGCCACGTGCACGCGATGCCGGCCAGCGACGGTGAATTCGGCAGCGACCTGGCCGCCGCGGCGCTGGCNNCTGCTGGGAATGGGCCCCGAGGGCCACATCAACTCGCTGTTCCCGGACACCGCGGCCGTACTCGAGACCACCCGAATGGTGGTGGCCGTCGAGGACTCGCCGAAGCCACCGCCGCAACGAATTACCTTGACACTGCCCGCCATCCAGCGCTCCCGTGAGGTCTGGCTGATGGTGTCCGGGGCGGCGAAGGCCGACGCGGTGGCCGCCGCTATCGGCGGCGCGCAGCCGGTCGCGATACCGGCCGCCGGAGCCGTCGGGCTGGAAACCACGCTCTGGTTGCTCGACGCGGAGGCCGCTTCCAAGCTTCCGGGGCAACCGGGCTAGCCCGCATAATGGACCGTCATGGCAGACAGAACGGTCCGCGGCGGGCCAGAGCGCAGCCGGATCAAGACCCTCACCCAGGCCGCGCTGAACGCCGACAAGACGGTGGGCCAGGTCGAAGACGTCCTTGACAGCCTGGGCGAAACGATGAAAGAGCTGAACAGTTCGCTTTCCACCCTCAATGCGACGGTGGAACGCCTGGGGAGCGGTCTGGATCACCTGGAGGGCACGCTGTCCAGGCTGGACGACCTCGCGAAACGGCTCATCGTTCTTGTGCAGCCGGTAGAGGCCATCGTCGAGCGGATCGACTACATGGTCAGCGTGGGCGAGACGGTGATGTCCCCGCTATCGGTCACCGAGCACGCAGTGCGCGGTGTGGTGGGCAGGTTGCGTAACCGGGTGGTGCGGTAGTTCGTGCCCAGTTCATGACCGAGTTATTGACCGGAGCCAACCCGGTTCCCAGACCGCCGTATGCGCAGGGAACCGGTCTGCCCTCAGATGTCCCCGTCGATGATGCCGTCGCCGCGATCGCTGCGGCCCGCGCGCGACATGGCGACACCTTCGCGGTGGAAAGCGGTCGGGACCACTACCTGTTCACGTTCTCGGCCACCGGTGTCGAGTCGTTCTACGCGCTTACCGAGGAGAAGGCCAGCAAGGCGGTCGCCGACTATTTGATGTTGCGACGCAAGCTTCCCGACGAAATCTTCGCGGAGCGTCGCATCCTGCCCAACGCACTATTTCGGCGCGACGACGTGGTCAGCTATCTGACGAACCTGGACCGTGCGCTCGAGCACAGCGCCGCCGAACTGGGCCGGCCGGTTCGGTGGATGTCTTCGATCTGATGCGGCGGCTTGCCCACAGGATGGGGCTCGCCTCGTGGGCGGGACCCGGATCTGCCGTCGCCAATGCTGGTGACGGCCTTCGGACACGGACGGCACTCGTGCCCGGCCCAACCATTCTCACTGGCGGCCATGACCGCGGCCAGCACGCATCTACTGTGCAACTACCAGCTGACGCCGCGTTGGACGTCGCACCCGCGTCCCGTCGCGGCCCAGATCGGTGGCGTGGCGCGGGCGGCAGGACCCTGCCGAGTCGACTATGCCAGCCGGCTCTAAATCCTTGCCGGCGAGCGTAAGCGCACTGCGATTTTCGGCGATGAGATTCGCAGTGAGGTTACGCTCGGCGCGCTCGAATTAGCCGCTGTTTCTCAGCGCGCTGGCCAACCCGTTCATCGTCAGCAGGATGCCGCGCTGCACGAATTCGTTGTCGTCGCCGGAACGGTAGCGGCGAAGTAACTCCACCTGCAGATGGTTCAGCGGCTCCAGGTACGGGAAACGGTTGAACACCGAGCGCGCCAAGGCGGGGTTGTCGGCCAGCAGGTCGTCGTGACCGGTGATGAGTTTGTGCATCGCGATGGTTCGCTCGTGTTCGTCGGCGATCTTGCCGAACACCCTGAGCCGCAACGATTCGTCGTCCACCAGCTCGGCATAGCGGGCCGCCAGGCCCAGGTCGCTCTTGGCCAACACCTGTGCCATGTTCGACAACACGCTGCGGAAGAATGGCCACCGTTCATACAGGTCGTGCAGTATTGCCACCCGCTCGCTTTCGCTTTCCGGACCCGCCGTGATCCACTGCTCGAACGCCGATCCGGTGCCGTACCACCCGGGCAGCATGACCCGCGACTGGCTCCACGCCAGCACCCACGGGATGGCGCGCAGGTCAGAGATAGAGGTGGTGGGCTTGCGTGATGTCGGCCGGCTGCCGATGTTCAGCGACCCGATCTCGCTGACCGGGGTGGACGCCTTGAAATATTCGACGAAACCCGGTGTGCTGTGCACCAATTCGGAGTACGCATGCCGCGCGAGGTTGGCTATCTCGTCGAGCACCGCGTAGGCCGGCTCCGCGGAGTCGCCCAGGCCCTCGACATCCAGCAGCGTCGACTCCAGCGTCGCCGCCAGCAGGCTCTCCAAGTTGCGGCGCGCCAGCTGTGGTTCGGCGTATTTGGCGGCAATGACTTCACCCTGCTCGGTGAGCCGCAGCGAGCCGTTCACCGCTCCCGGCGGTTGGGCCAGGATGGCTTGATAGCTGGGGCCGCCGCCGCGACCGACGACACCGCCGCGACCGTGGAAGAGCCGCAACCGGATTCCCGCCTCGCGGGCGACTTCAACCAGGGCCAGCTCGGCCCGGTACACGGCCCAGTTGGCGGTCAGATACCCACCGTCCTTGTTGGAGTCGGAGTAACCGAGCATCACTTCCTGGGATTCGCCGCGGGCGGCAACGAGCGCCCGGTATATCGGAAGTTTCAGCATGCCGCGCAGAATCGCTGCCCCGTTGTGCAGATCGTCGATCGTTTCGAAGAGCGGTGAGATGCCCACGGGGCAATAGGGTTCCGGCCCCGAAGCGTCCAGCAGGCCGACCTCTTTCAGCAGGATCGCAGCCTCCAAGACGTCCGACACCGACTGGCACATCGAGATGACGTAGATGGGCACCGCCGCGGGACCGTAGGTCTCGACGGCGTGGGCGGCGGCCGCGACGATGTCGAGTTCGCTTCGTGCCAGGTCGGACAACTGGGCGCGGTCGCCGACAAGTGGTCGCCGGGTAGCGAGTTCGCCCGCCAGTAGCTCGACTCGCTCATCTTCGGGCAGCGAGCGGTAGTCCGGGTGCACTCCGGCCCACGCCAGCAACTCGCTGACCACCTCTTCATGAACATCGGAGTTCTGCCGCAAATCCAGGCCGGACAGATGAAACCCAAAGACTCCGACGCCTTCTCGCAGCAAGGCCAGCCGATCATCGGCTAGCAATGAACTGCCGTGCGTTCGCAGCGAGACGTCGATGGTGTCGAGATCGGCCCGCAGCTCGGCCGGCGTGGAATACGGCGGCAAACCGAGGTCAAGCCCATCCGGCGGTTGCCGGTCCAGAATCTCGGTGGCGGTCGAGGTGAGCCGCCCACGGATTACCCGCAACGCCCGCCGGTACGGCTCGTCGGCGCGGGGCGCCTCCTGGCAGCCGTCGGCCAGCACACCCAGCTCGGGGGTGAAGCTGACCAGTCGGGCCGACATCGACAGCTCCTGCTCGAGATGTGCGAGTTCGGTGAGGTAGTGCGCCAGCGCGGTGAACGCGGCGCTGCCGGTGGCCAGGCGCACCACGTCGGCCGTCACGTTCGGGTTCCCGTCGCGGTCGCCACCGATCCATGATCCGGGTCGCAGAATCGGCTCGGAAAGCAGTTCGGCGTCCGGCCAGCGAGCCCGTAACGCCCCCCGAACATCGGCATTGACCTGCGGGATCACCTTGAACAGCGCGGCCGGGTAATAGCGCAGGCCCACCTCGATCTCGTCGGAGATCTTCAGCCGGGACAACCGGATGAGCGCGGTTTGCCACAGCGTCAGGACGTGACGGCGTAACTCGAGCTCGATGCTGCGGCCGTGGCTGGTCTCGGTGTGCCCGTCGGCGTGCAGTCGCATCAGCTCGGTGATCCGATGCTGGGTGACGAAGACGGTACGCCGCCGGGTCTCGGTGGGATGCGCGGTGATCACCGGAGAAACCAGCGCCCCCTGCAACGCATCGGCCACCGTAGCCGAATCCAGCTCTGCCTGATCGAGTTTCGCGTATGTCGCGGACAGGCTGCTGTCCTGCGGCGGCTCGCCCGCGGCGACGTGAATGCGGCGGCGGCGCTCCCGGTGGATGTCCTCGGCGACGTTGGCCAGCAGGGCGAAATGGCTGAACGCCCGGATAACCGGGATCGCCAGATGAATGTCGATGCCGTCGAACATCCGCGACATCTCGGCCCGATCGATCTCGGAGTGACGCACCCGGAAGGACTCCACCCGGGCGCGTTCGACCAGGTCGAATACCTCGTCGCCGTTTTGCTCGCGCACCGTGTCGCCGAGGATGGTGCCCAGCATTCTGATGTCGGCACGCATCGGCTCGGTCGCCTTGCGGCCGACCTGGGTCCGCTGGACGGCGCCGATCGGTTCCAGCGCGATATCGGAAACCTCGACCATGCCTTCTAGTATCGGCGCGGATGGCCCGGCTCGCGTGTCGAGCGCAGGCTTGATCTGCTCGCGGGGGTGAACGGGGGCCGCGAGGCCGTTTAATCACATTCGGTAAGCTGCCCTCATGGAGTTGGCCCTGCAGATCACCCTGGTGGTCACCAGCGTGCTGGTTGTGTTGCTGGTGCTGCTGCACCGCGCCAAGGGCGGCGGCCTGTCGACACTGTTCGGCGGCGGCGTGCAGTCAAGCCTGTCCGGCTCGACGGTGGTGGAAAAAAACCTGGACCGGTTGACGCTGTTCATCACCGGCATCTGGCTGGTGTCCATCGTCGGCGTGGAACTGCTGATCAAATACAAGCGCTGATCAGGCGGTCACGGCAGCGGGCCACCAGCGGCGATGGCCGCCAGCGTCGCGAATTGCTCGCCATCCAGCGAGGCGCCGCCGACGAGGCCACCATCGATATCGCTCTGGGCGACGATGTCGCCGATGTTTTTTGCGTTCACCGAGCCGCCGTAGAGCACCCGGACGGTTTCTGCGATCTTTGGAGAGGCGAGGGACGCCACCTCTTTCCGGATGGCCGCGCACACCTCCTGGGCGTCCGAAGAGCTGGCCACCCGCCCGGTACCGATCGCCCAGATCGGTTCGTAGGCGATGACGACCTTGGCGATCTGGTCGGCCGACAGCCCGGCCAGCGAGCCGCGCAGCTGGTTCTCGCAGTGGGGGACGTGTTCGCCCGCTTCCCGGACCTCCAGGTGCTCGCCGATGCACACAATCGGGGTGAGCTCATGCTTGAGGGCGGCGGCGGCCTTGGTGGCCACCAGAGCGTCGTCTTCGTTGTGGTAGGTGCGCCGCTCGGAGTGCCCCACGACGACGAAGGTGCAGCCCAGTTTGGCCAGGAAGGCCCCGCTGATGTCGCCGGTGTAGGCGCCCGAGTCGTGCTGCGAGAGGTCCTGCGCACCGTAGGTCAGCCGCAGCTTGTCGCCGTCGACCAGGGTTTGCACACTGCGCAGGTTGGTGAACGGCGGGATCACCGTGACGTCAACCTTGTCGTAGTACTTGTCCGGCAGCGCGAACGCGATCTTCTGCGCCAGCGCGATCGCCTCGAAGTGGTTGAGATTCATCTTCCAGTTGCCGGCGATCAGTGGCTTGCGGGTCACGCGTCACTCTCTTTTCATCCTAAGTTCGGCTGAACGCGCCCCAGCACCTCGATACCGGGCAGCGTCTTGCCCTCAAGGTACTCGAGCGACGCGCCACCACCAGTGGATATGTGCGAAAACGCGCCCTCCGGGAACCCGAGCTCCCGCACCGCGGCCGCGGAGTCGCCGCCGCCCACCACGCTGAACGCACCCTTGGCGGTGGCGGCCACGATTGCCTCGGCAACACCTCGGGTGCCGGCCGCGTACGCCGGGAACTCGAAGACGCCCATCGGACCGTTCCAAAAGACCGTCTCGGCATTGGACAGCACCGCCGTGAACCGTTTGACCGATCCGGGCCCGATGTCGAGTCCCATCAAATCGTCGGGAATCGCGTTGGCGGCCACGAACTGCGGTGGCGAATCGGCGCTGAACTTCTCGGTCACGACGATGTCGCCGGGCAGTCGCAATACGTCGGCGTGGGTGTCCAGCAGGTTGCGGCAGGTCTCGATCATGTCTTCTTCCAACAGCGATTTTCCCACCGAATATCCCTGCGCCGCAAGGAAAGTGAAGCACATCCCGCCGCCGATTACGATGCTGTCGGCTTTGGTCGCCAATGACTCGATGACGCCGAGCTTGTCGGACACTTTGGACCCGCCGAGCACCACCGCGTAGGGCCGCTTGGTCGAGCTGGTCAACTGCTCCAGCACCGCTAGCTCGGCGGCAACCAGCGTGCCGGCGTAGTGCGGCAGTAAGGTGGCGACGTCATAGACCGAAGCCTGCTTGCGGTGCACCACCCCGAACCCGTCGGAGACGAAAGCGCCTCCGGGCGAGACCAATTCGGCGAGCTGCTTGGCCAGTGCAAGCCGTTCGCCGTCGTCCTTGCTGGTCTCGCGCGGGTCGAACCGGATGTTCTCCAGCAGCAGGATATCGCCGTCGGTCAGGCCCTCGGCGCGCGCCAAAGCGTCTGTGCCGACGACGTCGCCGGCCAACTGCACGTGCCGACCCAGCTGCTCCCCCAGCGCCGCGGCGACAGGCGCCAGCGAAAATTTGGGGTCGGGCCCGTCCTTCGGCCTGCCCAGGTGGGCGGTGACCACGACCTTCGCACCCGCGTCGAGAAGGGCTTTCAGCGTAGGTACGGACGCCGTGATCCGACCGGGATCGGTGATAGCGCCACCGTCGCCCAGTGGCACATTCAGGTCGGAGCGCACCAGGACGCCACGGCCCGAAACGCCCTCCGCCAGAAGGTCTTCGAAGTGTGGGACGCTCACGGCTAGAGCGACTTGCCAACCAGCGCGACCAGATCAACGAGCCGGTTGGAGTAGCCCCACTCGTTGTCGTACCACGACACCACCTTGGCCTGATCGTCGATCACCTTGGTCAGGCCGGAGTCGAAGATCGAGCTGTGTGGATCGGTGACGATGTCGCTGGAGACGATCGGCGCGTCGTAGTACTTCAGGATGCCCTTCATCGGGCCGTCGGCGGCCGCCTTCATCGCGGCGTTGATCTCCTGCGCGGTGCCCGATTTGGACAGCTCGACCGTCAGGTCGGTGACCGAACCGGTCGGGATCGGCACCCTCAGCGCGTACCCGTCCAGCTTGCCCTTCAGCTCGGGCAACACCAGCCCGATGGCCTTGGCCGCGCCGGTGGAGGTCGGCACGATGTTCAGCGCGGCGGCGCGGGCGCGACGCAGGTCGCTGTGTGGTCCGTCCTGCAGGTTCTGGTCCTGCGTGTAGGCGTGGATGGTGGTCATCAGTCCCTTGACGATGCCGAACTCGTCGTTGAGCACCTTGGCCAGCGGCCCGAGGCAGTTCGTCGTGCACGAGGCGTTGGAGATGATGTTCTGGCTGCCGTCGTACTTGTCATCGTTGACGCCAAACACGATCGTGATGTCGGGATCGGTGGCGGGAGCCGAAATGATGACCTTCTTGGCGCCCGCGTCCAGGTGGCCTTTGGCTTTGGCGGCGTTGGTGAAGATTCCGGTGGACTCGACCACCACGTCGACGCCCAAGTCGCCCCAGGGCAGTTCCGCCGGACCCGCCTTGACCTCGAGCGCCTTGATCTTGATGTCGCCCACCACGATGGTGTCGTCGCCCTCAAGGGTGACGTCGTAGGACAGTCGCCCCAGGATCGAGTCGAACTTCAGCAGATGCGCNNAAGTTGCGGCCGATTCGACCGAAGCCATTGATGCCTACCCGGACCGTCACTTGCGTCTCCCTGTCTTCGCTTGGCTGTCCCTTGATGAACCGCTCTCAGCCTAGATCAGTAATAAGCAACGGTCGCGGCGTCGGCGACAGCCCCCCCATGCTCGGCGGACGAGAGCTGGGCCAGACATGGTTGAAGGGCACCGACGGGCGTCTGTGACAACCCTCCGCCGATGCCCTTCCTGGCCCAACCATATTTCAATGATCCGCAGCGCCGCGACTAAAAAGAGACAACGTTGCGCACATCACAACTGCTGCCGTGCTTCGACTGCCGAAACGTATGCGCCGGCCATTGCGAAATCGATAGCCCTGTCGAGGCAAGGACTGCCGGCGGCGGGTGCCCTGACCTGTGCCGCCAGCATGACATCCGCCTTTTTCGGGGACCAGCACCGGCCGAACATAACCATTTGGAAACGATGCGGTGCGGCGTGACGCGTGTTCAATATCGGCTCTGCTACCAATGGACTCGGCCGTCCAGACACGACATCGGTACGGCTACATGGTTCTGCTGTACCGGCTGATATCTGAGCGCGAATGAAGGAGTTGACGTTGATGGCGATCTTTGATCGGTTCAACATCAAAATAATTGCCAGCGCCGGGTTGTGCGGAGCCGCTATCGCGTTGTGCCCGGACGCGGCAGCCGCCCCGCTGATAACGGGCGGCGGCGCCTGCATGCGGGGGCAGTCGGGCGAAATTGGGGCGCCGGTGCTCGCCGGTGGAGCGTTGGCAGACGCTGGCGCGCCAGTTGCCGGCGGTCCGGCGGCGGCCGGAGCGGTGCCCGCGGCCGCACCTCCGATTTGCACGACTGGTGCTCCTCTCACTGACATGGCTGGTGTTCCGGTGGTTGTGCCCGGGCCGCTGGCTGCGATACCTGAGGGTGTTCCGCTGATCGCGCTCGGCCCGCCGGTTCCGGCGGCGGTCCCACCGGTGCCCGTGCCCCTCGGCGGGCCACCCGTGCCCGTGCCGCTGGGCGGCCCTCCGGTACCCGTGCCCTTGGGCGCCCCGCCGGTGCCCGTGCCCGTCGGCGTCCCGCCGGTGCCCGTGCCGGTCGTGGCTCCGGTGGTGCCGATCGGTGCCCCGCTGGTTGCGTTTGGGCCGGAGGCTGTGCCCGTTGGCGCTCCCATCATTGACATGTCCGGGACGGGCAAGGGCTCGCCGACTGGTCCGGCGCCGGCCGGAGCGCCGGTGTCCGGTCAGCCCGTTTTGCCCGGTCCTTCGGCTGCGCGCTGACGCGGGTCTCCCCTGGGTCGGGATGAAGCCCCGACCCGCGCTGTATTTCGTAGTCCTTTACCGGGCTTGAATCATTTCTGGATAAAGGCGTTTTGGCCTAGGTCAGAATGATCACGCTCGCTGTACCCAAACGTGACAAAGCCTTGATCGAATTGCTGACGCGTGCCTGCACATGAATTTACGCGGCGCCCCTAGCATCGCAATGAGAACTTTGCCAGTTAGAAGGAATTGGAGCCATGCGGACGGTAATTCGGTGTGTTCTTTCCGCGGTCGGTATCGCCGCGAGTGTGGTTGCGGCGCCGGCTGGCGTAAGCGCGGCGGCGTCGAACCAGTCGTATGGGTTGGCCATCGTGTCGGTTCAGCCGGCGCGGGGCCAGGTGGTGGGTGTGGCGCACCCTGTGGTGGTCACATTCAGGGCGCCCGTCACCAACCGACACGCGGCCGAACGTGCCGTCGAAGTCAAATCGACGCCGGCGATGACCGGCAAGTTCGAATGGCTCGACAACAACGTGGTGCAGTGGGTTCCGGACCGATTCTGGCCGGCGCACAGCACGATGGCGCTTTCGGTGGGCGGGCTGTCCACGGAGCTACAAACGGGTCCTGCCGTCGTTGGCGTTGCCAGCATCTCGGAGCACACGTTCACAGTGAGCATTGACGGAGTCCAGGCCGGACCACCGCGTTCGCTGCCCGCGCCGCACCATCGGCCGCACTGGGGAGAACAAGGGGTGATGCCGGCCTCGATGGGTAGGCCGGAGTTCCCGTCGCCCGTCGGCTCCTACACAGTCCTATCCAAGGAACGCTCGCTGATTATGGACTCGAGCAGCGTCGGCATCCCCGTCGACGATCCTGCCGGCTACCGGATCCCGGTGGATTACGCCGTCCGCATCACCAATCATGGCCTCTACGTGCATTCAGCTCCATGGGCCGTCAATTCCCTCGGATATGACAATGTCAGCCACGGCTGCGTCAGCTTGAGTCCCCAAGATGCCGAGTGGTACTACAACACGGTCAATATTGGCGACCCGGTAATTATTCAGGACTAACAGACGCATTTATATGCTATATGCGTAGTTGGCACATTCAGCGCTATCCGCTTGTGACGTGAACGGGGAACTCGTCGCCGGGCTCCGGCCACGGCTGACGGCTCAGCATGTCCGCGACGTCAACGT
>PLSK01000090.1:6211-11363 GCA_003165155.1 Mycobacterium sp. | reverse complement strand
TGGCCGGTGTATCTGTCGACCAAGAACACCATCCTCAAGGCCTACGACGGCATGTTCAAAGACGAGTTCCAGCGCATCTTCGACGAGGAATTCAAGGAGAAGTTCGAAGCCGAAGGCCTGACCTACGAACATCGGCTGATCGACGACATGGTCGCGGCCTGCCTCAAATGGGAGGGCGGGTACGTGTGGGCCTGCAAGAACTATGACGGCGACGTCCAGTCGGACACCGTCGCGCAGGGCTACGGCTCACTGGGGCTGATGACGTCGGTGCTGATGACGGCCGACGGCAAGACGGTCGAGGCCGAAGCCGCGCACGGCACCGTCACCCGCCACTACCGGCAATACCAGGCCGGAAAGCCGACCTCGACCAACCCGATCGCCTCGATCTTCGCCTGGACGCGCGGGCTGCAGCACCGCGGCAAGCTGGACGACACCCCGGAGGTCATCGAATTCGCCCAGCAGGTGGAAGCGGTCGTCATCGCCACGGTCGAGAGCGGAAAGATGACCAAGGACCTCGCCATCCTCATCGGTCCCGATCAGAGGTGGCAGCAGAGCGAGGAATTCCTGAATTCGATCGCCGACAACCTGAACAAGGCGCTCCGTTAGCTCGCCGGTGGGTTGACGGCCCGCGGTGGCCGGCTGTACTGGTCGAGAAAATCGACGATGACCTCGGTGACCCGCCCGGGTGCCTCGAACATCGGGACGTGCCCCACGCCTTTGAGCAAGGTGAGCCGATGGTCGGCTGGCAGGGCGTCGGTGAAATGCCGGCTGAACCTGCGCGGGGGCACCACCCGATCCTTCTCGCACAGCACCAAGTGGGAGGGCGCGGCGGTATGTTCCAACTCCCGCAGCCCGTGCAGCAGCAGCGCCTTGGCCAGCAGCTGGAAGTAGGCCGGGCAGTGCGCGGCGTCATCGACGATGCCGCTCAGTTCGCGCTCGCTGATCCCGGTCGGCGATCCGCTCAACGGCAGGGTTGCCAACCGGCGGCTATACGGCAGCCGTAATATCCGTTGGCCGAGCAATCGGGTCAGCGCCAAAATCGGCATACCCGAGAGGAACTTGCCGATCACCTCGAACTTGACCGGACTCCATCGCGTCCAGCCGCCGGCTGGGGCGATGCCGGTGACGCTACGTGCCCGCCCCCGCCTCTCGAGTTCGAACGCGACCCAGCCGCCCAGTGAGTTGCCGACGATGTGGGCGGTGTCCCAGCCCAGGTCATCGAGCTGCCGTTCCACGTGGTCGGCCAGCGTCGACGAGCTGAGCAGCCAGGTTCCCGCGCGCGGTCCGCCGTTGTGGCCGGCCATCGTCGGTGCGAATACCTCGTAGCGGCCGGTATCGGCCAGCTGTCCAGCCACGACGTCCCAAACCGTCTGCGACATCAGGAACGGGTGCAGTAGCAGGACGGGCTCTCCGGAGCCATCCTGAGGACCTACGTGGATCGGCGCGCGAGACGTCACCTTGCCGACATTAAAGGCGGTACCGCTGGTACCGCAAGCACGGCGTGGCTGGTGTTTGAAGAGCCGTTGGCCCCCGCGTGAAAAGATCGGGGAATCATGAGCACCGCTACCGGATCGAGCCGGATTTTTTCCGGCGTGCAGCCCACTTCTGATTCGCTTCACCTCGGAAACGCGCTGGGTGCCATCACCCAGTGGGTCGCGCTTCAGGACGACCACCCGGACGAGTACGAAGCGTTCTTCTGCGTCGTCGACTTGCACGCCATCACCATCGCCCAGGATCCCGAGACGCTGCGGCACCGCACCCTGGTTACCGCGGCTCAATATCTGGCGCTGGGCATCGATCCGGCTCGCAGCACCGTCTTCGTGCAAAGCAACGTACCCGCGCACACCCAGCTGGCGTGGGTGCTGGGCTGCTTCACCGGTTTCGGGCAGGCGTCGCGGATGACGCAGTTCAAGGACAAGTCGACGAAGCAGGGCAGCGACTCCACCACCGTGGGCTTGTTCACCTACCCGGTTTTGCAGGCCGCCGACGTGCTGGCCTACGACACCAATCTGGTGCCGGTGGGGGAGGACCAGCGGCAGCACCTGGAGCTGGCGCGCGACATCGCGGAGCGGTTCAACAGCCGCTTCCCGGATACCTTCGTGGTTCCGGACATGCTCATTCCNNAAGGCCACCGCCAAGATCTACGATTTGGCGGACCCGACGTCGAAGATGAGCAAATCGGCGGCCACCGATGCCGGGCTGATCAACCTTCTCGACGATCCCGCTTTGTCCGCCAAGAAGATTCGCTCTGCGGTCACCGACAGCGAACGCGAGATTCGCTTTGACACCGACGCCAAGCCGGGCGTGTCGAATCTGCTGAGCATCCAGTCGGCGGTCACCGGGGTCGACATCGACAAGCTGGTCGACGGGTACGCCGGGCGCGGCTACGGCGACCTCAAGAAAGACACCGCCGAGGCTGTCGTCGAATTCGTCAGCCCGATCAAGGCCCGGGTCGACGAATTGACCGCTGATCTAGCCGAATTGGAGGCCGTGCTCGCGCTCGGAGCCGAGCGCGCAAACGAGGTGGCCGCCAAAACGGTCCAGCGGGTCTACGATCGGCTGGGATTCCTTCCGCAACGGGGGTAGCGCGTTTCACCATGACCCAGCCGGCCAAGCCAGGGATTTTTGCTCGGTTACGGGCCCGGTTCAAGTGGCTCGACCATGTCATTCGCGCCTACCAGCGCTTCGACGAACGCAACGGCAGCTTCTTCGCGGCCGGCCTGACCTACTACTCGATCTTCGCGCTATTTCCTTTGCTGATGGTCGGTTTCGCGGCGGTGGGATTTGCGCTGTCCCGTCGGCCCGACCTACTGCACATGATCGACAACCATATCCGGGGCGCGGTGTCGAACGGCCTGGGTCAGCAGCTGGTCGATTTGATGAACTCGGCGATCCGGGCGCGGGCGTCCGTCGGCATCATCGGTCTGGCCACCGCGGCGTGGGCGGGTCTGGGCTGGATGTCGCACCTGCGGGAAGCGTTGACCGAGATGTGGTGGGAGGAGCCCTACGATTCGCCGGGGTTCCTGCGCAACAAACTGTCTGATCTCTTGGCGATCCTGTGGACGTTCCTGGTGATCCTTGCGACCATCGGCCTCAGTGCGCTGGGCCATACCGCACCGATGGCCGCGGTCTTCAGATGGCTTGATATACCCGAATTTTCGGTGTTCGACTGGATATTTCGAGGTATCTCGATATTTGTGTCGTTGTTGGTGTCGTGGTTGCTGTTCACCTGGATGATCGGCCGGCTGCCGCGGGAGTCGGTGAACATCGTCGACGCCATGAAGGCAGGGTTGATGGCAGCGATCGGCTTCGAGGCGTTCAAGCAGGTGGCGGGGCTGTACCTGCACGTAGTTCTGCGGAGCCCGGCGGGCGCCACGTTCGGGCCGGTGTTGGGTCTGATGGTGTTCGCGTATGTCACCGCCTATCTTGTGTTGTTCTGCACCGCATGGGCGGCGACGGCATCGGAGGATCCGCGCGCCAAGCCCGTCGATCCGCCCGCGCCGGCGATCATTGTCCCGCGGGTACAGCTGGACGAGGGCATCAGCGCGCGCCAGACGCTGGCCGCCCTAGTCGTGGGTGCCGTTGGCGCGCTGGCATTTTCGCGGTTTACCAACTGGCGCCGCTAGCCGTCCGGCGGCACCCGCGGGCGGTCTCAGGTCCCCGGGCTGCCGCCGGTGCCGCCGTCGACATCGCCGACGGACGGGGCATCTCCGCCGGTCCCGCCGTTGCCGCCGATGCCACCCTGGCCGCCGGTGCCAGAGAGGCCGGGGCACGTGCCCGCCGCGCCGCCGTCGCCGCCTTGGCCGCCGTCGCCTCCGTTGCCACCGGTCTCCGCGGTGCCGGTGACTCCGGTGCCGCCGTTGCCGGCTTGACCGCCCGCNNCCGCCTGCTCCGCCTGCTCCGCCGTCGCCGCTCCGGACCCGCCATTGCCGCCGTTGCCCCACAAGATCCCGCCGGCACCGCCGGCTTGCCCGGTCCCCGCCGCATCATTGCTGCCATTACCGATCAACGGCCGGCTCAACACCGCATTGGTGGGTGCATTAATCGCCCCCAAAATGCCCTGCTCAACGGTTTGCAGGGGCGCGGCGTTAGCGGCTTCGGCGGCCGCATAGCCGCGCGCACCCGAGGACAACGCGTGCACAAACTCCGCGTGAAAAAGGGCGCCTTGCGCGCTCAACGCCTGAAAGCCCCTGGCGTAGTTGGCAAACAGACCCGAAATCGCCGCCGACACCTCATCGCCTGCCGCGGCAAGCACCTGCGTCGTGGAACCCGCGGCCGCCGTATTGGCCGCCCTGACCGCCGACCCGATACCGGACACATCCGCCGCCACCAATGACTCCGGTGCTGCGATCACATACGACATCGCTGTGCCCCAATCCCAGCCACTTGTTTGACTCTCGCAGGAGATGAATCCGGCCATAAGCATGACCGACCCGACCCGCCAATGGCGAGCTTTCGCTTTGGAAAGTTAGAGAAGCGCGATGAGCTATTGCGGCTTTGACGCGTCGTCTCGCCAGGCGCCGCGGACCATGACGGCCTTGGTTTGCAAATCATCATCCAGCACAACAAGGTTGGCGTCATAGCCAGGACGCAGGCTGCCCACTTGGTCGAGCCCGAGAGCCAGGGCCGGCGTCGCCGAAGTCATCTGCACCGCGGCAGCCAGACCGGCATCCGCGTTCAGGCCGAGCCCGGCCACTGTGCGAAACAGCTGATCCATCGTCGCGGTGCTGCCGGCGATCGTCGACGTTCCGCGTACCCGGGCCACGCCGGACACCACGTCGATCGGCACCGTGCCGAGCAGAAATGATCCGTCGCCGGAACCGGCGGCGGCAACCGCGTCCGTCACCAACGCGACCCGGCCCGGTCCGACAGCCTCGATCACCGAACGCACCACGGCGGGGTGTAGATGCACGCCGTCCGCGATGATCTCGACGGTGACGCGCGGGTCCTCCAGCAGCGCCAGCGCCGGTCCGGGTTCTCGATGGTGCAGCGCCGGCATCGCGTTGAACAAATGGGTGCCGACTGTCGCGCCCAGGGTAATGGCGTGACGAGCCTGTTCGTAGGTCGCATCCGTATGTCCAACGGCGACAACGACACCCGCATCGAGAAAGCGCCGAATCGCCCATTCGCTTCCCTGTAACTCGGGTGCCAG
>PLSK01000090.1:0-6203 GCA_003165155.1 Mycobacterium sp. | reverse complement strand
AGGTGGATGCCCGCGATGGCGCCCTGCCGGGTCTGCTCGGCCAGCGCGCGCGCGCCGGCAATCAACTCCGCGGGGCCGACGGTGACCAGACTGGCCAGCGTCGTGGTGGTGCCGTGCTGCAGGTGGAACCCTGCGGCCCCGGCGATTCCGTGCGCTTCGGTGTACGAGGCTCCGCCGCCACCGTGCACATGCATATCGACAAACCCAGGCACCACAATGGAATCCGGAAAATCTGCGTCGGCAGGCCCAGATGGTGAGCCGGAACCACAGGCCAGGATCCGGCGACCGGACGTCTGCAGCCAGCCCGGTCGGCAGATCTGCCCATCGATGACCACCGTGCCGGCGCAGATCAGGGACATTGGCTCTCCGTAGCCGTCTGGGTGCTCGTGTTCTCCCAATGCCCGCCGTTCTCCCAGAAGTGCCGGATGTCCTCGAGCTGGCGGCCCTTGGTCTCCGGCGCATACCGGTAGACGACACCCATGGCGACCACCGCGAATAACCCGAATAGCGCGAAAGTCCCAGCGCCGCCGAGTGAATGCAGCACGGTCAGGAAGACGGCGGCCACGATCGCGTTGGCCACCAGGTCGGAGGTGAGCATCGTGCTCGACCCCATCGAGCGCAGGCGGGTGGGGAAGCTCTCGCCGGCGTAAACCCATACCATCGAGCCGAACCCGAAGCTGAAGCCGATGATGAACAGCAGCACGCCGGCAAAGCCCGCGACGGTGCCAAAACCCAATGCGAACACGGCCACCAACAAGAAGTCGGCGGCGACCATCATGCCGATGCCGGACAACAGAATTGGACGCCGACCCAGCCGGTCGACGAGAACCAGCGCGGCACAAACCGCCGCCAAACCGGCGAGCTGCACCAGCGCCGGAAGACCCAGCAGCGCAAAATTGCCGGTGAACCCCATGGCCTCGAACAGTCGCGGGCTGTAGTAGACGATCGCGTTGATGCCGGTGATCTGAATGAGAAACCCGAGGGTGATCACGAATAACGTGGCGCGCAGATACGGCCGTCGCAGCATCTCGGACATCCCGCCTTTGGAACCTTCGCTCAGGGCCCGGCCGATCTCGGCCAGCTCTGCCTCGGCCTTGTCCTCCGGTTCTACTCGCAGCAGCGTCCGGCGGGCATCGGCGACGCGGCCCTTCAGCATGTACCACCGGGCGGTGTCGGGCATGCGCAGCAACAACGGCAGCAACAGCGCGGCGGGTACGGCGGCCAGCGCGAGCATCAACCGCCAGCTGTGCGTCCCCGCCAACAGGTAGCCGGCCAGGTAGCCCAGGATGAGGCCACTGACCGTGGCGAGCTGATAGGCGGTCAGCAAAGCCCCGCGCACCGCCGCCGGTGCCGACTCGGCCACATACACCGGCACGACCACCACGGACACGCCGATCGTCAGGCCAAGCAGCAGTCGCGCCGCCAACAACATCGGCATCGACACCGCGACGGCACCCAGCAGCGCGAATGCGGCGTAGCTGACGACGATCAGGACCATCGATCTCTTGCGCCCGATCGCGTTGGCGAGCGCACCGCCGACCAGCGCACCGGCGATCTGGCCGATTACCACCATGGTCGTCAGCAGCTCTTGTTGCCGTGTCGTCAGGCCGAATTGGTCGGTGATGAACAGCAGCGCGCCGGCGATGCTGGACAAGTCGTACCCGTAAATGACACCGACGCTGGCCGCGGTGAGCCCAACCAGCAGGCCCCGCCGCGATGGGCGTCCAGACTCGCTGATGGTCAGCTGGGCCGTACCCGGTTGCGTAGCACCTCAATGACGTGCTCGGGGTTCTCGGGGGTGATGCACGGCCTCACCCGGCCGCGGCCCACGTGCAGGACCAGCAGGGTCTTTTTACTTCCTCGATGGATGTCCAGCGGAAACCAGTAGCGCGGGTCGGCTGCACCCCAGAAGCGGCCCTTTCCGGTGGCCCAGCTCATCGGCCGGGCCTTGATGCCCTGGATACGGCTGTACGCGATCCGCTTGGAGGTAGCCAGCGGGAAGTAGTACCGCCGGATGGTGATTCCGTCCTCATCAAGCAGCAGGCCGGCGTCCTCGTACAGGGCTTCACTCACGTCAGGAACGGTGCCACAGCAAAATCACGAGGTCAACGGTGCGCAACGGTGGTTACCGGTGTAGAGGGCGACGGTTCATCGAACGCGCGACCATGATCAAAGCGAACACGACCAGCGTGCCGACGATGGCCACCCCCACCCGCACCGGCACTGTGTCGGCCGACGGCATGAAACCTGCCGCGTTGACGCCACCGGCTTGCCGGTCTGTGTCCGGCTTGCTGGTGATCAGCGACGGGTCGGGTTCGGTCAGCGAGCCGACCTGGGTGCCCGCGGCGGTGCCGAAACCGTAGTCCAACAGGTGCGCGGCCTGTTCCCACGGTGCAATCGGTTGGCGGGTCCCGTGCATCAGCACGGCCATCAGCCGTCGCCCATTGCGGTTGGCCGCGCCGACGAAGGTCTGGCCGGCGTCGTCGGTGTACCCCGTTTTACCGCCCAGTGCGCCCGGATACTTGTAGAGCAGCTGGTTGTCGTTTTCGAGCTGATAGCCGGGGTGGTCGCCATGACCGGGGAAGTCGAAGGTCCGGGTCGCGACGATGTCGGCGAAGGCGGGGTTCTGCCAGGCGTACCGATAGAACAGGCCGATGTCGTAGGCCGACGTGCTCATGCCCGCCCCGTCGAGTCCCGACGGCGTCGCCACCCGGGTGTCCCGGCCGCCGAGCTTGGCGGCCAGCACGTTGATCTTCTCCAGCCCCTGCTGCATACCGCCGAGTTGCATGGCCAGCGCGTGTGCGGCGTCGTTGCCGGAGTGCATCAGCAGCCCGTGCAGGAGCTCGTTCATGGTGTAGGTGCCGCCGTCGTCGACGCCGACCTTGGTGCCCTCGGCGGCCGCGTCCTCGGCGGTGCCGACGACCGACTTGTTGAGGTTGAACGCGTTGAGGCACGCCATCGCGACCAGCACCTTGATGATGCTGGCCGGACGGTGGCGGCCGTGTGGATCCTTGGCGGCGATCACGGCGCCGCTGTCCAGGTCTGCCACCAGCCATGCCTCGGCCGAGACATCGTTCGGCAGCGGCGGTGTGCCGGGTGCGGCGAGGATGCCGCAGCTGCCGAGCGCGTCGCCGCCCACCGGCTTTGCCGGCACCGCCAGCGGTATCGGCGGATCTCCGGCCTGGGGGACCTCCGACGAGTCCACCGCGGGTGGGGTGGTCACCTTGTACGGGCAGGTCGCCGGGCCGGCATTCGGCCCGGGGCTGGGCTCGGCGACCGCAGCCGGCAGCCCGACCGGGGCAGCGAGCGTGAAAAACGCCGCTGCCAGGCATGATGCGGCACGCANNTCCGTCCCCGCACGGAAGTTCAAAGGGTTTGCCATTAGCGATCGATTTTGGTCAAAGTTGCGGCGCAACCGCACCGGCGACTCGAGTAGCGCGGATCCCCGGTCGCTGAAATATCTGCTCAAGCAGGTCGAGAAATCGACCCAGGTTCGACGTTCCGGGCTTGAGCAGGTGTTGGCAGAGCTCAACCTGCATCGCGACTCCACACCCAGTCCCGAACTGCAGTCCGCGCTTGCCTGGCTTTGCAACGCGCTATCGCGGATGGCGAACGACCCGAACGCGGTGCATTCGCGGGAAGTGCTGGTGGCCGCCGACGCGGTCAAGCGGGCTTCTGCCTGACCCTGCCTGACTCTGCCGCGAAAGTGCAACTGCCGACGGTGCCACTCGGGCGATGCGTCGCCAGTTGCACTTTCGCGGTTAGAGGGTGGAGAGAACCGCGCGCAGGATCGTTTCGATGGTGTCAAACTCGGCCTGGCCGCTAATCAGCGGCGGGGCCAACTGGATGACTGAATCGCCGCGGTCGTCCGTGCGGCAATACAACCCGGCCTCGAACAGCGCCGACGACACGCGGCCCAACAGCGCCTTGCGCTCGTCGTCGGTGAAGGTTTGTTTGGTCGTCTGGTCTTTGACCAGTTCGACGCCGTAGAAATACCCCTCGCCGCGGACGTCGCCGACGATCGGCAGGTCGTACAGCTTCTCCAACGTGGCGCGGAAGCTGGGCGCATTTTGTTTGACGTGTTCGTTGAGGCCTTCGCGCTCGAAGATGTCGAGGTTGGCCAGCGCGACGGCGGCCGACACCGGGTGCCCCCCGAATGTGTAGCCGTGCCGGAATATCGTGGCGCCGTCGTTGAACGGCTCGAACAGCCGGTCGCTGGCGATCATCGCGCCGATCGGCGAGTAACCCGACGTCATCCCCTTGGCGCAGGTGATGATGTCGGGCACATATCCGACGTCCCCGATGTCGTTGCAGGCGAACATCGAGCCGATCCGGCCGAACGCACAGATCACCTCGTCGGACACCAAGAGCACGTCGTACTCGTCGCAGATCTCGCGAACCCGCTCGAAATAGCCCGGGGGCGGCGGGATGGAACCGCCGGCGTTCTGCACCGGTTCCAGGAACACCGCGGCCACGGTGTCCGGCCCCTCGAACTCGATCACCTCGGCGATCCGGTCGGCAGCCCAAAGACCAAATGCCTTGGCGTTGTTCGCAAACAGCTCCGGTGCCCGGTAGAAGTTCGTGTTGGGAACCCGGAAGCCGCCCGGCGTCACCGGCTCGAAGGGGGCCTTGAACAACGGCAGCCCGGTGATGGCCAAGGCTCCCTGGGTAGTGCCGTGATAGGCGATCGCGCGCGAAATCACCTTGTGTTTACCGGGTTTCCCGGTGAGCTTGAAGTACTGCTTGGCCACTTTCCAGGCGGTCTCAACGGCCTCGGTGCCGCCGGTGGTGAAGAACACCCGGTTCAGGTCGCCCGGGGCGTAGTTCGCGAGGCGCTCGGCCAGCTCGATCGCGGGCGGGGTTGCGTATCCCCACAGCGGGAAGAACTCGAGCGTGCTCGCCTGCCGGGCGGCGACCTCGGCGAGTTCGGCCCGCCCGTGACCCACCTGCACTGTGAACAGCCCGGACAATGCGTCCAGGTAGCTCTTGCCGCGATCGTCGAAGATGTGGACGCCCTCGCCGCGGGCGATGATCGGCGGGGTGATTCCCGGGCCGTGCCGGGCGAAGTGGCCCCACAGGTAGCGATCAGCCTTGGTCGACAGGTTCTCGGTCATCTTGCTCGCGAGCCTAACGTTTAGGCTCGGGCCATGACCTCAACGCAGGTCACCGAATTCGAATCGCTGCGGCCGCATCTGATGGCGGTCGCCTATCGGCTCACGGGAACGGTGGCCGACGCCGAGGACATCGTCCAGGAGGCCTGGCTGCGCTGGGACAGGCAGGACTCGGTGATCACGGACCTGCGGGCCTGGTTGACCACCGTGGTGAGCCGGCTGGGTCTGGACCGGTTGCGGTCGGCTGCGCACCGCAGGGAGGCGTACACCGGCAACTGGCTGCCCGAACCGGTGGTCACCGGCTTCTCGAGTTCACCAGAAACTGACCCCTTGGCCGCGGTCGTGGCCCGCGAGGATGCCCGGTTCGCTGCCATGGTGGTGCTGGAAAGGCTCAACCCCGATCAGCGGCTCGCCTTCGTGCTGCACGACGGTTTCGCCGTGCCGTTCGCGGAGGTGGCCGAGGTGCTGGGAATCAACGAGGCCGCCGCCCGGCAGCTGGCCTCCCGCGCCCGCAAGGCTTTGACCGGGCCGGGCGCGGAGCCGGCACCCAAGCCCGACCCCGCCCACAACGAGTTGGTGGGCAAGCTGATGGCCGCCATCGCCGCCGGCGAGCTGGACGCCGTGGTGGCGCTGTTGCATCCCGACGTGACCCTGACCGGCGATGCCAATGGCAAGGCCTCGACGGCGGTTCACGTCATCCGCGGGCCGGACAAGGTGGCCCGGTTCATGCTCGGCCTGGCCCGCCGCTATGGCCCGCTGTTCGTCACCGCGAATCAGCTGGCGTTGATCAACGGTGAACTGGGCGGCTACACCGCTGGTTTTCCGGCCGCCGATGGGCAGCGGGCGATGTCGCCGCGGATTACCGCCATGACGGCGCGCGACGGAAAGGTCTGTGCGATATGGGATGTCGCCAACCCCGACAAGTTCACCGGCTCGCCGCTGCGTGAACCGGCTCGGTAGGCGATTTCGGTGAAGGCGGACCTGAGCTCGACAGATTGGTAGCATCCAGGCACACTTCGTGTGCTCAGAGGAGGCTTGCGGTGGACGGGGTGGACGGCGAGGTCTTCGGGCGTTATCGGCTGCTCGGGGTGC
>PLSK01000167.1:1335-6113 GCA_003165155.1 Mycobacterium sp. | reverse complement strand
TGTCCCCCATCGGATAGCGAGCAACTTCTTCGTAGCTCTCCCACGCTGTCGGTTCTTTCGCATTCATGACTGACTGTGTACTCCGATCGGTTACTGAAGCCCAAGCGCCGCGCTAAGCCCGTCGATGGCCCCGCGCGTCGTCGCATCCGACGTGTGCCCGTAGATGTCACCGGTAACCGCTAGGCTGCTGTGCCCGAGCAGGTCGGCCACCGCCTTGATGTGCACACCGGACTCCAGCCACGCCACCGCAGCGGAGTGCCGCAGCGTGTGCACGCCGACGTTCTCGAACCCAGCCTTAGCCGCGGCCAACTCGATGGTGCGCAGGATGTTGCGCGGCTCAACCGGCGTGCCGAACTCGGTGGTGAAGACCAGCCCGGTGTCGGTCCACTGGTTGACCGTCCCCAGCCGCTTCGCGGCCTGGGTTACCCGCTGGGCTTTGAGCAGCGACACCACAGCCGGCGACAGCGGCACACTCCGTCGCGACCGTGGCGACTTCGGCTCGGTGATCAGCAGCCGGCCATCGACACAACTCAGCGTGGCCGCCACCCGCAGCGTCCCGTCCTTGATGTTGACGTGTTCCCAGCGCAATGCCAAGGCTTCACCACGGCGCAGACCTGTCGCCGCGATGAGCACCAACACCGGGCGGTAGCGCAGGCCCTGCGCGGCTTGCAGGACGGCCGCAACGTCCGCCGCGTCCAAGTTGCGTGGCTTCGCGACGTTGCACGCCTGGGCGCTTCACTAGGGTGGCGGGATTGCGGGCTATGAAGCCGTCAAGCACCGCGTCGTCAAGAGCGGCACACAGCACCGTGTACACCTGACGCACCGTGGAATCTGACAGGCCCTGTTTGCGCAGCTTCACAATCAGTCCATCTATGTGGGACTTCCGCAACTTGTCCAACGGCGTGCAACCCAACGGTGCGGGACACAGGTGCTTGCGGGCAAGGGTGCGGTACAGCGCTTTGGTGGATTGCTTGCGCGACGATGCCTCAAGCGACGTTTCCGACCAGTGCGTGACCCAATCGGCCAACTGTTGCGACGAATCACGCACCGGTGCTTGCGCTTTGATGCGGTCTCGTGCTTCGTCCAGTTTGTCGCGTACCGCTTCGGCGGTAGGTGCATAGAGGGACTGCGAACGACGGCGGCCGGACACCGGATCGAGGTAAGTGATCCGTGCCTCCCAGATTCCGTTAGGCCGCTGCCGAATTGACCCTTCCCTGGATGCTCGTTTAGTCATTGGTCAGACCTTCCTGCTTGGCCTGGGAGATGTAGCGCCATGCCTGTCGTTCGGAGACACTGAAGGCCGCGACAACCGCCTCAAGTCGCCCGCCCTCGGGTGCGGCCTGATATATCTCGGCAACCCGGCTCAGAAACTCCGGTGTGATCTTGCTGGCCGGCGGCCCGCGGGTGGATGCGCGCAGCGGGCTACTCTGACAGGGAGTCAATCCTCGGGACTTTCGTCCCTGGTTACACGTCACGTCGACCGCCATGATGCAGGACAGGCGGACCGAATGGAGCGTGACCGTGGTATCGACCCGATTCCCTTCGCTGTTGAGCAACGGCGGTACCCACCCGGACGAGGCGCTTCGCGTCGCCTTCGAGAGGATCTTTCCACCGACACAGTGCGGCCTGGCGACGTTCACCGAGTCGATGGTGCGTTCGATCAGCCAGTACCTTCTCACCGCCACCATGTCGTGGAAAGCTCAGGGAACGGACCATTCCGGCGCTCGGGGGATGTGCCGCGTGACGGGTCGGGCGACCTACGGCGCCTGGTCGGGGAGGGAACGGTCATGAGTGCACCGGTCGGACTCGAGGGTTCGGTCCACCAGGCAGATCTCGAGCGGCTCGTCGCGGGCGATCATCACGACCCGCACCAGATCCTGGGCCCGCACCTGGAGAAGGACGGCGACGGGCGGGTCTGGGTGGTGATCCGCGGCTGGCGCCCGGACGCCGCGGGGATGGCGGTGCTGAGCGGCGGGGCGCGGATCGAGATGCGTCGCATCCACGTCGCCGGTGTGTTCGCCGGCGTGCTGGAGGCCGACGCCGTCCCCGCCTACCGCCTCGAGTCGACCGACTGCAACGGCGCGAAGACATCCTTTGACGATCCCTACGGATGCTGGCCGACGCTGGGGGAGATGGACCTGCACCTGCTTGGCGAGGGCCGGCACGAGGGGCTGTGGCGGCACCTGGGAGCCATCGTGCGCGTCCACCAGGGGCTCTCTGGGACGTCGTTTGCCGTCTGGGCCCCGAGCGCCAGAAGCGTGCGCGTTGTCGGGGACTTCAACGGCTGGGACGGCCGGGTTCACCCGATGCGGGTGCTGGGCGGCTCCGGGGTCTGGGAGATCTTCCTGCCGGGAGTCGGGCCAGGGGCCCGCTACAAGTACGAGGTGGTCAGCCAGGGTGGGCACGTCAGCTTGCGGGCTGACCCGTTCGCGTTCGCCGCGGAGGTGCCGCCGGCCACTGCCAGCATCGTCACGGCCAGCACGCACGAGTGGCAGGACGCGGAGTGGATCGCCGAGCGGGCCAGCGTGGACCTCATGCACGCTCCGGTCTCGATCTATGAGTGCCATCTGGGGTCGTGGCGGCTGGTCCGAAACGACGACGGGTCGTGGCGGCCGCTGACCTATCGGGAGGCGGCCGAGATCCTTCCGGGCTACGTGGCTGATCTGGGGTTCACGCATGTGGAGTTCCTTCCGCTGGCGCAGTATCCGTTCTCGGGCTCCTGGGGGTACCAGGTGACCGGGTATTACGCGCCGGCGTCACAGTTCGGCAGCCCGGACGACTTCCGGTACCTGGTGGATCGGCTGCACCAGGCGGGGGTCGGGGTGCTCGTCGATTGGGTGGCGGCCCACTTCCCCAAGGACGACTGGGCGCTGGCCCGGTTCGACGGCACGGCGCTGTACGAGCACGCGGACCCCCGGCAGGGGGAGCACCCCGACTGGGGCACGCTGGTGTTCAACTACGGCCGCCACGAGGTCCGCAATTTCCTGCTGGCGAACGCCTTGTACTGGATCGAGGAGTTCCATATGGACGGGCTGCGGGTGGACGCGGTCGCCTCGATGCTCTACCTGGACTACTCCCGCTGCGAGGGGGAGTGGGTGACGAACCGGTTCGGGGGCCGGGAGAACCTTGAGGCGGTTAGCTTCATCAAGGAAGTCAATGAGGTGGTCTACCGGCACCACCCGTGGGTGATGATGGTCGCCGAGGAGTCGACGTCCTGGCCGGCCGTCTCCCGCCCCATTTATCTGGGCGGGCTGGGGTTCGGGTTCAAGTGGAATATGGGGTGGATGAACGACACGCTGGTGTACTTCAGCAAGGATTCGGTCCATCGCCGGTTCCATCACCACGAGCTCACGTTCTCGTTGCTGTATGCGTTCCACGAGAACTTCATCCTGCCGCTCAGCCACGACGAGGTCGCCCACGGTAAGGGTTCGTTGCTGGCCAAGATGCCCGGGGACCGTTGGCAGAAGTTCGCGAACCTGCGGGCGCTGCTGGCGTGGATGTGGGCCCATCCCGGACGGCAGTTGCTGTTCATGGGCGGCGAGATCGCCCAGAACGACGAGTGGCGGTACAACGCCAGCGTGGACTGGCACCTGCTGGAGGACCCCGAGCACGCCGGGGTCCAGGGACTGGTCGCAGAACTCAACGCGGTGTACCGCCGCGAGCCGGCCCTTTGGGAGCAGGACTTCGACTGGCCGGGGTTCCGCTGGATCGACCCGAACGACGCCGACCATAGCGTGCTGTCGTTCCTCCGGTTCCCGGTAACCGACCAGCGGGTCGTGGCGTGCATCGCCAACCTCACCCCAGTGGTCCGGCACGACCATCGGGTCGGGCTCCCTCGGCCGGGTCGGTGGGTCGAGATCCTCAATACCGACGCCACCCAGTTCGGCGGCAGCGGCGTCACCGTCGGCGACCTGACCGCAGAGGCGATCGGCTGGAACGACCTGGAGTACTCGGCCTCTATGACGCTTCCCCCGTTGGGCGTCGTCTGGCTGGCGCACGAGGGGTAGCGCGGGCGGGCGTACCCCGCCCGAAAGTTGCTCCTATGTCAAGCGGCGACCGGATTCACCGCCTCGTCGGGATCGCCGTGCGCGTTCTTGAGGTACTACGTAGGTCGGCATCGGGCGGCTGACTGACTGTCCCGTTGCAATTGACGGGGCAACGACGCGCGCCATGGCCCGTTACTCGCTACGTTGTTGTGCGCACCACAACAAGGGAGTCTGCGATGTGACCGACCGACCTAGACGACGCCATCGCGCGGCAGCCCCCGTTGTTACCGAGGTATGGCGGGGTATGGCGTATCCGCTCGGGGCGTCCTACGACGGATCCGGGACGAACTTCTCGCTGTTCAGCGAGGTGGCCGAGCGGATCGAGCTGTGCCTGTTCGACGCTGACGACGCCGAAACGAGGATCGTGCTTCCGGAGGTCGACGGCTTCGTCTGGCACGGTTTCCTGCCCAATATCGAACCCGGCCAGCGGTACGGGTACCGGGTGCACGGGCCATACGACCCCGGCGCCGGTCAGCGGTGCAACCCGAACAAACTGCTGCTGGACCCCTACTCCAAGGCCATCGACGGCACGTTCGATTGGAACCAGTCACTGTTCGGCTACAACTTCGGCGACCCGGACAGCCGCAACGACGACGACTCGGCCGCCAGCATGCCCAAAGCGGTGGTCATCAACCCGTTCTTCGACTGGGGTGTGGACCGCCCGCCGCGACGGGAGTACGCCGACACCGTCATCTACGAGGCGCATGTCAAGGGATTGACCCAGACGCACCC
>PLSK01000167.1:822-1249 GCA_003165155.1 Mycobacterium sp. | reverse complement strand
TGGTCTACAACCACACCGCCGAGGGTAACCACATGGGGCCGACGTTGTCGATGCGCGGGATCGACAACGCCGCCTACTACCGACTGGTCGAGGAGGATCAGCGGTATTACGTCGACTACACGGGCACCGGAAACAGCCTCAACGTCGGGCACCCGCGCTCGCTGCAACTGATCATGGATTCACTGCGGTACTGGGTGATCGAGATGCATGTGGACGGGTTCCGCTTCGACCTTGCCGCCACGTTGGCCCGTGCGTTCTACGACGTCGACCGGCTGTCGGCCTTCTTCGAACTCGTGCAGCAAGACCCGATCGTGAGCCAGGTCAAGCTCATCGCCGAGCCCTGGGACCTGGGGCCGGGCGGATACCAGGTAGGCAACTTTCCGCCCCAGTGGACGGAATGGAACGGCAAGTACCGCGACACTGTGCG
>PLSK01000167.1:0-735 GCA_003165155.1 Mycobacterium sp. | reverse complement strand
TGCTTTCGCAGGGCGTGCCGATGATCTCGCATGGCGACGAGCTCGGCCGCACGCAGGGTGGCAACAACAACGGCTACTGCCAGGACAACGAGATCACCTGGATCGACTGGGCCCGCGTCGATACCGCGCTGCTGGAGTTCACCCGGACGGTGTCGGCGCTGCGGGCCGCGCACCCCGTGTTCCGGCGCCGTCGATTCTTCGACGGACTTCCGGTTCGCCGTCGCGGCGCCGAGGGGATGCCAGACATCTCCTGGTTCCAGCCCGACGGCTCGGAGATGAGCGACGAAGACTGGGATTCCGGCTTCGGCAAATCCGTCGCGGTCTACCTCAATGGTCAGGGCATCCCCGATTTCGATGCCCGCGGCCACCGCGTCACCGATGATTCCTTCGTCCTGTGCTTCAACGCGCACCACGAATCGGTCGAATTCACCTTGCCGCCTGAAGAATTCGGACCGGCATGGACTCCTGTCATCGACACCGTCGCTGGTGCCGACGACGGCGGTGAAGCGAGTCCGGTGCGCGCCGGTGCCACGGTACGCGTGGAGTCGCGCGGGATAGTGGTCCTGCAAGCCGCCCCAGACCAGGCATCTAGTGGCGTGTCTCGCAAATAATCAGGTTTTGTTTCGGTCCGATCCGTGCATGAGGAAGCCTGTTGTTGCGCAGGAGGCGATCGAGACGATCCTGGATCTGACCCAGACGTTGGACGGCGACGGCTAGTGGTCTGCCTGCGATTTG
>PLSK01000192.1 GCA_003165155.1 Mycobacterium sp. | reverse complement strand
CGCGCCATTGCCAACCGTGCCAGGGGCTGACGATGTTCTCACCTTCTACCTCCCCGCCGACTCCCATGTTGTCGCCGAGGTGCTGTCAGTAGGCGTCCAGCGCGTGCTCTTTGCCGGAGGCGGTGCGGAACAGCACCAACTCCTCACCGAAGTAGTGCGCGCGCTTGACCTGACCGACCTCCAGGTCCGATGCGAAGGAGACGACGAACCATCCGGTCGGGAACCGGTAGGTGGACAGTGCGATGCCGCCCTGCCCGAACTCCTGCTCCGACGGGTCTTTGTTTTGATCCGAGCCTTGGTCTGAGTCCCAGTCCACGAGCACTCCGTTTCCCACGCGGCCGAGCGCACCTGGGCCGCTCTCAACTCACCGCGCTTCGATGACTTGAAGTCTATTTGAAGTCTATTTTTACTAATTTAAGCATTGAACGTCAACGTGGCGCGGACTAGGTGCCACCTCGGCGTTCAGGCGAGAGGAGCGGTCAGTCGTGCAGCCGCAGCGCCGCCTTCGGGCACTGTGCGACCGCGGCGCGGACGTCGTATTCCAGGTGCTCCGGCACCGGGCCGTCGGCGATCTGTACCACCGAGGCATCACCGATCTCGAACACATCCGGGGCCATCGATTCACAGAAGCCGCTGGCCTCACACAAGGTCTCGTCGACGGTCACGCGCATCAGCTACTCCCTACTCGTTATAAACCCTTGGGGCGGGTCCCGATCACCCCGCTGGCCGCGAGGCGCGCCAGCTCGTCTTCGGTCAGCCCGCACCGGTCGCGCAGTACTTCCCCATTGTGCTCGCCCAAGGTTGGCGGCGGGCGCATCAGCCATCGGCTCTGCCCGGCCAGCTGGGCGAACGGCGGACAGGGATAAAGGGCGGCCCCGGTACTCGGGTGGTTCAGGTTCTCGAAGAATCCCCGGTCGCGCAGTTGCGGATTCTCGGTCACCAACGACGGCGATACCACCGGCGCGGCGGGAATGCCCGCGGCGGCAAACCGCTCCACCGTCGACTCCAACGGCTGCCCGGCGAACCAGTCCCGCAGCCGGCCGTCGATCTCGTCGGCCCGCTCACGCCGCGCGGGGATGGTAGACAGACTCTCGTCACACCAGGCGGGGTGGCCCATCAGGTCGACCAATGCCTGCCAGTGCCCGTCCTCGCTGACGGTGACCGCGATCCAATCATCGCTTTTTTCCGATGGGCCGCCGGGTCCGGCACATCGGTAGAGGTTCTGGATCGACCAGCCCTGACCGCGATTCCCGCGCCGACTCAGCGTTATCCCAAACACTTCGGACTCGATCGGCTGGATCGCGGTGGCGTTCAGCACCGTTTCGATCATTGGCAGCTCAACCTGCTGGCCCACTCCGGTGCGCTCCGCGAACTGCAGCGCGGCCAGCACCGCGAACGCGGCGTGCACCCCGGCCAGCGGATCGCAGGCTCCGCGCGGCGTCACCGGCGGATCCTCCGGCAATCCGGTCACCCAAGCCAGGCCGGCAATCTGCTCCATGGTGGGGGCAAATCCGACCCGCTCGCGCCACGGACCGTCCAGCCCGAACGCGGGCATCCGGGCGACGACGAGTTTGGGGTTGATCTCCAGCAGCACGTCGGCGGTGAGCCCGAAGTGGTCCATCACTCGCGGTGAGAAGTTCTCGATGACGATGTCGGCCTGGGCCACCAGCTTGGCGAACAGGCGGCGACCATCGTCACAGCCCAAATCCAGTGTGACGGAACGCTTGTTGGTGTTCATCGCCTGGAACACCCAGCCGTACTCCCACCAGTCCTCGACGTCCTTGCGCATGCCGCCCGAGTAACGAATGCCGTCGGGCCGCTGTATCGACTCCACCTTGACGACGTCCGCGCCGAACGCGCCCAGCAGGTGAGTGGCGGCCGGCCCGGCCCAGAAAGCGGTCAAATCGACGATGCGAACACCTTCGAGCGGCAGCCCGCCCGGCGCCTTCTTGCGCCCGGATTCGCTTTTTTGCCAGGGCAACTCGTCATTGTCGGCACCGGGGGCCGCGGTGCCACGCAGCGGCGCGGGCGAGCAGGCCGACATCAGCCATGGCGGGCGGGGCTGATGAAAGCCGGCGGGGTTGCGGACAAACGCCCCGCGGTCGATCGTGTACTCCATGTCTCGGATCGTGGAGCCGTTGCCCAACGCAGCGATCGGCAACCGGAACAGTTGACCGAGTTGCACGATCTCGTCGACGGTCCGTTCGGCCATCCAGGGACCGATATGTTCGCGAATGAGGTCGCGGTAGCCCCACCGGCCGATCTGAAAACGCAGCTGTTCGATCTCCTCGAACTGGGGGCATTCCACCATCGCGGCGAAGTCGAGCCACTGCTGGCCGGTGACCATGGTGATCCCGACGTAGCCATCCTTGGCCGGTTCGATCGACGGCACCTCCAGGGTGCGGCGGATCGGTGGCACCTGTAGCAGCTGCGAATGCAACCATTCGCTGCTCTGCATCGTGGTCATCGCTTCGAGCATGGACAGGTCTAGATGTTCGCCGGCGCCACCGCGTTCGACACGGCGGCGCACCGCAAGCGCACCGAACGCCGCGAATACACCGCCCATGTACTCGCCCAGGTCGCCGCCGATCGAGATGGGGGGCCCGGCAGGATCGCCCCGAAAGCCGGGCGAGCCCGCCCAGGCTTGCAGGGTGAACTCGCTGGCGGCGCGGTCGGCGTAGGGCCCTGTCCAGCCGAAGTCGGAAATGGTGACCACGACCGCCTGCCCAGACTCGCCCAGCAGGCGCGCCGGGTCGATGCCCAACGCCGGCGCCCGCGACCGGCCCGCTGTGACAATCACGACATCGGCGGCCGCTAGTTCGGCACGGTATCGCTCGGAATCCGGCGCGAAGGTCATGCTGCGCTTGCCCGCATTGAGGTAGCTGTAGAACGGCGCCGCCCCTGCCACCGGCGAACAGGTAGCCGTGTACTGCCGCAACGGATCCCCTTGCGGCGGCTCGATTTTATGTACCTCTGCGCCGGCGTCGAGCAACAGCTTCCCGCAGTAGCTGCCGGCTATCCGGTCACTGATCTCGACGACCCGCAACTCGTGCAGCGGCGTCGGACGATCGCTCACTTGCACCCCGCCCTCCCGGTCAAGACGCGACCAGTGATGCTATTTATACCATTACTGCTAAAATAGCTAAGCCAGTCAAGTACGCGGGCCGGTTTCCTGCCGCGCGCTTTCCCTGCTGCTTATTGCGAGGATGTAATGACCGCCCTGGGAATTGGCCCGGACGCCCGTCGGCGGTTGTCCGCGCCCAGGATCGCTGAAATTGTAGCCGACGAACTGCGCCGCCAAATCGTGGACGGTGCGCTCGCCGACGGTGATCTCTTGCCACGTCAGGAGGTGCTGGTCGAACAGTTCAACGTCAGCCTGGTCTCCTTGCGGGAAGCACTGCGGATCTTGGAAACCGAGGGACTGGTCTCGGTCCGTCGCGGCAACCGCGGCGGCGCCGTCGTGCACGCGCCGTCGAAGACCAGCGCGGCCTACATGCTCGGTCTGCTGTTGCAGAGCGAGCATGTCGAGATCGCCGACCTGGGCATGGCGCTGCGCGAACTCGAGCCCGCCTGCGCCGCGCTGGCCGCCCAGCGGGCGGACCGTGCGGATACCTTGGTGCCAGAACTCAAGCGGGTCAACGATTCCATGGCCGAACATCTCGAAGATGACCGGCTTTTCACCGAAATCGGCCGCGAGTTCCACGATCTCATCGTGGACGGCTGCGGAAACCACACCATCATCGCGGTCGTCGGCAGCCTGGAGACGCTGTGGAGTAGCCACGAACGGCAGTGGGCGGACGAGAGCGCGTCACAGGGCACATACCCCTCGCTGGCCAACCGCCGCGCGGTGCTCTCCACCCACATCAAGCTGGCCGAGACGATCGCGGAGGGCGACGTCGACCGGGCTCGCCGCATCGCGGGGCGCCACCTCGCCGATGCGCAGAACCACGTGTTGTCCGGCCGGCCTCATCAACGAATCTATGCGCTTTCACCGCAGGCCCTTTCACGTCCAGGGTCGCGCTCGCGCGATATTCGGCGCTCCTAGAAGGATCCCCCAAAAATCCCATGAGAACGGCATTGGTCACCGGCGGCAGCGGCGGGATCGGAAAAGGCTGCGGTCGCAAGCTATGTGAGCTCGGGTACGACGTAGTGCTGGCTGCGCGACGCGAAGGCCCGTTGCGCGCGGCTGCCGAGGAGATCGGAGCGCGCTACGTCGTCGCCGATGCGTCCGACCCGGTCGGCGTCACCAATGCGGTAAGCACACTGGAGACGATCGACCTGGTCGTTCATGCCGCCGGCGTGTTGGGCGGTACTTACGCGCGCAAACAGACTTTCGAGCAGTGGCGCACGATCATGTCGGCCAACCTGGATTCGTGCTTTGTGTTGACCGCCGCCGTACTGCCCCGAATGCGTGCGGGCTCGCGGCTGGTTTTCATCTCGTCGTCCGCTGCGCACGAACCGATGCCGGGCCGGACCGCATACTCCGCGTCAAAAGCGGGCATGAACGCTTTCGCCCGCGCATTGGCGCTCGAAGTCGATCGTGACGGCATCAGTGTCCACATCGTTACGCCGGGGCCGGTGGAAACCGAGATGCTGCAAGATGTTCCGTTCGAGATGTATGCAATTCAGGTGTCCGACATCGCCGAGGCGGTCGCGTGGCTCGACACCGTCGAGGCGTCCGTCGATCTGCCGGAGATCCGGCTGAGCGCTGTGCAGCGAGGTCCGTTCGCACGTGCGCCGATTGTGCCCACCGAGGTCCAGCGGCGCGCCGCACAGCGCGGTTGAGGAGTTACTTGACGGTTATAACGTGGCGCTGGCTGGGAACTGTTTAATCACCGATTCGCCGAATTCGTGCAGGGAATCCGGAACGGCGAAATCGGCGAACCACACGTAGAAACGCTCCACGCCGTGGGCGGCCAGCCCCGCGAAGTGCTGGACCAGCTCGTCGGCGTCGCCGCAGACCAGCCCTGCCCCCAGGTTCCCGAATCGCCGGGTACTCACCTCGCGTACTGCGGCCGGATCACTGCCCGACCGGGCGAAGCCCACCATCTGCTGAATCGACAGCCTGGCCGTTCCCGCCGCCGGGGCCAGCTTGGGCAAGCGGTCGATGTGGTTTGCCTGCAGGTTCCACCAATCAGCGTGTTTACGAACGAGTTCCATGATTCGCCGCCCGCTGCCACCCAGGACCAGCGGTATCGGGTGGGTGCGTCGTGGCAGTTGAACAGAGCCAGTCTCCCCCGTCTCGTAAGCTGTGCCGTCTCCCCAGTACTGCCTGATCAGGGCCAAGTGACGGTCGAGTTGCTCGACGCGGGCCACCGGATCCTGCTGACCCACATCGAATCTGGTGAACTCCGCGGGCCACGATCCGGATCCGAGGCCGAGATCGAATCTGCCTTCCGACGCGTCCGACAGGGTGACGGCCTGCTTGGCGAGCACGGCCGGATGCCGAAAAGCGTCGCAAAGCACCAGATGGCCGATCCGCAACCGCTCCGTCTTGGCCGCCACCCAGGCGGCAATGGCCATTGCCTCCCAGATGCTTTCACCGGGCAGTCCGGGCGCCTCGAGGTGGTCGATGAACGCTATTCCGTCAAAGCCACTGGCCTCGGCATGGCGCGCGCGCTCCGTGATGTCGGCCACCGACAGCCGCACCTGCGGCAGGAACAGATACCACTCAGCCATGCGCCACCTATACGTACGTGATGATGCTCTCAGCGTTCTGCGCGATTGCGCCCGGTTGTCTAGCTTACTATCTTTACTATGATAAGGGTGTTATGGATGTCGGACTGAACTCGGAGCAGCTGTCGCTGCGCGATACCGTGCGCGACATCCTGCGTGCCGAGTGCCCCCCGGACGTTACCCGCCAAGTTCTGAATGACGCGGGAACGGATTCCGAACTTTGGCGCTCCCTGTGGAAGACCATCGTCGACCTGGGCTGGACGGAACTCGCCACGCCTGACCCTAACGGCGATTTCGGGCCGGTCGAGCTGGCGGTCGTTCTGGAGGAGTGTGGTGCCGCCCTCGCGCCGATCCCGTTGCTGAGCAGCGTCGGGCTGGCCGCGGGCGCTTTGCGGGCCTGCGGCCCGGGCGCCGACCCACTGCTCGCCGACATCGCCGGCGGCGTGGTCGCCACCCTGGCGGTGCACTCCCCCGGATCTCGGCTTCCGGGGCCGGCCGCGACGCTGCACCGGGGACGGCTGCGCGGGCGTGCGGTCGCGGTCCCCAATCTGCCCCGAGCGGAGCTGATCGTCGCGCTGGCCACAGACGGCGACGGAGGCGCGCCAGTCGTCGCGGTCGCGCGCTGCGGTGATGGCGTCAGCGCCCTGGTCGTCGAGTCCACCAACCCGGCACAACCGATCGGCGATGTCGAGTTCGACACCGAACCCCTGGCCACCTTTGACATCGATGACATCGAATCGGTGCTGACGGCGCCGCTGGTGGCCGTGGCCGCCGATTTGGTCGGTGTGGCGAGTGCCGCCCTCCACCATTCCGTCGAGTACGCCAAGTCGCGGCGTCAGTTCGGCACGCCGATCGGCGCGTTCCAGGGGATCAAACACGCGCTGGCCGACAACTACGTCAGCCTCGAACGCGCGCGCAGCCTCACTTACGCGGCGGCCGCCCAAATCGGCGATCCCGACACCACACCTGCGACAGCCTGGACCGCTGCGGCGTTGGCCAAGGCCGCCGCCGGCGACGCCGCGGCCAACTGTGCGCGCACTGCGGTCCAGGTGCACGGCGCCCTCGGGCAGACCTGGGAGCACGACGTGCACCTCTACGTTCGGCACGCCTGGCAGGGCGCGGCGATGCTGGGCGACAGTCGCTCGCTGTACCGCGAAGTGGGCTCTCGTTTTGTGGGCGGCTTTGAGGGGGTCGGGGCGTGACGAAGCAGAAAGGCCCAGCAGCTCGGTCCGAGGTAGTCACCGAGTTCGCCACCTGGTTGGCCGAGTTTCTGCCGAACAACTACTACGAGCGCTATCGCGAGTACCGATGGGATCTTCCGCTGCGCCGCGACTACCAGCGGGCCGCCTTCGAGGCCGGGTGGCTACAGCCCACCTGGCCCCTTGAGCACGGCGGCCGGTCGCTGGGTTTGCGCGACGCCATGGAGATCCGGATCGAGGGCGCGCTCAGGTCGGCGCCCAAGCTGCCCAACATTCAGGGTCCCGGTGTCGCGGCCCCTGGCATCCGCCAGTTCGGCACCCCCGCTCAGATCGACCGCCTGTTGGTTCCCCTGCTGCGCGGCGACGAATGGTGGGCGCTCGGGATGTCCGAGCCGGAGGCCGGATCGGATTTCGCCGGCCTGCGTACCCGAGCCGAGCGCGACGGGGATGTGTTCCGGGTCAACGGACACAAGATCTGGACCACCCAGGCCCACCTCTCGCGCTGGTGCACCCTGTACGTCCGTACGGATCCTGAGGCGCCGAAGCACCGCGGGATCTCCTGCCTCATCCTCGATCTGCAGGCACCAGGGGTGCGGATCGAGCCCATCCGGATGTCATCGATCTCCGACGAGACGTTCTGCGAGGTCTTCCTCAACGACGTCGAGGTTCCGGTGGAAAGTCTGCTGGGGCCCCTCAACGGTGGCTGGAACGTTGCGCTGTCGTCGTTACACCATGAGCGCCAAATGATTTGGATCATGAATTGGGTGGAAGTCAAGCGTGGACTCGACTCGGTACGCACTGGCTGCGCGACGGGTCAAGACCAGAGCCACGACATCTACGCCGAGCTCGGCTCCCTGCTTGCCGACGCCGAAGCCTTGCGGGCCACCGGATACCGTTCCTTGGGCAACGAACTCGCGGGGCGGCCCAGCCCGGAAGCCGATATCATGAAACTATTGGGATCTGTTACATTGCAGCGTGTTTGGGAACTCAGCGCGGTTGCCGCCGGACCCGGTTCGGCCGGGGACCCGGATCTCCTGTTCGAACGCCAGGACGCCCTGGCCGCCACCATCTACGGCGGAACGTCGGAGGTCCAGCGCAACATCATTGGGGAACGATCGCTCGGGCTGCCGAAGGGATGATGATGGATTACGACCTCGGCGACGACGCCGGACAATTGCGTCAGCACTTGCGAGAGCTGATATCCAATAACGTCCCCGCCGACTTCCTCGGTGCGTGCACCGAGGATCCACAGGACCTGGCCACCACCGAGACGTTCTGCAAGTTGCTGGCCGTCGAGGGGCTGCTGGCACTGGCCTGGCCGAAAGAGCATGGTGGCGGCGGCGGTTCAGTCTGGCACCAGACGGTGCTGCGCGAGGAGATGTGGGCTCAGCACGAGCCCCGCGGTCCGCAGTACATGGGAATCAATTGGGTCGGCCCAGCACTGATGCGCTACGGAACTGCAGAACAGAAGGCCAAGCACCTCGCGGCGATCGCATCCGGCGACGTGATCTGGTGCCAAGGCTTTTCCGAGCCGGAGGCCGGATCCGATCTCGCTTCGTTGCGTACCCGCGCAATACCCGATGGTGATGGTTGGCGAATCAACGGGCAGAAAGTTTGGACCTCGTATGCCGGGATGGCGTCCTGGTGCGTGCTGGCGGCCTGCACCCACCCTGATGCCGCGAAGTCCAAGCGGCTCACTCTTTTTCTGATCCCCATGGACAGGGCGGGTTTCACCGTCCGCCCGATCCCCTCGATGTTGGGTCCCCACCACCTCAACGAGATGTTCTTGGACGACGTGCAGGCGCTCCCCGGCGATGTCCTCGGCGACGTGGGTGACGGCTGGCGGGTGATGCGCGAAGCGCTGGCATTCGAGCGCGTCGGCATCGCACGCTATGCGCGTTGCGAGTCGCTGCTCGAACGGTTGCGTAGCCAGCTCGGCGACGACTGGCACAAACTGCCCGAATCGATTCGCAACCGCTGGGTCCGGGCGCTCGTCGACTTACGGGTGGCCAGGCTGCTGGCCTATCGCGCAGTGTCGCTACAGGATGACGCGTCGGCCGGTGCGGCGGCCAGCGCCGCCCGCATCGCCACCACCACCTGCGATCAGCTCGTCGCCGAGCTGCTTTTCGACGTGCTTGGTCCGACGGCCCTGGACAGCGGCACGTCGGCGGCACTGCACGGGGCGATCGAGGACCATTGGCGCTACGCACAAGCGGCCACCGTGGCATCGGGCACGATCGAAGTGCAGCGGATGCTGGTGGCGCGGGATGTGTTGGGAGAAAATCGGTGAAAACAACACTGCCACAGGATATTAGTGATTTCGCGGCGGTCGCCACCAAGCGACTCAACCGGCTCGGCGGGCCGCAGGCCGCGCTGCACGCCGAGACCGACGACAGCATCCGGAACGCGGCGCACGCGGCGCTGAGCGAGGTCGGCGCGTTCGAGCTCGACGCCCGGTCGTCACCCGACGACGCCCTGGCCGCCGCGGTGCTCTGCCAGGCCGCCGGTGCGACGGCGCTGCCATATCCGCTCGTCGAGGAGATCCTGGCGATCGACGGCGCCCTGCTGGCTCTGGTCAATCCCGAGGCGCCGCGCATCGACCACGGCGATCTGGCCGGTGAGTGGATTGCCGCGGACCTCGATGGCCACCGGTACCGAGCGCAACCGGCGTCGCGAACGAACGCGAAACTGGGGCCGTTTCTGGTGCCGGCTGCCCTGAGCGCACCCGATGGAACCGTTCCGGCCGAGGACGTTAACCTTCATCTCGTGCTGGGGTCGTGGCGGATTCTCGGAGCGATGCAGCAGTCGCTGCATATCGTCACCGAGCATGTGCGCGCCCGGATTCAGTTCGGCAAGCCGCTGGCCGACTTCCAGGCCGTCCGGTTCACCGTTGCCGATGCCTCCGTCGCGGTGCGCGGACTCCACGAGCTCGCCAAGTACACCATCTCCCGGCCGGAAGACACGCCGGCGCAGATTCGTTCGGCCGACGCGCTCGTTCTGCGGTTCAAAGCCGCCGACACGGCGCGCCAAGTGCTGCGCGCATCCCACCAACTGCTCGGCGCCCTGGGTTTCTGCGACGAGTCCGATGTCAGCGTGCTCGACCGGCACACCCAACCGCTGATCCGATTGCCGCTGGGCGCCGAGGCGCTCGCGCTGCGCTTGATTCCCAGCGTCGCCGACGGCTCGCTGGAGACGTTGTTCAGTGAACCGGCGTGGGCGTGACGGCCTCCAACCCACTGGCGGACGGGATCCCGTTCGGGACCAAACTGCAGGAGCTCGCGGAGCAACGCCCTGACGAGCCGGCCGTGACCAATGTCGCGCTGGACCGCACCGCCCAAGAGCTGACCTTCGGTGAACTCGACGCCCGCGCCAACCAGTGGGGTCGGGCGCTGGCTGCCGCCGGTGCGCAAACGGGCTCCCTTGTTGCACTTGCGATCCCGAATTCGCAGCACCTGGTGCTCGCCACGCTCGGGTGCTGGAAGATCGGCGCAGTTCCCATTCCCATGCACTGGGATCTGCCCGAATGGGAGCGAGACCGGGTGCGAGCGGTGATTGACCCCGCCGTCGTCGTCGACGAAAAGAGCCGATGGGAGCTGGAGGCACATGCGGCCGGCGAGTCCCAAAGCCCGCTGCCCACAGCCATTTCCCCCACCGCGAATGGCATCTGCAGCAGCGGCTCAACGGGCGTGCCGAAGGTAATCCTCAACCTGGCGCCGTCGCTCTGGACATCTCAGCACGGCGAGCCTTTCTTATCGAACTGGACACCGGTGGCTCAACCGCAGACCATCATGGTGCCCGCGCCGATGTATCACACAAACGGCTTCGCCACGTTGCTCATGCTGTTGGCCGGCGACCATCTGGTGGTGCTCGAGAAGTTCGACGCCACAATATTCGTCGACACTATTGAGCGGTATCGGGTCACCAACTTCACCGCCACACCGACCATGCTGGCGCGCGTCGCGGCCCTGCCCGACATCCGGCAGCGCGACTTGTCCAGCATCGTCTTCGTCCTGCAGGGCGCCGCGGTGATGCCACCCGCGCTGCTGCATACGTGGTTCGAGCTGCTCAGTCCCGAGCAGATGGTGACGGCCTACGGCATGACGGAGAATCTTGGTCTCACCGCATTGCGCGGCGACGAGTGGCTGACCCATCCGGGCAGCGTCGGTCGCGGCTTCCGGGATACCGAGATCCGGATATTGGACGCCGAGAAACGACCGGTGGCTACCGGCGAAGACGGCGACGTTTATCTGCGCGCACCGATGAGCGCCGGGTACCGCTATCTGGGCGGAGCGCCGCCGCTGCCGTCGACCGAGGACGGGTTTCGTTCCGCGGGCGACATCGGCCACCTGGACCAGGATGGTTTCCTTTACATAGTCGACCGTCGCGCCGACATGATCATCAGCGGAGGCGCCAATGTCTTTCCGGCCGAGGTCGAGTCCGCACTTGCCGGCCACCCCGGCATCGGCGATGTCGTGGTCATCGGGGTCTCCGACACGCAGTGGGGCCGCCGGGTGCACGCGGTAGTCCAACTCGCCGACCCGGATGCCGAGGATTCGCTCACCGAGCAGCAGGTGATCGATTACGCCAAGAGCCGATTGGCTCCGTACAAAGCCCCCAAAACCGTCGAGTTCGTCGACGCGATCCCGCGCACCGCGGCAACCAAGGTCAATCGGTCCGCGATGGTAGCCGCCCGCGGCGGGTAGCGCGTCGGGGCACTGTGACACCTGTTGCGGGCCGGAGGCGTAGCTGCGTTGCAGGCAACTCACTACCGAAAAGCGTTGCAGCAAAACACGATTTTAATTGGCCGCGAGTTGAGGCTTGTCGCCCTCCAATATGGATTTGAGATCCTTGATCCGCGCGGCAAGCCCCGTGAGTTCGGTCATCAAGTGTTCCCTGCGCTCCGCGGCGAACTCCTCAGCCACGTCACCGGCGCGCACCAACGCGGCCAAATCTACGCACCTGGCAGTCATTTCCGAGCGGCGGGCCACCGCCGCGACCAGATCCGTGCCGATGTTACCTCGGGTCGACTCCCCGTTTGGCCCGTTCGGCAGCTGGCCTGTGCCCGAAAACCAGTCAACGGCTTGCTTACTCGTGCACTCGCGGCCCGGCAGGTATTCGACCACGCCGTCCGGGTAGCCACCGAACAACAGCAACGCGGGCGGCACATCTAACGCAGCCGCGAATACCAGAAATTCGGCCACACGGAGATCCCGACCCGTGCTGTCAAGTTTTCCGATGACTTGCTTTGAGCGGTGGTAGCCGAATCTATCGGTTTCTTCGGACAGTTCCCGGGCCGACCGGCGGCCCCTCGCCCGCTTCATGGCCGCAGCGACCTGACCCACAAACCGGTCTTTCCACGGCGTCGGCGACACGACCTCGGTTCTCCTAGACGTAGTGTTGTTAGACCTTAAGTTTCGCCGCCACCGCTGCCCCACGCAAGGAACGTTCGACCGCGGCCATTCGACCTCGCGATCCGCCGTAGCGTCACGCTCGTCGTGGATCTCGGCCTTCAGCGGATCGACGGAATCCTCCATCACGAGAGGCCCGGCGACGAGCTTGTGCAACGGGCTCGACATGCTCCAGTGCGTGTCGACACTCCCCGGCACGGGAGGCAACCATACACCCGCTGCTCACGCTGACGCGAACCCGCCCGACAGGTGATGCAGGTGCCAGCCGAAAGCGCTGGGAAGCTTGCTATCTCGCGCTTCGCGCTGCCACCGGCGACGACGAACCCCCGCCTTTTTGGCGGCTAAGAGGGCAACCCGGGCATCCCGTCGAGTCCGAACACCAGACCCCCACTGCCGGCGGTGCCTCCGTGGCCGGGTGTCCCACCGGCAGCGGTGGTGCCGCCGTTGCCGCCGTTGCCGGCATCGCCGACGAGCGTGCCGTCGCCGCCGCCGCCGCCGGCCCCACCGAGCGTTTCGCCTTGTCCGCCTTCGCCGCCGGTGCCCGACAGACCAAGCAGCGTCGTGGTGCCCCCGGTGCCGCCGACACCCCCGGCGAAGTGGCCGCCTCCGCCGGCGCCTCCGGCGCCGGCGAAGCCAAGGAACATCGGGGCCCCTCCGGTTCCGCCCGTCCCGCCTGCGCCCGCGGCGCTGGCGCAGTATCCACCGGTCCCGCCGTACCCGCCGTCGGAGAACAGGAAGCCCCCAGCGCCTCCGGCTCCGCCGTTGGCGCCGCTGGTTACGCCGTCCCCGCCGTCTCCGCCGTTTCCGCCGTTGCCCCAGAGCAGGCCGGCGTTGCCGCCGGCGCCGCCGATTCCGGCGATCGTGCCTCCGCCGCCGGTACCGCCGGCCCCGCCGGGACCCCCGAGCAGACCGGAGTTGCCGCCGACCCCGCCGGCCGCACCGGAGACGGTGCCGAATCCGCCTTCGCCGCCGTTGCCGGCGCCCGAGCCGAGCAATCCCGCGAGCAGTCCGCCGTTGCCGCCGGCACCGCCGGCGCCACCGACGTATTGCGCGCCGTAGCCTCCTACTCCGCCGTCGCCACCCGCGCCCAGCAGCCAGGCGAACCCGCCCGCACCGCCGGATCCCGCGACGCCTTGGTAGGAATAGCCACCCGCGCCGCCGATACCGCCGTTGCCGAAGAGCAGGCCGCCCGCCCCGCCGGCCCCGCCGGTCCCGCCGTTGCTGGACGTTGTTGAGTAGCCGCCAGTTCCGCCCGCGCCGCCCGCGCCGAACAGACCGGCGGCTCCACCGGCGCCACCGCTGTGGCCGGCCGCGCCGCCCGATCCGCCGGCACCGCCGTCGCCCATCAGGATCCCGCCGGGCCCGCCGTTGAGGCCAGACCCCGGGGCAGCGTTGGCGCCGTTACCGATCAACGGGCGCCCCAGGAGTGCCTCGGCGGGGGCGTTGACGGCGTTGAAAACCCCCTGCAAGGGGCCGGCGGCACCGTTAGCGCCGCTGTCACCCGGGTTCACGGTGTTGAAACCGCCGTTGCCCCCGGTCCCGGCGGTGCCGAAGAACTGGGCGTTCCCGCCGGTCCCGCCGCGACCGCCCGTCGCCGCGGCGCTGTCTCCGCCGGCCCCGCCGGCACCGCCGTCGCCGATCAGCAGACCGGCCCGGCCACCCGCGCCGCCGGCGCCCCCGTTCCCGGCGACAAGGCCGGCCCCGCCGATCCCGCCGATCGCACCGTTGCCTAGCAGGCCGGCGTTGCCGCCCGCCCCTCCAGCGCCGCCGTCACCGCCCACGCCGGATCCCCCGGCGCCCCCTGCTCCGCCGCTGGAGAAGAGCTGGCCAGCGTGGCCACCCGTGCCGCCGGCCCCGCCGCCGGTACCGCCGATTCCCCCGGTACCGCCGGATCCGCCGGCGCCGAACAGCATGCCCGCGTTGCCGCCGGCGCCGCCCTGGCCGCCAATGTCGTCTTGCCCTATTCCGCCGGCTCCGCCGGTACCGCCGGGTCCGCCGAACAGCCCCGCGGCACCGCCGGCACCGCCGGCACCGCCACTGGTGTGGCCGGCTCCGCCGTCGCCGCCTTGGCCTCCTCCGCCCGTGGTCAGCCCGGCCAACGGTCCGGCCGCGCCCCCAGCCCCACCAGCCCCGCCGATCCCGCCTTCGCTCGCGCCGCCGACCCCGCCGAAGCCGCCCGGTCCAAACAGGCCGCCGGCCCCGCCGGCACCACCGGTCCCGCCGAGACCAGGATTCGCGGTGCCCCAGGCGGCTCCGCCGGCCCCGCCGACCCCGCCGTTGCCGAACAACAACCCGCCGGCCCCGCCGGCTCCGCCGTTGCCGCCGGACCCTGTCGTCGACGAGCCGCCAGCCCCGCCGGCCCCACCTACACCGACCAAGCCCGCCGATCCCCCGTTGCCGCCTTTCTGCCCCGGCGCTCCCGACCCGCCGGCACCGCCGTTGCCGAGCCAGCCGCCGGGGCCGCCGTTCTGCCCCGATCCAGGAGCCGCGTTGGCGCCAATACCGAACAGTGGCCGGCCGGTGTACTGCACGAAGGGCGCGTTGAGCACCCCCAGTAGCACCTGCTCGATGTTCGCCAGCGGGTTGGAGCTGGCGGCCTCAGTCAGCGCGTATGAGCCCGCGCTGGCCGACATCGTCTCGACCAGCTGGTCATGAAACGCTGCCGCCTGCGCCGATAGCGCCTGAAAGCTTTGGGCGTGACCCGAGAACAGCTCCGCGATCGCGATCGACACTTCGTCGTCGGCCGCGGTTACCACCGCGGTAGTGCGAGACGCTGCGGCGCCCCGGGCTTCGTCGAGCGCGTTTCCGATACCGGCTAACTGCGTCGCCGAGCCGATCACCACATCCGGCACCACGCTGACAAACGACATCCGATACCTCCAGAAGCGCCGGGGGAACCCGACAAGCCAACAAGCACAGCGATGTCGCGTGCTCATGTCTACAGCTGTTGACTATAACTCAACAACTGTTGACTGCAACTGTTGATTTCGAAGAACGAGGTCAGCCCCGTGTAGCCCCGCTTTGGCCTGAATCGAGCGCCTCGTCGCGGACCGGGCGGTCGGCGAGTTCTTCAGCCCTGCCGAACAGGTACGGGTACGCGATGCCGGCGATGGCCGCGCCGATCAGCGGCGCCAGCCAGAACACCCACAGTTGCTCGGGTGCGCCGTTGGCGTTGAAGAATGCGACGCCCGTCGACCGCGCCGGGTTGACCGACGTGTTGGAGATCGGGATGGAGACCAGGTGGATCAGGGTGAGGGTGAGGCCGATGGCCAGCCCGGCGAATCCCTTGGGCGCCCCGGTCATCGGTGGATCCCAGGATGACGAGCAGGAACACACCCGTCAGGACGATCTCGGCGACGATCACCGCGCACAACGAGTAGCCCCCGGGGGAATGATTGCCGAATCCGTTGGCCGCCATGTTGCCCGTGGCGGTGAAGCCTTCCTTACCCTTGGCGATGACGTAAACCACCGAGCCGGCGAGCAAGCCGCCGAGCACCTGAACAATCCAGTAGCCGGGCACCGCTTTCCACTCGACCCGTCTCGCCAGCGCCGCGCCCAGCGTGACCGCGGGATTGAAGTGCCCGCCGGAGATGGTTCCGAACGCATAGACACCGGTGAGCACGGTCAGCCCGAAGGCGAGTGCCACCCCTAGGAAGCCGATGCCTAGCGAGGTGCCGTCGGAGACGAACTTCGCGGCGAAAACCGCGCTGCCGCAGCCGCCGAAGACCAACCAGAAAGTGCCGATTAACTCAGCTGCCAGTCGATGAAACATAGTTGGAGCAGACATGCGCTACCACCTTCGCTTTTGAAATGGCGTCTGAAATGGTGTCCGTACTCGTGTCCGCCCAAGCGTCGCACAAGCCGGCCAGCGCCCGTAAGGCATATCTCGGTCACGATTTATGCGCGGCGAAGTACGGTAACCTCATTCTCAGTCCGGGATGGGCGGGTTGTGAAGGAGGCGGCATGGCGGGTACGTCTGGCGTGCCTATGGCCGATGCGGATGACGCCGAATCAACCCGCGGCGACCGCTTCATCAAGACGGCCGTCGAAATACTGGGCGAAACCGGACGCACCGACTTCACCGTGCAAGAGGTCGTAGCGCGCTCCAAGACCTCGCTGCGGGCCTTCTATCAGCACTTCAGCAGCAAAGACGAACTGCTGCTGGCGTTATTCGACAGGACCATCGCGCACTCGGCACAGATCTGGCGGGCCGAAACCGACGGATTGGACAGCACCGCCGCGCTGAAGCTGGTGCTCGACCGCATCAGCCAACAGGCGGAATCCAGCACCCAGGACAGCCTCAATCGAGCGTTGAGCCTCTATAACCAGAATCTGGCCGAGACCCGTCCCCGCGAATACGCCCGGGTGCTCTCCCCCTTGCACCGCCTGATTTGCGACATTGTGCGGCAAGGCATCGCCGAGGGAGTCTTCAACCCGAGGTTGGACGTCGGGGCCGCGGCCGCGATCGTCATGCAGACGATCGTCGGTGCGCAGCGATTGCACTGGCTGGGCAGCGAATTGAACGGAACACCGATCGACGCCGGCCAGCTGTATGACTTCTGCAGCCGCGCCCTCGGCATTCAGGACACCGACGACGACTCGATCGCGCCCACGCTGGCCGACGTGTTCGCCCAAATCGGAATGCGGCCGGGCACCCGCGATGGCGAGTTCGCGATGACGCTGCCGGTCAGTCCCGCGGTGGTCAACACCTCCGGCGCGCTTCAGGGCGGCCTGATCGCCACGCTTGTCGACGTGGCCGGCGGATATTTCGGCCTCGATCATCTGCAGCCGGACACCACCATGACGACCGCTGACCTGTTCGTCCGCTACCTGCGGCCGATCCGGCAGGGCTCGGCATACGCGGTGCCCCGGATGCTTCGGGCGGGGCGGCGGGCGATGGTCATGCAGATCGACATATACGGCGACGGCGACGACGAACTCGCCGCGACGGCGACCGTCAATTTCGCGATCATCAACGGAGCGACGCCAACGGGACGCCTTCGATAGGCCCAGTTAGCGGAGACCTGAACGCCTGTATATCTTGTTGCGCAAAAGTGGTAACGTCATTACCGCTCACCGAGATTCAAGACTTACACAAGGAGAGAGCCATGCCGTCGCGCGAGCTTTCGTTTCCCGTGTTCGACGCCGACAACCACATGTACGAGCCACAGGAGGCGCTGACCAAGTACCTCCCGGACAACCGCAAGAACGTGGTCGACTACGTCCAGGTTCGCGGTCGCACCAAGATCGTGGTGCGCGGTCACATCAGCGACTACATCCCCAACCCGACGTTCGAAAAGGTGGCCCGCCCCGGCGCACAGGAGGACTACTTCCGCAACGGCGCGCAAGGCAAGACTTATCGCGAGATCCTCGGCGAGCCGATGAAGGCGATCCCCGCTTTTCGTGAACCGGGGGCACGACTGGAAGTGATGGACGAACTCGGCATCGACTACGCCCTGATGTTCCCCACCCTGGCCAGCCTGGTTGAAGAGCGCATGAAAGACGACCCGGAGATGACCCACGACGTCATCCATGCGCTCAATCAGTGGATGTACGAGCAGTGGACGTTCAACTACCAGGATCGAATATTCGCCACCCCGGTGATCACCCTGCCCATCGTCGACCGCGCGCTCGAAGAACTCGAATGGTGCCTGGAGCGCGGCGCCCGCATCGTGCTGGTCCGCCCGGCTCCGGTGCCCGGGTACCGCGGCAGCCGGTCCTTCGGCCTCGAGGAATTCGACCCGTTCTGGCAGGCCTGCGTTCGGGCCGAGATCCCGGTCTCGATGCACGCCTCCGACAGCGGCTACGCCGAGCTCCTGAACATCTGGGAACCCGGTGACGAGTTCCTGCCGTTCAAGCCCACCGCTTTCCGGTCGCTGGCTACCGGTCATCGGCCGATCGAGGATGCGATGGGGGCGTTGGTCTGCCACGGCGCGCTGTCTCGCAACCCGGAGCTGCGGATCCTGTCGATCGAGAACGGCGCCGACTGGGTGCCTGACCTGTTCAAGGGCCTCAAGAGCGTCTACAAGAAGATGCCGCAGGCGTTCAGCGAGGACCCGATCGAGGCGTTCAAGCGGTGCGTGTACATCACCCCGTTCTGGGAAGACCGGTTCACCGAGATCGTCAAGATGGTGGGCACCGATCGGGTGCTCTTCGGATCCGACTGGCCGCACCCCGAAGGCCTGAAGGACCCCATCAGCTTCGTCGACGAGTTGTCCGATTTCGGCGCGGAGGACGTCGCGAAGATCATGGGCGGCAACTTGATGGAGCTGATGAAGGTCGCCAAGCCGGTCTCGGCCTGATCGGTCTCACAGCCGTTAGCAAACTGTTGCACCGCTCGGTAGACACCCGTTGATAATCTGATTGCTGGCGCATGCCAAATACGTCAGCGCAATGGCGTGATTTCGCGACTCGGTCCCCGGAAAGGTCCGGAGGAGGATCCGACGGCGGATCCGTAGGAGGGACGGCCAGATGGTGGCCGAAAAGGACTGGGACAAACTCGTCGGTACGGCCGAGAACGCTCGCCGCACCTTCGAGAACGTCCCTGTGATGCTGATCGGCCTGGAAGGGCCCGAGCATCGCTTCATCGCGGTCAATGCCGCCTATCGCGCGTTCAGCCCGGTGGGCACGCCAGTGGGGCTGCCCGCGCGGGAGGTCTTCCCAGAGCTGGAGAGCCAGCAGATTTTCGAGATGTTGAACCGGGTGTTCAAGACCGGCGAGGCGCAATCCGGGGCCGAGTGGCGGCTGCAGGCCGACTTCGACGGTTCGGGTGTACAGGAAAGGTTCTTCGACTTTCTCGTCACGCCGCGCCACACCGCGGACGGATCGATCGAGGGTGTACAGGTCGCCTTCGATGACGTCACCAAGCGGGTACAGGCGCGGTTGGCCGCCGAGGCGCACATAGAGGAGCTGTCCGAGCGATTCCGTAACGTCCGGGATTCGGCCACCGTCATGCAGCAGGCGCTGCTGGCCCCGTCTGTTCCCGTCGTCCCCGGCGCCGATGTCGCCGCGGAATACCTCGTCGCCGCGGAGGACACCGCGGCCGGTGGCGACTGGTTTGACGCGATAGCCCTTGAGGACCGGTTGGTGCTGATTGTCGGCGACGTCGTCGGCCATGGTGTCGAAGCCGCCACGGCGATGTCGCAGTTGCGCACCGCGCTCCGGATGCAGGTGCTGGCCGGCCGGTCGGTCGTCGAGGCGCTCGAGGCAGTGGATCGCTTCCATGAACATGTGCCCGGTTCGAGCTCGGCCACGTTGTGCGTCGGATCGCTCGATTTCGCCACCGGTGAATTCCAGTACTGCACCGCAGGACACCCGCCGCCGTTGCTGGTGACCGCGGAAGCGAGCTCGCGCTATCTTGAACCATCGGGCGCGGGACCACTTGGAAACGGCGCCGGATTTCCGGTGCGCACCGAAGTGCTGAACGTCGGTGACGCGATCCTGCTGTACACCGATGGCGTGATCGAACGTCCGGGCCGGCCGCTGGGGGCCAGCACCGCAGAATTCGCCGATCTCGCGGCGAATATCGCCGGCGGCACAGGCGGGTTCGTGATAGGCGCCGCATCGCGACCGATCGACCGAATCTGTTCAGAGACACTCGAATTGCTGCTGCGTTCGACCGGCTACAACGACGACGTCACACTGCTCGCCGCGCAACGGCGCACACCGACGCCGCCGCTGCGGATAACGGTGGATGCGACGATCCACGGGGCACGCGCGGTTCGCGCCCGGCTTCGCGAATGGCTGTCGGAGCTCGGCGCCGACCCCGACGACATCTCCGACGTCGTGCACGCGGTCTCCGAGTTCGTCGAGAACGCAGTCGAACACGGGTACGGCTCCGAGGTTTCCGACGGTGTAGTCGTCGAGGCGTCGCTGGCCGGCGACGGGAAGCTGCACGCCGCCGTGATCGACCGCGGACGGTGGAAGGATTACCGCGAAGGCGAGCGGGGCCGCGGGCGCGGACTTGCAATGGCGGAAGCCTTGGTGACCCAGTCGCACGTGGCACATGGAGTCGGTGGGACGACTGCGACGCTGATACATCGCCTGTCCCGGCCGACGAACTTTGTCACCGACGCGCTCGTCACTAGGAAAACCTACGAACGGGCAATCGATCCCGAGTTCACCTCTTTCGTCGGCGAGGCGGGTCGTATCATCGTCCGCGGCGACGTCGATTCAAACACCGCATCCACCCTGGACCGTCAAATAGCGGTCGAAAGCCGCTCCGGCATTGCACCTTTGACGATCGATCTGAGCGGCGTCACCCATCTGGGATCGGCCGGCGTGAGCGCGCTGGCCGCGGCCCGCGACCGCGCGCAAAGGCAGGGTGGCGAGTGTGTGCTGGTCGCCCCGCCCGGAAGCCCGGCGCACCACGTCTTGTCACTGGTCCAGATACCGTTTGTCAGCGGCGACGCGGAGAATGTCTTCGCCAAGGAGTAGACCAGAGCGGTTAGTCAGGAACTCTGGCCGTGCCGCACCTGATTGAACGGCACCCCGCGATCGGCCGCGTATTCCCGTGGAAAGCCCAGTACCCGCTCACCGATGACGTTGCGGGCCATCTCGGTTGTGCCGCCGCCGATCGCGACGTTCTGCCGAGACAGGTATCGCAGCCCGGCCTCCAGGCCCGCACCGTCCTGCCCGACAACACCGGCACTTCCCGCGACCGCCAACGCGGTGTCCATGTCCATCGTCGTGGTCTCGGAGTGGAAGAGCCGGATCAGCGTCCCGGCCGCCGGCGGCAGAATTCCGTCCCTGACATTGCGGTACACGTGATCGATCAGCTGCTCGGCCACCTCCCGGTGCACCAGCACCCGGCCGGCCAGCTCTTGCGCGCGTTGGTCGTCGCCCTGTCCGGTCTTCTCCAGAAGGCCCACGAAATCAACGGGACCCGTGGAGCCGCCCTCGCTGCCGCCGCCGCTGGCGAACTCGGAGCCCTGTCCGACCGCGCGACGTTCGTGATAGAGCTGCCTCGACGCCACCGCCCAGCCGCCGTTGACCTCGCCGACCACGGCGTCGTCGCCGACGTCCACGTCGTCGAGAAATTCCTCGCAGAACTCGGTGGAGCCGCTCAGCATAGTAATGCGCCGCAACGTGATTCCCGGATGCGCGATGGGCACCAGGAACATGGTCAGTCCCTCGTGCTTGGGCACATCCCATGTGGTGCGGGCCAGACA
>PLSK01000106.1 GCA_003165155.1 Mycobacterium sp. | reverse complement strand
GGCTCGGGCTCGATCTCGGCCGCTGCTGCTTCCTTTTCCGAGTCGTGCGTATCTTCCGTCACGGAACGTACTCAACTTTCGACATCTTGTAGTGGCCGCCGACTTCGGTCACGGTCACCTTGAGCCGCCATGTTTTTGGTGGTTCGTCCTTTCCCGGCGGGGAATTGGTGGTGCGTGATGTCGCGAGGATCAATACCGACGCCGAATTGGTGTCTAGGGACTCGATGGCCGCCCCGTTTACCGTTCCTTCGGTGATCGCTTTCGACTGGGCGACCACCGACGCGAAATCGTCGGCCCGCTGCTGGAAGTCATCCCTGAATTCGCCGGTGGTGGTGTCGATGAGGCGCTGGACGTCGGCTCTGGCTTTGTTGAAGTCGAGGGAGGTCATGTAGACGACGCCAAGCTTGGCCGCGGCCACGAACGCCGCTTCGCGCTGCTGGCGCTCGGAGGCCTGGCGGTGTTCAAGCACCATGTACACGCTGAGCCAGACAAAGCCGACGATGATGGCGATCGCGGCCAGCTTGGCGAGTCTGGACAACGGCGGCGACCAGCGTCGCTCTGCGGCTCTGCTGGTTTCCGAATCGGCCGCGGCTTCGGCGCCCTCGCCGGATTCGTCGTCCGATTCCTCGTCGTAGTCCTCGTCGTCGTAGTCCTCGTCGTCGTCGTAGTAGTCCTCGTCGTCGTAACCTTCGTCGGCTGCATCGAGTGCTGCGGCTTCCGCATCGGCATCGGCGGCCGCGGCGGCCGCGTCGCCGTAATCCTCGACGGTTTCAGCCATAGCCTGCGCTTCGCGGCGCAGCCGCGCGGCGCGGGCGCGCGCACGCGCGGCCTCCGCAACCGCTTCGGCCGCGACGGCTTCTGCCTCGGCTTCTTCGAGCAACGCTCTCGCGTCAGCTGCCGAACCAGGCGAATGCGCCTGCGGTTCGTTAGCCTCAGCCATTGCCGCTAGTCAACATCATTATCGACTGCACTCCGGTATCTCTTACGGTATTGCTCGTTGCTAGCATCAGAGTCGCCACCGAACTCCGACAAGGACCGATCAGGCGGATGATCACCCATCCAAACTTTCTCCCTTACCTTCTCGGTGTTTTCTTCGAGGCGGACCAATGACAAGAAAGGCCGCGCCGGCACCATGACCGCTGTCGACTCTCCCGAAAAGATACTCTTTACCTCCACAACTGACGCCTTTCTGCAAAAAGAAGCGCCGCTGCGTCGTGTCCGGGAGCTGCACGCCGCGGGTGAGTCTTTTGACCCGGACTGGTGGCAGCGGGCCGCTGAACTCGGTTGGGCCGGTCTGCTCGTTCCGGAGGATTTAGGCGGCGGCAGCGTTTCCGACAGCGGTGTCACGGACCTGGCCGCGGTGGCCGAACAACTCGGCAAGACTGTGGCGCCCGGACCGCTTTATCCGGTCAGCGTCGTGCTCGCTGGACTGGTCGGCTGCGCCGAACGGCAGGACCACACTGCCATCATCGAATCGCTGGTGTCGGGCGAACAAGTTGCGTCTTGGGCGGTTTCTGAACCGGGCCGGGGCTGGGCGCCCCTGGACCCGTCGGTGACGGCCATCCAGACCGACTCCGGTTACCGCATCGACGGGACCAAAGACCGCGTCGAGGCCGGCGGTCAAAGCGCGATCCTGCTGGTAGTGGCGCGATGCGGAGACGAGGTTCGCCAATTCCTGGTCCCGACGGACGCGCCGGGCGTCCGCGTCACCCCCCAGCAGTCGGTCGACCTGGTCAAGCAGTACGCGCGGGTCGATTTCGACGGGGTGGTCGTGGAGCGCTCCGCGGTCGTCGGCAGCGCCGCTGAGGCCGTCGCGTCGATCAATCGGCAAAGCCAGCTGGCCCAGGTCCTGCAGTGCTCCGAGGTGGTCGGCATCCTGCAAACGGTGTTTGACTTCACCGTCCAATGGGCGCTGGATCGGCACACGTTCGGCCGTCCGCTGGCGTCCTACCAAGCCCTCAAACACCAGTTCGCCGATATGAAGCTGTGGCTGGAAGCGTGCCGCGCGACCACCGCCGCGGCGGTTGCCGACGTTGCCGCAGACTCGCCGGAGGCCGGTCTGTCTGCGGGCATCGCCAAATCCTACGTCGGGGAGATGGCCGGCCAGATCGTGCACGGATGCGTCCAGATGCACGGCGGGATCGGGGTTACCTGGGAACACGACCTGCATCTGTACCTGCGGCGGATTACGTTGTACCGCGCCATGTTCGGCACGCCCGAAGAGCACAACATAGCGGTGTACAAGTCGGAGAAAGCGAGCCGTGCGGCCAGATGACGAGNNCGATTCTCCGCCGGCCGCCCCGCGCGATGACGAACGCGCCTGGCAACGGGCCCGGGAACTTCAAAAGCGGCTCTACGAGGGCGGATTCGGCGGTATCTGCTTCCCCCGTGAGTACGGTGGGCAGGGCCTGGACTACAAATACCAGAAGGCATTCGACGAGGAATCCCTCAACTACGAGATGCCGCTGATCCTCAACACTCCGACCTTCACCATCTGCTGCGCCACGCTGCTGGACACCGGAACCGAGGAGCAGAAGAAGCAGCACATCGCGGCGGCCCTGCGTGGCGACGAGGTGCTGGTGCAACTGTTGTCCGAACCCAGCGGGGGATCGGATCTGGCCGGTGTCATCACCCGGGCCGAACGCCAGGGCGACCGGTGGGTGCTCAACGGGGCCAAAACGTGGAGCACCAGCGCGTTTGCGGCCGACTACGGGCTGTGTCTGGCCCGCACCACATGGGATG
>PLSK01000309.1 GCA_003165155.1 Mycobacterium sp. | reverse complement strand
CCGTCGCCGATTGATCATCGGCACGGCCCGCAAGTTGGCCGAGGCAGAAGGCTGGGATGCGGTCACCACGAGGCGGTTGTCCACCGAGATCGAGTACAGCCAGCCCGTGCTCTACAAGCATTTCTCGGGCATGGACCAGATCGCCGCGGCCGTCGCGATCGACGGATTCGGCGAACTCGCCGACGCGCTCCACGCGGCCCGTGCCGGCGCCGAGACGCCGCACCGCTCGCTGACATTGATGGCACACGCTTACCTCGACTTCGCCCGGGAGAATCCGGCCCTGTACGACGCGATGTTCGCCCGCACCACCACGTTGCACTTCGCCGCCGACGACACTCCGCCACAAATGTCGGCGGCATTCGCTGAGATTCATGAGGGACTGCGCGGGGTTGCTCACGAAACGGACGTGGACACTCTCGCCGAGGTGTTCTGGGCAGCGCTGCATGGATTGACGACCCTTGCACGCGGCGGACGGTTACGCCCCGAATACGACTCCGAACGCGTCGAGCTCCTCGCGGCCCAATTCTCCCGGTGACGACGATGCGGATGCGTGGCGGTTGGTCGCCTCGGCGTGGAAGCGGTCGAATGCATTAGAACCCGGAGTCGCCGCCGCCGCCCGAGTCGAACCCACCCCCGCCAAAATCGGACCCACCAAAGTCGAAGCTGCCACCAGAGTCGTAACCGCCCCCAAAGGATGAGTCTTGGTTGCTTCCATCGAAGCCGACGTCTCCCTGCTGGCTGTCGTAGTCGGTGCTTTGGCCGCTGTCATAGCCAGCATTCGCGGTCGCTGAATCTTGACCTGCCTCAAAGCCGCGTTCGTAGTCGCCACCCCAGTGATCGTCCAGCAGCGCATCCATCAGTAGGACATCGGTGAGGGGCCAGCCCCAACCAAGACCCCAAAATGGGTACGGATAAAAGCCGGGGTAGAAGAACATCCCGTTGTAGTAGCCGCCCCCGTAGTAGTGCTGATATCCCGGCTGTTGCGTGGTGGCGTAGTTGTTGTTGTTGATCGTCACCGTCTTACCGGTGTCAGGGTCCGTCGCCTGCACAGTGGCCTGTTTGCGATCCTCCTCGGGAACCGACGTCACGGCAACGATGCTCAGCTTCCCGTTCGCCTTGGCCACGGTGGATCGCACGACCCCGAGGTGTGCCCGCGCTGCGGTGTAGTCACGTGCCTGGTACGCCTTACGGGCGGCGCTCAGGCTGGAGTTGGCCTTCAGCATCTCAGCGCTGACGTCTGGGCCGCTCGTGGTGACTACCGCGTTATCGAGATCGCTGACGTCGGACTCGGCGGCGATCAAGCCCTGCTTGACCTGTTCCTTCGACTCTGCGTCCTTGCGGCGCTTACGGTTCCGTGCGGGCAACCAGAGCAGACCAAAGATCAGAGCAAAGAAGATGATCAGCGTTACCCAAATCCACGTCGCGCTGGTGTGCTTCGCATGGACAGTGGGAGAGGTCGTCGCCGGAGCGCCGGTAGCCACGTTCACGTCGGCCAGCTTGCTGACGAACTCGCTGGTCACAGCGTATGGGTCATTGTGGTGATTCCTAGCCGCCTGCCCCAGGATGGGGTCCACGTTGTCGGCGATCGCCTTGGGCACGTTATAGGCGCGCACGTGGTAGCCCTTGGCGTCGATTACCAGGATGACTCCACTGAACGCTGGATGGCGGCCCAAGATGATCTCGTGGATGGCGTCCGGTGTCGTCACACCGGTCTGGTCTGGTGCAACGGCGGCTACCCAGATCGGCGGGTGGGAACTCCACGCCCACGAGCTGGTCAGGATCTCCTGGTTAATTGCGGCGGAGTTGTCCAACGGGGGTTTCGCGGCAGGGTCAGCCACCACATGTGTTTGGGCCTGAAATTTGCCCGCCACCTGCTCTGTGTAGGTATCGGCCCACGCAGACGGCGCGAACACCATTGCCAGCGCCAAGATGAACGGGACCACGGAGAGCCTTCGCAATCCCATTATCACTTTTCTCCTGTCGCTATCCCGGTTTGGTTCGGGGGACGTACTCGTGACACGACGCTATCGGCCGCACCAGCCGAACTCCAGAGCGGGCCCAGTCGATCGAAGTGCTGCGCGTCGTCGATGAGGGTGGCAACGGTCGCCCGCGCTGTAGGCCGCTAGGTTCTATGTTGACTAAAGATGGCTGTTTGAGATTTCACTCTGGGGAAGGGCCAGCATCCGATGATCCGCGGAAAGTCCGTCGTTGTAACGGGTTCCACATCCGGTATTGGCCTTGCCATCGCGCGCGCCTTCGCCGCCGAGGGCGCGAACGTGACACTCAACGGTTTCGGTGACCCGGAGGCCATTGAGCAACAACGGCGCAGCATCGAGGAGACGTTCGCGGTATCGGCAGCCTATTCGGGCGCCGATGTGACCAAGCCGATCGAGATCGCCGACATGATCAGCGACGCCGAAAAGACCTTCGGGGCAATCGATGTCCTTGTCAACAATGCGGGCATCCAGTTCGTGGCGAAGGTGGAGGATTTCCCGGTCGAGAAGTGGGATGCCGTGATCGCCACGAATTTGTCGGCCGCCTTCCACACGAGTCGCTGCGTACTGCCCGGGATGAAGAGCCGAGGCTGGGGCCGAATCATCAACATCGCTTCGGCGCACGGCCTCGTTGCAAGCGCCGAGAAGGCGGCATATGTCGCGGCCAAGCACGGCGTTGTTGGACTGACCAAGGTGGTGGCAATCGAAACGGCCGACCATGGCATCACGTGCAACGCGATCTGTCCCGGGTGGGTGATGACGCCGCTGGTGGCTGAGCAAGTCGAAGTGCGCGCCAACGCAGCAGGACAGTCCTTTGGCGAGGCCAAGCAAGGTTTCGTCGCCGAAAAGCAGCCGATGGCCCGCTACACCCGCCCCGAGGACATCGGCGCCCTCGCTGTCTTCCTGGCCGGCGATGCGGCCGCCACCATCACCGGAGCCTCTTATTCGATCGACGGCGGCTGGACCGCTCAATGAGGCAATGATCCGCCACCTTGGCCGGCGCTTTTGAGACTGTTGGCTATCCGCTTGTAGGCTGCCGGGTCATGAGTACGAAGTGGGAGCACACCTGGTTCACGACCGGTACACATCACGATGTCAACGTCGTACTTGCATGGGCTATGGACCAAGCAAATAGCTATGGCCAAAGTGGGTGGGAGTTAGTTAACTTTCAGCTGCGAGAAGATGGCGGTGACTTCCGCGTGATGGCCATGATGAAGCAGCCCTTAGCGGAGACAAAAGAGAAGGTTGCCGGCAGCGACTTAGCTCAGGCCCCCAAGAAAAAGAGTAAATAGCGCGAGACCGCTAACGCACCCGCGTGCGGTTCCGGAGTAGCTTCGGCGCCTAGACTCGGTTCATGGAATATCGCAGCCTGGGGCCCACCGGAATCCATGTCAGCCCGTTGTGTCTGGGCGCCATGATGTTCGGGGCGTGGGGCGAGCCGGACCATGAAAAGTCGATCGCGACGATTCATGCGGCGCTGGACGCCGGCATCAACTTCATCGACACCGCTGACGTCTACTCTCAGGGCGAGTCCGAGGTCATCGTTGGGAAGGCGCTGGCCGGGGGCCGGCGCGACGACGTCGTCATAGCCACCAAGTTCCACGGCCAGATGGGTGTTCCGCTGGGTGCCCCAGGCGGCGACCCCAACATGCAGGGCAACTCGCGCCGCTGGATCGTGCGGGAAGTCGAGAACAGTCTGCGCCGGTTGGACACCGACTGGATCGACCTTTACCAGGTGCATCGGCCAGATGCGGACACCGACATCGAAGAGACGCTGTCCGCGCTCACAGATCTGCAGCGGCAGGGCAAGATCCGCGCCTTCGGCTCCTCGACCTTTCCTGCTCATCAGATGGTGCAGGCGCAGTGGGTCAGCGAGCGGCGCAACCTCGGCCGGTTCGTCACCGAGCAACCGCCCTACTCGCTGCTGGTGCGGGGGATCGAGGCCGATGTCCTGCCAGTGGCGCAGGAATACGGGATGGGCGTATTGCCGTGGAGTCCGTTGGCCGGCGGCTGGCTCTCCGGTGGCTACCGCAAGGACAAAGAGCTGCCGAAGTCCATGCGTGGCAACCGGATGCCGGGACGGTTCGACATGTCGAATCCGGGCAATCAACGCAAGCTTGAGGCCGCCGATGCGCTCGGGAAATTGGCCGACGGCGCCGGGCTATCGCTCATTCACTTGGCATTGGCTTTCGTCATGCAACACCCGGGGGTCACTGCACCGATCATCGGCCCGCGCACCATGGAGCATCTCCAGTCGCAAATCGGAGCGGCTGAGGTGGCGCTGTCGACCGACGTCCTCGACGCCATCGACGAGATCGTGCCGCCCGGTGTGACGCTCGCCGGTGACGACTTCGGATATCAGCCGCCGTCGCTCAGCGACCCGTTCCTACGACGCCGTCGCACTGCCTGACACGGCCGGGCTCAGCACGCGCGGGCCATCGTCGTCGATGCAGACGGCATCTCGCCGGAATACGGCCCCGATGCCCTGCTGCCACACGTAATTCGTCACCGCCAGCACCATCCCGGAATCCAGATGCTCCGCTGCCGCGGTGCGGGGGAGGGCCGGTGACAGGACCGGCGGGTCGAAGCCCAGCCCAAGACCGTGCGCGATCGGAGTAACCGGCAACGGCTCGCCGGCCGCCTCGTAGGCCGCGAACAGATCGGTCGCCACCGCGCCGGGCCGACATGCGGCAAGCAGCAGTTCCCCCAACGCATCCGAGCGTCGGTACAGCGCCCGAACGGCCTCCGTTTCGTCGTCGCCAACGCACAAGGTGCGGCCCACCTCGCCGACGTACCCGTTGGCCAGCGCGCCGGCGGAAAGCGCGACGAGGTCTCCCGGCCGCACACGGCCGTCGCCCTCGGCACGTTGCCAGGGATGGTCGCGCGAGGTCACCCAGGCAGCGTCCTGGCTGGCGGACGTCGTCACACCTCCCGCGGCCATCGCCTCGAGCACCGCGCCGGCGACCATCTTCTCGGCGACTCCTGGCGACAAATTCGCCACTCCGGCACGCATTCCCGCTTCGGCAACACCCACGGCGATGCCCAGCGCGGCCAGTTCCTCGGGCGTCTTGATCCGGCGCGCCGCGCGCATGGCCGGCTCGGCGTTAACAAGTTCGGCGTTGGGAAAGGCGATCGGCAACAGCTCGGCGAAGGTCGGGGTGATCGCGTCGGACCCCACTCGCCGAGCAGTGCTTGTCCCGTCGATGTTCTTCAGCGCTTCGATGAGCGTCTTCGGGCTCCACGTCAGCCCGTACAGGTGTTCGTGGTCGATCTCCTCGGGCACTCCCTCGTCCCATGTGCTGTTCAAGTGGATGTCGCCGGTAGCAACGTCGACTACGCAGACCGGTCCGAAGGGGCGGGTGCCGGCCACCCAAAGCTGCGGAACGCCAGTGACGTAGCGGACGTTCGCCTGACGTCCCAGCACCACCATGTCAAAGCCGTGTGCCCGCATCTGAGCGAGTGCGCGTTCGCGGCGCGCCGTGCGCAGTGCCCGGCCGTCGGGCGCGGCCTCAGTAGCCATAGGGCGCGTAGGGGTAGTCGGTGATGGACTGGTATCCGTCTTCGGTGATGATCACGATCTCCTCGCTGCGGTAACCGCCGGTGCCGTCCTCCCAGACCACCGGCTCCAGCACCAGCGCCATGCCGACCGGGAAGACGAAGTTGTCGTCGAACTCCTCGCCCAGATCTGTTCCGATCAAGGGTGTTTCGGCCGGGTAGGTACCGATGCCGTGACCCAGGTAGAAGTGTGGCAGCCATGGTTTGGTTCCGCCGTTGGCCGCGATCGCCGCTCGGGCGAGGTCGCCAGACGTCGCTCCTGCCCGGGCGACGCCGAGTACGGCGTCCAGGATGGCGCGCCACTGCGCGTACTGAGCCTGTTGACGCGCTGACGGTTCGGCGCCAACCAGCCAGGTCCGGCCGAAGTCTGAGCAGTAGCCGCCGTAGGTGATGCTGACGTCAGTCCACAGCACGTCTCCGGCGCACAGCCGGCGATCCGTCGTCAGCAACGGCAGCGCGATATCGCCGTGCGTGGTCCACTGGCCCTCGGCGCGCGAGCGCGGCATCACCTGCCAGATCGCATCCAGCATGTTGGCAGTCGCGCCGAGCTCAAAGGCGCGCCGCACGAAGCTCGCGGACAATTCGAGCTGACTGACGCCGGGCACCAGTTCCTTTTGTACGACGGACATCGTCTGTTCGGTGATGCGGCATGCCCGGCGGAGGCACGAAATCTCATCTGGCGTTTTCACCAGCTGGGCGGCGCCGACCACTGCGGCGGCTTCCAGCGGTGGGCCGCCCGGGAACAGCCGGTCCGCCGCGTCACGCATCGCCCCGGTGAGCTCGTCGACGGCCACGGTCGCGCCCGGCGGGATGAGTTCGGCCATCACCTTGGCCAAATGCTCGACACCCTCATCGAATTCGAGGTAAAGCGGGCCGTGACGATGATCGGCGGGCACCTGGGACTCGGCGGAGGCGCCCTCGCGGAACGGCATGAACAGATGCGGATGCTCGTCGCCGGCCAGCACGATGGCCACCGGGCGCTGGGTGTGCGACAGCCCGGCGTCCAATAGCGGCCAGCTGGCTCCAGTCGCGTAGCTGACGTAGCCGTTCATCAGCAGGATCATTGCGTCCACGCCGTGGTCGGCCATCGCCGCCCGCAGCTTGGCGCCGACCTCGGCGTACATCCGGACGAGATCCGGCGCTTCGGGTATCCACGATGTCGATGTGGTGCCCAGTGTCATGACAGGCCCAGGAATCGTTTGACGTTGCCGTGCTTGGGTGCGCCGAAACCCCCTGGTGGGTAGAGGGTGTTTGCCTGGGTGGACATCGTCGTCCCTTCTAGAGCTGTTGTCACGTCGGTGGGTAGCTGACGCCGGCGAGTTCTTCGCTGAGTTGCCAGAAGCGACGTAACTCGATGTCGTCGTGCACCATCCGCGGCACTTTGGCGTGGGTGACTCCACCACCGGCGGTCTCGTAGAAGCCACGCGGCCCGTAGCCGGTCAGATCCGGAATCGTCAGTGTCAGAACGTCATCGCGAGCCATCGTGCTACCAGGTCACCGGTAGTTCATGCAGCCCGTAGGCCAGGCCGTCATGTTTGAAGGGCAGCTCGTCGAGAGGCACGGCCAGCCGCAATGTAGGTATGCGACGCAGCAGCGTCGGGAGCACGATCTGCAGCTCCATGCGGGCCAGTTGCTGGCCCACGCACTGATGCCGGCCATATCCGAACCCAACCTGCGGTCCGTCTTCACGTTGGAGATCCAGGCGATCGGGTTCGGGGAACTGGCGCGCGTCCCAGTTGGCCGGCGCCACGTCCAGGATGATGCCCTCGCCCGCGCGGATCACCTCGCCGTCCACCTCGATGTCCTCGGTAGCGATGCGCCGTTGGCCCGTCTGGATGATGCTGCAGTAGCGCATCAGTTCCTCGACGGCGGCGGCGACAACCTTCGGGTCTTCGGCGTCACGCAAGAGCGCTAACTGGTCGGGGTGCTCCAGCAGTGCCACTACGCTGACGGCGATTTGCCCGGCCGTCGTCTCATGCCCCGCGATGAGCACGCCGGTGGCCAGTTGCGCGGCTTCCCGGTCGGTGATCTCGCCGACCTTGACGCGTTCGGCCAAGTCGGACACCAGGTTTTCGCCGGGGTCGTCCATCTTGACGTAGATGAGTTTCTTGAGGTACCTGGCCAGTGTTCCGGCGCCTTCGGCGGCGTCTTCTGCTGTGGCGTAACGGTTCATGCCCTTGTTGGCGTGTTCCTGGAAGAAGTCGGCATCTTCGTAGGGCACGCCCAGCATCTCGCTGATCACCAGCGTCGGAATCGCCAGGGAGAGGCTTGGCACGAGGTCGGCTGGTTTCGGACTGGCCAGAATGGCGTCGACGTGCTCGTCGGTGATCCGTTGTACGGCGGGCCGCAGCGCCTCGACCCGTCTGAACGTGAAGGGCTTTGACAGCATGCGGCGATACCGGGTGTGTTCTTCGGCGTCGGAGGTGAATACCGACCGCGGCCGCTTGTGGACCGTGGCCAACATGCCCTCGTTCCAGTGCGGGTAGCCCGGCAAGCGGTCGTCGACGCTGGCGCGGGCATCGCTGAACAGTGACCGGATGGCGTCGTACCCGGTGATCAGCCATGGGGTACTGCCATCCCAGATCCGGACCCGGCTGAGCTGTCTGGATGCGTTGAGCTCCAGCACCTTCGGCGGCGGTGCAAACGGGCAGCCGGCAGCCCGACTCATCGGGAAGTCAGGGACATCCGGTGTGGCCGAGGCACTTCCAGCAATCAGGTCGGTCACTTTCCGCTCCCTCGAGTGGGGGTGATCGGGAATTGGGGTGAGGTGAAAGTCATTGCCGTCCCGTCATTTGCGCGGAATTGCGCGCGCGGATTGGAGCCTGCCACAGGCCGGTGATTACGTCGATAAGCCCTTCGGCCGCCAACGGCCAGGGCGACCGTGCGTCCGGGCCGTGTACTGCCAGCGCCCCCTCATGCTCGGCGCACGTGTGCATGAGGAGATTTCGCGCCATCACGATCCGCTCAAAGCGGATGCGCTTGGGCAGGTCTGGCATGCACCGAATGATCCCGTCGATCGTTTGCGCCAACTGCGGAGAGGCCACGGCGTCTCTGGTCACCACGTCCCGGCAGTTCGGATCGGCCATGGCCTGTGCGGCAAAGCGCGCGTAGAAGCTGGGAATTCCCAATTCCGCGAGGTGGTCGGTGAGGGGACGCACCAGGGATGAGACCCAGTCGTACAGTTCGGTGCTATCGCCGAGCTCGGCGAGCATCCGCGTCCGGATCGCTTCGATGGGGATGCGGTGTTTGCTTTCAATGGCACGCAGTAGGTCGGTCCTGGTGCCGAAGTGGTAGCAGACTGCGGCGTTGTTTTTCTGTCCGGCCGCATCGCTGATCTGGCGGTTCGAAACGGCGTACATGCCCCGCTCCGCGAAGAGTTGTTCGGCAGCAGCCAGCAAGGAGTCGCGCGTGGCCTCCGACCTGGCGCTGCTGAGCGCGATGAGGGTCACCCGGTTAGTCAAACACCATCCGGCCAGTTAAACCAAGCAATTTATTTAAAGGTGCGGCTCGTCTGACGCTGTGGCGTACACAACCCGGTATCGCGGCTGGCGGCGAGCTAGATTACCCGTATGCGCACTGCTCGCCTGTTCGGTGTAGTCCTGACGATCCTCACAGCGGGGTTGCTGCTGGCAACCCCCGCCGGCGCGCAACCGCCGGCCAAACTCACGGCGCACGTCACCGACAGCACCGGGGTGTTGACGGATTCCGGTCGAGCGGCGGTCAGCTCGGCAATCGACCGGCTTTATCAGGACAAGCACATCCAACTGTGGGTGGTCTACGTCGACAACTTCAACAGGTTCAAGCCCGACAACTGGGCCTACCAAACCCGCAGCACCAGCGGGATGGGCGACCACGACGCGCTGCTGGCTGTGGCCACGAACACCAAGGCGTACACGTTCACCGGGCCGCCGAAGGCGCAGGGCATCACAACAGACGAGTTAAACAGTCTGGGGGATAGACAAATTGAGCCGGCGCTGGCCGCTAAAGACTGGAGCGGTGCTGCGGTCGCTGCGGCTGACGGGTTGAATAAATCGGCGAGCGCGCCAAGGCCGGTCTGGTTGCCGATNNCGGCGGGCCGGTGGGCAGCTGAGCGTTGGAGGTGGCGGTCATTCGTTGGGGGAGGCGTTGGCCACTGCGGACGCCAGACTGCGCCAAATCTCCGAATACGTCGCCAAATATCACGCCGGCATCGGCGCCGAGGCCCAGGCCCGACTCGAAGACGCCAAACGAAGTTTGGCAGCGGCGCACGGTAAGCAAGCAAGCGACGAGGCCAAAGCGATCGCCTATGCCAACTGGGCATCGGCGCTGGCCGCTCAGGCGCAAACGCTGGCCAACGCCGACGTGCTGGCGCACCGCACGCCACGATCACGAGGCACCGCAGCTACGCGATGATCGGTGTTCAGGGCGACGGCTGAAAATCCCAACCGGGATCGGCATTCCAGCCCGGATCCGGTTGGGAGCTGACGCCCGGATCCGGTTGCGGGGTCCATCCCGCGTTCGACGGGTCGGCGGGGAAGCCGCCGTCAACGACCACGCCCTGTGCGGCAACGGTTTCTGTGTCACCAGGATGCGCAGCGTTGAACAGCGCCAGCGTTGCGACGGTTGCGGCACCGGCCAATATCACCGGCATCACCTGGTGTCGGCGGCGGCGCGCGTGGGCCGAACGTGTTTCATTCTGTTGTTGGGGGAGGGTCGTTTCCATCATTCAATTCGGCGCTTTGTTGTTAGCCCATACCGTGGGCGCCGATTAGCGATCCGCTGTGACGACAGCACGCGCAAGGCCTACGTCAGGCCGTCCTCGATGAAGCGCAGCGAGTGCCGCCCCTCCGATCCCGACTCGCTGTCAGACAACCAGGTGGCCTTCTCGTTGATCGCCTCCGTCGACCCATAGATACGACGGTTGCAGCCGGGGCACGTCAGATGCGTGTACAGCTTGTCGCCGCCCCGCGGCCATTCCTCGCGTTCCGTATCGCGACGGTCGATCTCGATGGGCTGGTGCGCGGTTTGCCGGATCAGATGGCCGGCGACGTGTCCCTCGGGGCACGCCAGCTCCATCTTCAGTAATCCCCTGTCGCTCATGATCCAAGGCTATGCNNTGCGGCCGAACGCGAACAGCAGCAGCTCGAGCGGCTCGCCTGTGACGGTGACCGGCGAACCGCTGCCGACGGTCGCCACCGGCTGACCGTCGGAGGTGCGCAGCGTTAGGCGAGCGAGCACTGCGGCCATCGACTTCGCCATCCCGGCCCGGCTGATGATCGCGACGCGCCGCTTCACCGCCGCGGCGGCTCTCGCGTCGAGTTCCCTTGGCTCCCAGCCAGTCTGTGCACGGCGGACATCTTCATGGTGGACGAAAATCTCGTGGACGCTCGCCACCGGGTCGAGAACCTTGAACACGGAATACACCGGCGGACCCGACGCGAACAGTTCGAGCAGGTCCTCCCGCTCTGCCGAGGTGGCCAGCCGGTTCTGTATGCGCGCGGTGTAGGACGCCAGCGGGCCGAACACGAGGCCGGGCACCGCGTCGGGGCGGCGTTCCCGCACCAGGAGGTGCGCGAGCAGGTCGCGGGTCGTCCAGCCCTCGCACAGGGTGGGGGCGTCTGGTCCCACCGCGCGCACGAGCTCGACTAGGGCGTCGCGTTCGCGTTGGACTGCCGACATGCCCACACGATAGGTCCGCGGTGTGCCGGCCGGCAGCTTTAGCCGCTGTCTAACATCTCTCCACGAGCCCAGCAAACCGCGACTGACTTTCGAGTGTGAGCCAGCGCCCACACGCGACGCAGGGCCTCGGCATAGCTAATTCATAGAAACGCTATATAGCGTCCAGCATCTATCAACCGGACAATTGCTCCGGCCACGAGTTACAGATCAGAGAGGGATCGCATGATCCTCAAGAAGATTGTTGGCGCGGGCGCAATCGCCGGCGCGCTTGGCTTTTCGGCCATCGGCCTAGCCGGGCTCGCGAACGCCGCTCCGACGCCACAGGCTGATTCTGGCGTGGTCCAGCAAGCACAATCGGTGGACTGGCACGGCGGCGGCGGGCACGGCGGTGGCGGCGGTGACATGGGCCGCGGCGGCATGCGCGGTGGCGGCGGTGGTGGTGACTGGCGCGGCGGTGGCGGCGGCTGGCAAGGCGGCCGCGGCTGGGGCGATCATGGCCGGGGTGGCGGTGGTTGGGGTGGACCTGGTGGTGGCTGGGGTGGGCAGCAACCCTGTTTCCTCCTGCTATGCATCTGAGTAACTGAATTTAAATGGTTGCCTTGCCGAATGAATCGGCAAGGCAACCATTTTCGGCCCCCGATAACGCTGCGGCCGAAGCGACAACCGCCGGAGCGGAACCAGCTATGAAGCGCGAACGGATCGTGGTGATGACAGCGGCGGCGTGCCTGTCGATTGGCTTCGGGGTTGTTGGTGTGGCAGAGGGCGCAGGTGCTGGCCAAGCCATGCCGAACTCATCCGGCAGAGATTTCATCTATCCAAAAGGGTTATGCACCAACGAGGCCTGCGCCAATCAGTGGTGCCCGGGCATGCCGCTGCCATGCGGCACCGCCTGCACGACTAACCCGGTGTATCCCAACTGGGATATGAGTGTCTGTCACGAGTTCATGGTCGGATACAAGAGTCCACACTCGGCGCCCTGGTTCGCAAACACCGTCCAGATCGCTCCGGGCATCCTCGAGCGAGACCCCGGCTGGGGCCCGGGCCCTTGCAACGGGCAACCCATCTGCCTGCCCGGGCTCTGAGAGCCGTTGGTCCGGGAACCGTCTTCACCAGGGCCTGACGGGCGGATCGAGTCACATGTGCCACAGGAGTCACCGCGCCGGCGGGCAACACTCTTGTCCAGCTTGCAGCGACAGATTGTGTGCGCTAACCAGGAGTCGCTGTTAGGTGGGCAAAGGTAGTGCCGGCTCCGCCAGGGACTCGTGTGGCGGTTGTGACTATGCAGCCACGTTGGCTTTGAGGATCAAGACCTAGTAGGACCTGCTCGACTGGTCCGCGGAGCTGTCGCCGACGAACAACACCTCATCGCCGGCTTCGAGCACGTCGTCAGGCTGCGGAACCATCACATTATCCCCTCGGACCACGGTGACCAAGACGGTATTCCCCGGCAAAACCAACTCGCCCACACGCTGCCCCACGAATGGATTGTCTTTGGACAGCGTGAGTTTCGTTAGCGCGGCACGGCCCTCGTGCAGCCCCATCAACCGCACCAAGTGGCCCACGTCGATGGCGCCCTCGATTCCGGCAACCATGGCGCCCGGCGTCGAGACGGCCACATCGATACCCCATGCCGGGGTGAACATCCACTCGTTGCGGACATCGTTGATCCGCGCCACCACCCTGGGCACCCCGAACTCTGTCTTGGCCAGCAGGCCCACCACGAGATTGGACTTGTCGTCTCCGGTTGCAGCGATCAGAACATCGCACGTCTGCAGCCCCGCCTCCTGCAACGCGGTTAGCTCGCAAGCGTCGGCATTCAGCCAATCCGCATCGGGAACCTTGTGTGGTTCGAAGTTGCTCCGTTCACGTTCGATCAATAGGACCTTGTGTCCGCGATCGAGCAGCTCTTGCGCGACGGAACGGCCGACCTTGCCCGCGCCGGCAATTCCGACTCGCGTCTTCCGCTTCGTCACCCATCCATCTTGTCTCATCCCGCCCTACAGCGAGCACTCCGCGGCGTCGTGCTGATTAACTGACAGCACGCCGAAGCCGGCGCCCTCGTCGTGATGATGTCTGAACGGGAACGAAATGAGTTTGGAGCAGCTGTATCTGGCGTTCTTGGTCGGTGGCCTGGTGCTGCTGGCCAGCATTGTCGGTACTCGGGTGGCAAGCGGGGTGGGGTTTCCCAGCATGCTGCTCTTCCTGCTGATCGGTGTCGCGGTCGGCGACGACGGGCTCGGTCTGCAGTTCGACGACGTGGAACTGGCCAGAAACATCGGTACCGCGGCGCTGGCGGTGATCCTTGTCGAAGGTGGCCTGACCACGCGGTTCGCCGATATCCGTAAGGTGCTGGCACCGGCGGCGGCATTGGCGACCGTCGGCGTGGTCATCAGCACGGCGGTTACTGCCGTTGGGGCGCACCTGCTGCTCGGCATCGACTGGCGGCTCTCGTTGTTGCTCGGAGCAATTGTGTCCTCCACCGATGCCGCGGCGGTCTTCTCGGTGCTGCGCGTGCTTCCGTTGCCCCAGCGTGTTGCCGGACTGCTGGAGGCTGAGTCCGGATTCAACGATGCCCCCGCTGTGATTCTCGTTCTCATGTTCAGTGTGGTGCCCTTCGTCTTCGACCCGGTGGGTGCAGTCACCGTTGCGGTTTTCGAGCTCCTTGGTGGCGCCGCGATCGGATTGGCCGTCGGATATCTCGGTGCCCTCGCCCTGCGCCGCATCGCGTTGCCGGCATCCGGCCTGTACCCGATCGCGACCTTCGGGTTGGCGCTGGTCGCGTTCGCCGCCGCCGGCAGCGCCCATGCCAGCGGTTTCATCGCCGCCTATCTGGCCGCGGTGGTGCTGGCCAACTCAGGGCTGCCGCATAGGTCGGCGACCCGGTCGTTCGCCGAAGGAGTCGGCTGGTTGGCCCAGATCGGCCTGTTCGTGCTCCTTGGGCTGTTGGTGAACCCCAGCGAATTGGCGGGCGACGTGGTCGCGGCGATCGTCGTCGGGCTCGTCCTACTGCTGGTCGCACGGCCGCTGTCGGTCGTGGCTTCGCTCGTGTGGTTTCGCATTCCGTGGAGCCAGCAGATCTTTTTGTCGTGGGCAGGTCTGCGGGGCGCGGTCCCCATTGTGCTGGCGACGTTTCCGGTCGTCGCGGGCGTTGCTGATAGTCATCGATTACTCAACATCGTGTTCATGCTGGTGGTGGTATTCACATTGGTGCAGGGCCCCAGCCTTGGCCCGATCGCGCAGTGGCTGGGCCTGATTTCCCGCGAAGCCACCCGCGAGATCCAAGTCGACGCCGCACCCCTAGACATGCTCGACGCGGAACTGCTGACCATGACCGTGCAAGCGCCGTCCCAACTGCACAACGTCACCATCTTCGAACTCCGGCTACCCGACCCAGCCGTGATCACGCTGATCATCCGTGACGGACATACTTTCGTCCCCATTCCCGATACCCGTATCGAGACCGGCGACGAGTTAATGATCGTCACCACCAGCAAGACGCGGGCCGCGGCCGAATCCAGACTTCGTGCAGTGAGTCGGCGAGGCAAACTCGCGCACTGGTTCGACGAGTACGGCGACGTTAGCTGAAATGATGTCGTATCCGTGTCCCGATCAGGAAGTGAGCCGATGAGCAATACAGATGCGACGATGGTCGACGGCGTCCCGCGGCGCCGGATCCTGGTCGCGTCGATGGCGGGCACCATGATCGAGTTTCGCGTTGGGCGGGGAGTGGAGCGGCGCGGCGCTGCTGGCCACCGAGACTGCTGAACCCGACAAGAGGGCGAGGGCGGCGATCTGGCCACAGATGGGCGCACCGTTCGGTTTCCTGCTGGCCAACGGGCTGTTCCTGATACTGATCGGATGGCTGGGCCACAGCACCGCCGGAACCGACACGGCCGGCGCGTTCTTGACCTGGGGATGGCGGATCCCGTTCCTCTTGAGTGCGGTCATGGTGGCGATCGGGCTGTATGTGAGGCTGCGACTGGCGGAGACGCCGGTGTTCGCCAGAGCACTTGAGCGCGGCGAGCGAGTCCGGACCCCGCTGGCCACCGTGTTCCGCACCAGCTGGCGAGAATTGATCATCGGCACGTTCGTGATGCTCGTGACTTACACCCTCTTTTACATCGTTACGACGTGGGTACTGAGTTACGGCACCACCAAGCGACCACCGGCCGGTGCCGGTCTGGGCTACGGCTATGTGAACTTCCTGCACCTTCAGTTGATCGCGGTGTTGTTCTTTGCGCTGACGGTGCCCATAGCGGGCGCGCTCGCCGACCGATTCGGCCGACGCCGAACGTTGTTGATCGTCACCGCGATGATCATCCTCTACGGTGCATCATTCGATCTGTTGCTGGCGCCCGGCCACGCGACGACGGCCTCCACTCTGCTGTTCCTGGTGATCGGAATGACGTTGATGGGCTTGTCATATGGCCCGATGAGCGCAGTGCTGCCCGAGCTCTTCCCGACCAACGTGCGCTACACCGGCGCCGGGCTCTCGTTCAACACATCGGGCGTTCTGGGGGCCGCAGTGGCGCCGTTCTTCGCGACCTGGCTGGCCACCACATACGGCGTGGGGTGGGTCGGGGTGTACTTGAGTGCGGGCGGGATCCTGACCTTCGTCGCGTTGTTGGTGATGCGCGAAACCAAAGGGATTTCGATGGACAACCCGATTGTCGACCCTGTCGGCGACGCTGCTCAGTCCGGCGGATCACATATGATGTCATATTGAGCATTTGACATCACTTTGGAGCGGCAGGAGGATGTAAGCATCATGAAAGCTTTCCCTCTACGTCTACGTAGCCAAGGCCTTCGGGAACTGGTGCGCGAGGTCGCCGCCAGCGAGCAAATCAGTCAAAACGAGCTAATCGAGCAAGCCATCGCCCACGAAGTCCTCCTGCGGGGAGCCACGCTCGTGGATGACCTCGAGCGCGCTGCCCAGCGAATCGGCGAGCTCACCGATGCTGAGTACGCGAAAATTGTCGACCGCAGCCTGACCGACTTCGCTGAGGGCGAGGGTCTGGCCGAGCCGTTGCGGGCGTACGCAATAGATATCGGGGACGCGACTAAAGAGGAACGGGACATCGATAGCCTCGGGGTGATGGCCGCATTCGACTCGGCTCAGGCTGACTCGGCTCAGGCCTAGAGAGCTCGGGTGCCAAGACCGGCCTGGAACGATGACCGGCCGGGCGATCTCGCTCGGATTCAACAGAATGCGGCGGCGCTAATCCGATCTATCGCGCAGCAGGCGCACGATTGGTCTGTTGTGCCCGGCGCCGGCGAGGTTCTGGATTGGCATATCCAGCTTTATCAGGGTTGCCGTGTGCCGGTCGCCGGATACATCGGCCACTTCCGCGGAGATCCTTCGGTTGCAGAGATGGTCGGCTACGAGGTAGGCGTCGGACGGCTTCAGCCAGATGGGTTACCGGAGAAGGTTGGAGTCTATTCAACGGATCTTGCGGTCCAGATTCCGACTCTTATCGCACAAATTCAGGCAGGGATCCGACACTTGGACTCGGTGCTCAAGCCGGGACTGCGCCCTGAGACGAGCGAAGCCGTTGAGGCGGTCGTTCTCCTGGCGGCCCGGGTACATGGCGAATGGGTTCGGCTTCACCCCTTTGCAAATGGCAATGGTCGGACCGCACGTGTTTGGGCGAATTTTATCGCGCTGCGCTATTCGTTGCCCGCCTTCGTTTCGGTTAAGCCACGTCCTGCCGCGGCTACTTACGGTCGCGCGGGACAAGCGTCGATGGGCCGTCCGCCAGACTTCATCGGAGACAACGGGCCAGTCACCGCGTTGTTCGCACGCATGTTGGCTGAATTGCTGGGCAGCTGACGAACATAGCTGGCTAGAGAGGATGACCTCGGCTGACGCTCGACAGTTATTTCGGCTGAGGCTCGTTGCGAAGTCCCAGCATCGTGAGGATGGCGCGCGGTTTGGAGCCCGGGATGGAGACGGCCGCACCGTCCAGCCGGACCTGCAGAGGTCCCAAAACCCCCAGCTCCACCGAAGGAAGAGTACTCATGTTGACCATCGTCGGTGCGGCAATTCAATGCCGAGTCAAGATCGAGTAAAGGCGCGGCGCCCGCAGCCACGCCGCGAGAGTGCGACTAGCGACGGTGCTACTCGCGAAACGTGTAGCTCAACGCACTTTCGCGGCGAAACTAGTGCTTGATGTAGACCGCCTTGGTGTTGAAGTACTGTTCGATGCCCTTGCGGCCACGCTCGCCGCCCCAACCGGACTGCTTGTGGCCGCAGATCGGCATCGAGGGGTCCGTCGCGATTGCACAGTTCACCCAGATTTGGCCGGCGCGAAGCTCGTTCGCCATGCGGTGGGCGCGGCCGAGGTTTTCGGTCCATAAGGCGGCCGCGAGCCCGTAGTCCGTGTCGTTGGCGGCGGCGAGCACCTCGTCCTCGTCGTCGAACGGGATCACACTGCCGACCGGCCCGAAGATCTCCTCGCGGATCAGGCGCATGTCGGGGGTGGTGTTGGTCATGATCGTCGCCTGATAGAAGTAACCCTTGCGGTCCATCACGTCGCCACCGGTCATTACCTGCGCGCCGCTGGCCACGCCGTCGTTCACGATGCCTTGCACGCGTTGGCGCTGCTTCTCGCTGATCAGCGGCCCGATGATCGAGTCGGGCTCTTCGCTGCCGCCCATCGGTATCATCTGGGCGAGGCCGACGAGGCCTTCCACCACCTGTTCGTAGATGGGGCGCTGGACATAAATGCGCGAGGTGCAGCAGCAGTTCTGCCCCGAGCCGGCCAGCAGGCCCATGCCGCCCAGCATGATCGCCTTCTCGAGGTCGGCGTCGTCGAAGATGATCAGCGGTGACTTGCCGCCCAGCTCGAGGGTCAGCCGCTTGAGGTTGCCGGCGGCCGCCTGGACGATCAGTTTTCCGACCTCAGTGGAGCCGGTGAACGAGATCTTGTCGACGTCGGGATGCGCGGTCAGTGCCGCTCCGGTGGTATGGCCATAGCCGGTGACGACATTGAGGACGCCGTCGGGCAGACCCGCCTCGCGGAAGATCTCCTCGAGCTTGAGCGCGGTCAGCGGCGTTTCCTCGGCGGGCTTGAGGACGGCGCTGCAGCCGGCGGCGAGGGCAGGTGCGACTTTGAGCATCGCGACGAAGAAGGGCCCGTTCCAGGGGATGATCAGGCCGACCACGCCGATCGGCTCGAGCTGAGTGAAGTTGTGGTAGTCGTCGTACCCGCCGAGCAGTCCGTCGGAAACCACACTGCTGGACTCGCCGTGGATCTTGCCGACCCAGCCGGCGTAATAATGCAGGATGCCGTTGGCCACCGTGATGATGTGTTTGGCGGCCGTGGTGTTCATGCCGTTGTCGCGGGCTTCGAGCTCGGCGAGTTCCTCGGTGCGTTCCTTGATGATGGCGTGAGCGCGGAACAGCACGTTCGCGCGGTGCGCGGCGGGCGCCTTGCGCCAGACGCCGGACTCAAATGTTTCGCGTGCCCGGGCCACCGCGTCGTTGACGGTCGCCTGGTTGGAATCGACGACCTCCGCGATCTGCTCCTCGGTGGACGGGTTGAAAACCGGAATGGTCGCGGTATTACTCACAGTGCTTAATTCCTTTCGGCGACAAGCGATGCCGTCAATCTATGGGCATTCAGTTGACGACTTTATGACCCGCTGCCCGGATGGCTACGCCCGGGGTGGGGATCTGGGGTGCGCGCGCTTGGTTCGTCTGTTTTAGACTGCTTATCCCTGCACAGCGCGAAAGGGCGTTGGCCGTGACTCAGAGTCAGGAACATGCCGACGGTGAACTGTCGGCATGGGCGCCGCTGCACAATCCGATATACCGCTATCTATTCATCGCGCAGTTCGTCTCCAACATCGGGACGTGGATGCAAAGTGTGGCGGCCCAATGGTTTCTGGTGGAAAAGCACAGCAGTGACGTCATCGTCGCGCTTGTGCAGACGGCCAGCCTTGGGCCTACGCTGGTTTTCGGGCTGTTCGCCGGTGTGCTGGCCGATCTGTTCGATCGGCGGCGGTTACTGATCTTCCTGCAGACGTATGCGGTGCTGGTGGCGCTGGCGCTGGCGGTGCTGACCTACATGGGTCGCGTTGGCCCGACATCGCTGTTGATGTTCACCTTGGCCATTGGCTGCGCTTCCGCACTGACCGCCCCGGCCTGGCAGGCGATTCAGCCCGAGGTGGTCCCGCGCGAGCAGATACCGGCCGTCGCGACTTTGGGCAGCGTTTCGGGAAATGCCGCCCGGGCGATCGGACCGGCGATCGGCGGCGTGGTCCTGGCCTTGTCCGGCCCCGCAGCGGTCTTCGCGATCAACGCGATTTCGTTCGCGGGCATCATCGTTGCGCTGCAGGTGTGGAAGCGGCCCAAGCAGATCGCGCCACTGGAACGAGAACACTTCGGCCAAGCCATCGTCACCGGGCTGCTGTACGTCAATAACAGCCCGGTATTCCGCAGGATCCTTTTGCACGCAGCGCTTTTCCTGTTTCCCGCCTCGGCCCTGTTGGCACTTCTGCCGGTGGTCGCTGCGCGCAGATGGCACCTGGGCGCCAGTGGCTACGGTGTGTCGGTGGCGGCCGTCGGTTTGGGCGCTGTGCTCGCCGTCGCGGTTGCCGGGCTGATACGCCTGAAACTGTCCGACAACCTGCAGCTGGCGGCGTCGGCCGCTGCGTACGGGGTGGCAATACTGGCAGTCGCCTGGCTGCCGTTCGCCGCGGCGTTGCCTTTCCTGCTGATGTCGGGGATGGCCTGGCTGATCACGTTGACAACGTTGAACGCGGCAGCCCAACTGTCGTTGCCGAGCTGGGTTCGGGCCCGCGGATTGTCGGTGTATCTGTTGGTAGCCACCGGTTCTCAGGCGATCGGCTCGTATGCCTGGGGCGCTCTTGCCACCCGGGCGGGACTCGATGTCGCGCTGCTCGCGTCGGCGGTGGCGCTGGGCGTTGTTGTCCTCAGCGTTGGCGTGCTGCCGTTGCAGGTGTCCACCGGGAAGATCAACGTCGAGGTTTCCAATGCGTGGCCGACACCGACGCTCATGTTCGAGCCATGTCCTGAGGACGGACCTGTGCTGGTCACCGTCCGCTACCGGGTATCGCCCGAGAACCTCGAACGGTTCGTCACCTCGATGGGCGATGTCCGGCGATCACGGCTACGCACGGGCGGCCACAGTTGGCGGCTGTATCACAGTGTCGGACAACCAGACATCTTCCTCGAGAAGTTCACCGTCGCGTCCTGGAGCGAATTTGAGCGCCAACGCACCGAGCGCTGGCTGGGCTACGACAGTGATGGCGTCACGAAGGCCATCGGCTATACCGTCGACAACGGCCGAGAGCACCAGTACTACCTCGCCAAGCGGGTTCCGCGCTGAGTTTGCCTCGCCGATCAGCCGATTGGGTCGGGCGGTCCATCCTGGTCGGCAGCTCCCTGCAGGTCGAGCTGCATCCACGCGACGTCGTGCCAGCGGCCGTGTTTCCATAAGACGCGCCGGTGCAGGCCCGCATCCTGAAACCCGAAGGATCGGTGAAAGCCGTTGCTGGCCTCGTTGGGTTGGGTGATGCCGGCGAAGGCTCTGCGGTAGCCGCGCTCGGCGAGCTGGCGCAGCACTTCTGCGTAGAGGGTGCGGCCGCGGCCGCCGCGATGATGGTCGCCGCTGACGTAGATCCCTGTCTCAACCGACCACTGTTGGGAGGGCAGGCGATTCAACGGATGGCCATAGGCGAACGCGATCAACTGATCGTCGTGTTCGAGGACCAGCCAGTCGTGGGCCTCTTGGGCCGAGGCGATACGCGACGCCATTTCGTCGATGCTCGGGACGTCGATTTCCCAACTGATTACGGTGTTCTCGACGTAGGGCCGGTAAATCGCAACGCAGGCGGCCGCATCGCCTGGGGAAGCCGAACGCACTCCGCCGCGAATCGCTTGCACGCCGACAGTCTTGCAGTCGCCGCAGGCCTCAATCCGGGTAGTCGCCTGTTTCCAGGTCCTCGAGCAGGCTTGGGTGCGTGGGGTTCCAGCCGAATCGCTCGCGGGTCAGCACGCTGGACGACGGCTGGTCGGTGCCGAAGATGACGCCAAGCACCCCGAAACTCTCGGCGGGGGCAGACTTCACGGGAACACCGAGCCGTCGGCCGATCACGTCGGCGATCGCACGCATGGGATCCGCTTCGTCACCCACGGCGTGCAGCACCGAGCCGGGCCGGGCCTCTTCGAGCGCGAGCCGGAACAACTGGGCCGCATCGTCGCGATGTACGGCGGGCCAGCGCTGCGCGCCGTCCCCGACGTACACCGACGCGCCGCTGCTCTGGGCGGCCTGGATCAGGATGCCGGCAAACCCGTAACGGCCGCCGGCATCGTGCACCGACCGGGGGAGTCGTACGACGGACGATCGGACGCCGCGCTCGGCGAGATCAATGACGGCCTGGCCGGTGCGGCCCCGCCCCGCCATCGGCCCCTCGGTGCTGAACGGATCCTCTTCGGTGCTCGGGCGACCCGACGCCGGCGGGGTGCCGCCCGCGAGCACCAGCGGTTTGTCGGTGCCGACGAGCGCTTCGCCGAGCGCGCCGACCGCGCGGGCTTCGTCTCCCATGGAGTCCCCGGCCTGGGTGAAGTCGTGGTTGAACGCCAGATAGATGACACCGTCGGTGTCGTTGGCCGCCCGCTTCAGGACGTCGAGGTCGGTGACGTCGCCGCGCAGTGGCTCGGCGCCGAGTTGGCTGATGGTCGCGACCGAGGCCTCGGATCGCGCCAGGCCCACGACCTGATGATCGGCGGCGATCAGTTCTGCGACGACGGCCGAGCCGATTCCGCCGCTGGCGCCGGTGACAAACACGCGCATGAGGTACTCCTGGTCAGTGATGAGACTGTTATCCCATCACCGTACAGCAGTGACGGGACTACTGTCGCATCACTCTAGAATGGGGTTATGGCCCGTTGGGAACCCGATGCGCGCGAACGCTTGGTGGGCGCTGCGTTGGATCTGTTCAATGAGCGCGGCTACGACGAGACAACCGTCGCGCAGATCGCCGAGCGCGCGGGCCTGACGAAGAGCACGTTCTTTCGGCACTTCCCGGACAAGCGCGACGTGCTGGCCGCCGGCCAGGACGCGATGGCGCAGCTACTCCGAGAGGGCATCGCCGCTGCACCCGCCGACGCGACCCCGCTGGCCGCTGTCTGCTCTGGCCTGACGTCCGTGTCGGCGGCGTTCACGTCGTTCAATCGGGAACTCGCGCCCAAGCTCAAGGCCGCGATCGCTGCCAGCGCCGAGCTTCAAGAGCGCAACGCGCTCAAGCAGATTGGCTTAGCGGCGGCGATGGCGGAAGCGCTGCGAGCGCGCGGCGTGCCCGCGCCGACGGCGGTATTGGCGGCCGAGCTCGGTTCGCTGGCGTTCAAAACGGCCTATGCGCGCTGGGCTGAGCCAGGCGAGGAACAAGATCTGGGCACCCTGGCGTGCGCGGTGTTACGTGAGTTGCAAACCGCCGCTGCCGATCTCGGCTGACGTGGCACCAGCCAGTCGCGCCCCACGATTCCGCGGCGCGGACTAACGGGGCGCGATGGGGGTAGTCGGCCTTAGCGGCCGGGCTTGCCGCCGCCGCCTCCGGGCTTGCCGCCGCCACCGCCGGGCTTGCCGCCGCCACCGCCGGGCTTGCCGCCCCCGCCGCCGAGGATGATTTGTGCGCTGCTGGTGTTAGTCATGGCTACAACACTATCGTCGAATCCGCTGCGGTCGCAATACGATTCACAGCGCACGGCGGGCCGGGTTTGGGTGAACGGAGGCAGTAATTCCGTATAACAAACGGGGTCTTCACCGCGTCCGGAAGACCAACCACCGCATGGCGCAGTACATGTACACGGCTTCGCACGTACCCGCCACGATGCGCGACAGCTGGTACTGCACTCCGATAGCCGATAGCACGGTGGACACCCCGAGGATGAAAGCCAGGTAGTTCACGATGACCACCACCACGTAGATCGCAACCTGCGGTCCTACGGGTGCGTGGGACTGAAAGTTGAACGTGCGATTGAGCGCGTAGCTGAGCGCAAACGCGCACCCGTAAGCGATCGTGACGGCGATCGGCACCGGAACGCCGAGACCGCTGTGCAGGCACGTGAGGAGCGTCAGATCGATGCCGAAGGTGAGGCCATTGATCAGGCAGAAGCCAAGAAATGTCGGTGCAACGATTTTCCCGAGCCCGAATGGAAGGCGATCGACCACAGCCTCACACAGCCGGTGGAATCGGTCGACCGGGCGCGATTTTCCGGTGCGCAATTCGGGCTGCACACGATTACGGTGCCACGACCAGGTATCCGCTATGTGATCAGTCGGCCAATTTCCCGCGGAACNNTCGAGTATCCGCCGCCGTCGGTGGCGATGTGCACGTGGTCGTAGTGGTTGGCGGTTTCGTTGCCATAGTCGGCCGTCCAGCTTCCCGCTCCGACGCCCGGGTAGATCTTCTGCCGCCAGATCACATGGTTGATTCCCCAGCGCTTCGCATTCGCCAAGGCGAACCCGGCGATTTGGTTGCCGAGCTCAATGCCCTCGGGAGTCTCGTGGTTGGGGATCATCACGTCGATCGCCAACCCTTTGGGATGCCACGGCAACGGATCCTCCCGCCAGCCGAAGATGGTCTTGATCTCTGGAAACAGCACGCTGATGACGCGGGCCGCCCAGATGGT
>PLSK01000001.1:6819-7130 GCA_003165155.1 Mycobacterium sp. | reverse complement strand
GCCCAGGACACGGCAACAGATAGGGAAAACACCCGATTCCTTTGGCCACCCCCGGCCATAACTTCAGGTGATGAGCAGTCGCGAGGTGCACCAGCCTTGCCACCTCGCCGAGTGGTACCGGCCAGAACTGCTCGTGCGGCGACACCAGCGATCAGATCCGCGGCACGGCTTTTGCTGTTGNNAGGTAGCCGCAGATGCCATTTGTCAGCGTAGTGCCCGAGTTTGTGGCCGCAGCGTCTGCGGATTTGACCGGGATCGGGTCGGCGATCCAGGCGGCCAATACGGCGGCGGCGCCTTCGACGACGCAGGTG
>PLSK01000001.1:0-6778 GCA_003165155.1 Mycobacterium sp. | reverse complement strand
TCGCCGGTTTTGGACCTGACGGGGCGCCCGCTGTTCGGTAACGGTGCTAACGGGGCGTCCGGAACCGGGCAGGCCGGTGGGGCCGGTGGCTGGCTGTTCGGTAATGGCGGTAACGGCGGGTCGGGGGCTCCGGGGCAGACCGGCGGTGCCGGCGGGTCGGCGTGGATGTTCGGCAACGGCGGGGCCGCTGGGGCCGGCGGGGCCGGGGTTACCGGCACGGTCGGCGCCGCAGGCGCGATCGGCAGCAACGGTGGCACTGGTGGTGCGGGTGGCGTCGGTGGGGCTGGCGGGCTGTTGTTCGGCAATGGCGGTGCGGGTGGGGTCGGCGGTGTGGGCGGCACCGGCGGGGTCGGTGGTCTAGGTGTGGGGTTAGGTGCGGCCGGTACCGGCGGCACCGGGGGCACCGGGGGCGCTGCGGGTGCTGGGGGTGGCGCGGGACTGTTCGGGACTGCCGGGCACGCGGGCAGCGGCGGGGCCGGCGGTGTCGGCGGCGGCGGCGGTCAGGGCATGACCGGCGGCGACGGCGCTGCCGGCTCCGACTCCACCACCGCGCCCACCGCGGGCAGCCAGGGCGGTCAAGGCGGTGCGGGTGGTTCCGGTGGTGTCGGTGGGGCCGGGATCGGCGGGGTTGGTGGAGGCGCCGGTGGTGACGGCGGTCAGGCCGGTCAGGGCGGCACCGGCGGTACGGGGGGCGCCAACATCGGCACCACCAGCACCGGCTCTATCGGCGGTGGGATAGGCGCCAGCGGCGGTCAGGGCGGTGTCGGTGGCACCGGTGGCGCGGCTGGCGGGGCCGGCACCGACGGCGGCAGCAACGGAGCTGTTGGCGCCGGCGGCACCGGCGGCACGGGTGGTACCGGCGGCCAAGGGGCGACTGGCGCCACCACTGTCGGCGCGGGTTTGCAGGGCGGTCAAGGTGGGGCCGGTGGCACAGCCGGTAACGGTGGCGGCGGTAACGGTGGCACCAACGGCGACGGCGGTGTCGGCGGCACGGGCGGCCAAGGCGGCCAAGGCGGTGCTGGGGCCGCCGATACCGGGGCGGGTGCCAGCCAAGGTGGGCAAGGCGGCCAAGGTGGCACCGCCGGTAACGGCGGTAGCGCGGGCAGCGGCGGGGTCGGCGGCGTGCACGGCGCCGTCGGTCTGGGCGGCACCGGCGGCACCGGCGGCCAGGGCGGGGCGGGCATGCAAGGCGCCGCCGGCACCGCCACTGACCACGTTGCGGTGGCGGGCGGGCAAGGCACCCAAGGCGGCGCCGGTGGCACCGGCGGCACTGGCGGTCAGGCTGCGCTCGGCGGCACCAACGGCAGCGGCGGGCTAGGCGGTAACGGCGGCGGCGGCGGCCAGGGCGGCGCCGGTTACAACGATGACGGCACCAACAACGCCACCGGCGGCGGAAACGGCGGTACCGGCGGCACCGCCGGGGCGGGCGGAGCTGCCGGTACCGGCGCTGGCGCCGCCGGGACCGTGGGCAACGGTGGCACCGGCGGCGGCGGTGGCACCGGCGGCCAAGGTGGGGCGGCCTATGTCGGCGCCGGTGGTCTCGGCGACATCGGTGGGGCCGGCGGCCAAGGCGGCCAAGGCGGTGTCGGCAACGGTGCGAGTTCTAACGGCGGCCAGGGCGGCCAAGGCGGCCAAGGCGGTGTCGGCGGCTCCAACTATGCGGGCACCGGCGGCACCGGCGGCGGCGGGGGCACCGGCGGCACCGGCGGCACCGGCGGTACGGGTAGCGCCACCAACCCCGGCGGCTCCGGCGGTACGGGCGGGACCGGCGGGAGCGGGGGCACCGGCGGGGTCGGCTCCGGCGGCGCCGCAGGCAATTCCGGCACCGGCGGCGGGGCGGGCAGCGCGGGCTCAGCACCCACAGGCGCCGTCGGCGGTCATGGCGGCAGCGGCGGCGAGGCCGGCCAAGGCGGCACCGGAAGCGCCGGCGGCGGCGGCCAATCCCTCACCGCCACCATCACCGTCGGCGACGATCCGTTCGGGGTGGCCGTCAGCCCCATCGGCCCCGAAAAAGGCGACATCTACGTCACCAACTACATATCCGGGACGGTGTCGGTGATCACCCCCACCAACAACACCGTCATCACCACCATCACACTGCCCAATGGGACGCAATCTTATCCGGTCGGGGTGGCGGTTCAGTCCGTGGCCGGCGGCACCGCCGGCGACATCTACGTCACCGCCGGTCTCGACAACGGCGTGGTGTACGTGATCAGCCCCTCCACCAACACCGTCATCGCCACCATCCCCGTCGGCAACGAGCCGCAGGGGATCGCGGTCAGCGCCGGCGGCTACAACGCCGGCAACGGCAACATCTACGTTACCGACCTAAACGCCGGCACCGGAAACGCCCAACTGCAGATCATCACCCCCGCCAACAACACCGTCACGAGCACCATCGACCTCGGCAGCGCGGGCGGCCCGGAGAGCGGGGTGGCGGTCGTACCGGCCGGAGCCTACAAGGGCGATATCTACGTCACCAACCAGAATATCGACGCGGTGTCGGTGATCAATCCCGGCAACAACGACATCATTGCGAACATCCCGGTCGGCGCGAGCCCGACCGATGTGGCGGTCGACGCCACCGGCACCACCGTCTACGTCACCACCTCCGCAACCGGTTCCAACGACGCCGGTTCGCTGTCGGTGATCAGCACCAGCACGAACCTCGTCACTGACACCATCAACAACATCGGCTACCGTCCGGACGGGGTGGCGGTCAGCCCCACCGGCCCCTACGCTGGCGACATCTACGTGGCCGCCTTGCCCGCCTCGGGTGACTACCAAAACGGTGAGGTGTTGGTGATCGACCCCGCCCTCCTCACCGTAAGTAACACCATCGCGGTCGGCGCCGATCCGCAAGGGCTGGCAGTAAGCCCCGCCGGCAACTACGCCGGCGAAATCTATGTCGCCAACTCAGCGGCCTACACGGTGTCGGTGATCAGCTGAGGGCCTGTCGTTGACCCAGGTTGACGTCGCGTGTCGCCGGGTTGAGCCGGAAATTCCCTTCAGCGTTTCGTGCAACGACAAGGGTTCCCGCCTCCAACTTCCGCGCGGCCGGACGGCACCGCGACGGCGGGCGGGCGGCGCCCGCGGTGAGTACGCGCTGCACCGCCCGGGGCGAGGTGCCGAGTGCCCTGCCGTCCCGTCTCCGGTAAGTCGGCCCTGTCTCACTTAAATCGCGCCGATTACGGCCCGGGTCTCGCCCTGAGCAGATCTCCTCGTCACGCAGAGTGCAGGAATGCCTGGTGCTTGCGAGGATTGCCGATCGTCATTGTTCCTTGCCCGCCGCATGACGTGCTGGCCGTCGTCAGCTGTCGGCGAGGGCCTGCGTGAGGGCGTGCGATACCTGCCGGACCATCCCGGGGTCCCCGATGGCTCCTCAACGACCCGCTAGACACGTGGGTCTCGGATCATCGCCGCAGGTTCGCAGCCATGCGCGACAAGACGTGCGCGCAAGCCGGCTGGTGGCATCCACAGCCCTTCCCCGAAATTCGCCACTTTAAATGAGAGACCACGACCGATGACCAGCCCATCAGGAAGTGGCGCGCCGCAGCTCAGCAGCATCCCGCCGCGCTAGATCCAAGGAGAACTGACACGGATGTGGCGGATTCCCAGTGAATGTGGCGGTGGGGTGGCGGTGCGCCTGCTGTATCTGGCGGGGATGATGTTCTTGTGCTGGGTCAGAGAGAGCAAATGGTTAGTGCCGCCGACGATTTCGAGGCGGTGTTCGTCACCGTGGCTGGTGTCGAGCAACGGGTGCCGTGGTGGCGGCTGCCCAACAATCCGCCACTTCAAGTGACAGACGATGACCAGTGGCAACACCGACCCGACCTGGCGGAAGCCAGGTCAACCGCCATCAGTCCCGGCAGTTCCAGCGAGAACCGACAGACATCATCGTCGCAGAACGATTCCTTCGCGTCAGAAACCTCATCGACCCGCCCACACGACTACAGGACCCGGCGCTGATATCGCGCATCCTGCTCACCAACCTCCGACACCCACGCGTTGCAACGTGGCACGACTGTCTACTACGTAGCGATGTGTAGCCTCCGCCGCTACACTTGAGCCGTGACCAAGACGATCGCGCAGCGCGAGCTGCGCAACGACAACGCGAAAGTGATCGCCGCCGTGACAGCGGGGGAGACGTTCATCATCACTCGTAACGGGGAACCGGTGGCCGAGCTGCGACCGATCCGGCCCTACCGGCGCACCTTCGTCAGCCGCAAAGAGATCGACGAGATGGCCGCCACCGGCGTCCGGATCGACCACCGCCGGTTCCGCGAAGACCTCGACAGGGCCTTCGACCAGGAGATCACGCGGTGACCGTGCCTGGCCTGCTGGACACGTCGGTGGTGATCGACTGGTACGACCCGGTGGTGAGAACCGCGTTGCCCGACGAGGTGGCGATCTCGGCCGTTACAGCCGCTGAGCTGGCCGCCGGGCCCTTGCTGGCCGGGGATCCGGTGGAGGCGGCCAGGCGGCAGGCCAGGCTGCAAGAGATCGAGGCGAAGTTCGAGCCGATCCCGTTCGACACGGCCGCCGCACGCAGTTATGGGCTCGTCGCAGCGGCCGCGGTGCGTAAAGGCCCGCATCCCCGCAACAGGTTCGCCGACCTGCTGATCGCGGCGACCGCCCACACTCACCACCTCGACCTGTACACCCGCAACACCGCCGACTTCGACGGGCTGGGAGAGCTGATCCGGGTGATCGGAGTCTGAGGCCACCGACGTGAGACAGGAAGTGATCACTCCCAAATCTCTAGATTCGAGAATAAGGAGTTGATCGGAAACCGCCGGTCGGAGAAACTTAATGGGCGTCTCGCACGTGGCCCCAATTGAGCGAGCGCGGTACTGCTGTCATCGGGCACGGTATGCGTCCGCGCGGCTGAACACGCCGACGACGGTGACTTGTTGGCGCTCGTCGTCAATCCTGTAGAGCACGCGGTAGGTGCCGTGGCGGGGCACTGTGGCGGTCATTCATCATTCAACGGTGGTCGTAGCTGCTTGCCGACGCGGTGGGGGTTGTCGAGCAGCGGGCCGATGATGAACTCATAGGCAGCGAACGCCACCGATTCCGGAAGCTGTTCGGCTAGTTGTCGTTTCGCGGTCGGGGCGACTACCAACTCGTACCGCCGTCCGGTCACGTCCTAGCTCGGCGTGCTCGTATCGCCGCGGCAAGGCTGTCCTGGTTCTCCTCTTCTCCACGGGCTAGCTCAGCATCGGCCTCGCTGAGCGCCTGCAGCGTTGCTGCGTCGGACAGCACCGCGATGGGCGTTCAGTGGGCCTCGCGGTAGCCGTCGCGGATGATGGGACGTTGTGTCCCTCGGCGCCACAGGACGAGTGGGCGCTGGGTGGATTCGTTGACGAGCGTGTACTTGATGTAGCCCAGTTTGAGGAGTTCGCCGTGGCGGTAGCCGCGTTCGCGGTGGTAGCCGAGGAGGCTAGCGCCGGGGCGCACTGTTTCACAGGGGTGGCGACTTTGGGCGCCGCAGCGTGGGCATTGGACGCGTGCCCGGTGGTCGTCTATGTCACCGATGATGAGGTCGCCTTTTCGATTGCGGGTGGGGTTGGCAGGCTTGTTGTGCACACTGTTGACGACGGACGTTGCGCTGGGGGACGAGGGCCAGGCGATGGTTCGGACAGCAAGCGGAAGAAGTCGGGCACCCGTTCATTCTCTAGGTCGGTGGCCCGTACGGTGCCACGGGTCGAGTCGGGATCACGGCTCCACCCCGCTCTATCCCCCGGTGCAGCGACGCCCCCGGCACCGCTGGGTTCCTAATCGTTTAGTAGGGGATGGTTGCTGGTCTTAAGACCGGGTCTGTTCCTTGCGGGGTCTGCTACCAGGTGATGCCTGATGTTTCCCGTCGTTCGACGACTTACGAAAGAACGGCGCGCCTGGTGGCAGACCCTGTCCGGTGGTGGTGAGATGCCGTTGCCCGAGCCCACCGCAGGGTTGACTTCCCGATGGTTGTTCCCGAGCCTTGAGCTCTTCGACAGAACGAGGTCCTGCGGTGTGCTGGAGTCACGGACGGCTAGTGAGATGACGGACCTTCGAGTCCTGCGATTAGGGCGCCGCGTGAGTCCACCGGTAACGGCACAACGATTAATCGAAGGAGTGATGATCCCTTGTCCCTGTATTGCGGAATAGATTGGGCTACAGCCCATCACGACGTTGCCGTGGTCGACGTCGACGGTCGTGTCGTGGCGCGCGAGCGGGTCAGCAATGATGCGGCCGGCTTCTCGCAGTTGTTGACGCTGTTGGCCCAGTTGGGTGATACCGCCGAGCACCCGATCCCGGTGGGGATCGAAACCGATCGCGGGTTGTGGGTGGCCACGCTGCGCGAAACCGGCCGGGTGATCTATCCGATCAACCCGCTGGCCGCTTCGCGCTACCGGTCTCGGTATGCGGTGTCGGGGGCCAAGTCCGATGCCACTGACGCGGTGCTGTTGGCCAACATCTTGCGCACCGATGCCGCTGCGCATCGGCCATTGCCCGCCGACTCCGAGCTGGCTCAGGTGATCCGGGTGTTGGCGCGTGCCCAGCAGGACGCGGTGTGGGCACGCCAACAGATCGGCAACCAGATCCGCGACCTGCTCAAAGACTTTTACCCGGCCGCCCTGGTCGCGTTCGCCGAGCTGCCTACCGGCGGGTTGGCCCGCGCCGATGCGCGCACCATCCTGGCGGCCGCGCCGACCCCAGCCCAGGCCGCCGCCTTGACCCCGGCCCGGCGGCACTGTCACGTTGTCGAGGTCGCGGCAACTGGGAGAATCCGTGA
>PLSK01000229.1:1683-2914 GCA_003165155.1 Mycobacterium sp. | reverse complement strand
TCGGCTTCTTTGTGCTGGATGGCTGTCTGCGGCGGGTGCCGGCGGGTGTGGTCGGCGAGTTGTATGTGGCCGGCGCCGGATTGGCCTATGGGTATGTCGGCCGCTCGGGTTTGACAGGGACGCGGTTTGTGGCCTGTCCGTTCGGCGGTGCGGGTAGTGCTGGAGAACCCGGACAACGGATGTACCGCACCGGGGATCTGGTGTCGTGGGGTGCCGACGGGGAGCTGCGATATCTGGGGCGGGCCGACGAACAGGTCAAGATCCGCGGGTACCGCATCGAGCTCGGCGACGTCCGCACAGCACTGGCCGGGCTTGACGGGGTGCAGCAGGCGGTGGTGATCGCCCGCGAGGACCGCCCGGGCGACAAGCGTCTGGTGGGCTATGTCACCGGGACGGCGGACCCGGTCAAGGCGCGCATGGCGCTGGCCGAGCGGCTGCCGGGGTACATGGTTCCGGCCGCGGTGGTGCTGGTGGACACGCTGCCGCTGACACCCAACGGCAAACTCGACACCCGAGCCCTGCCGGCGCCCGAATATCAGGAGGCCGATCTCTACCGCGCTCCGGGCGATGCGGTTGAGGAGATCCTGGCCGGCATCTACGCCCAAGTGCTGGGACTGGATCGGGTCGGGGTCGACGAGTCATTTTTCGAGTTGGGTGGGGACAGCATTCTGTCGATGCAGGTGGTGGCACGTTCTCGTGCCGCCGGCCTAGTCTGTCGGCCGCGCGACATTTTCGTCGAGCAGACCGTGGCCCGGTTGGCCCGGGTGGCCGGCCTGGTCGACGGCGAGGCGGGCGTCGTAGATGAGGGTGTTGGGCCGCTGGTGGCCACCCCGATCATGCACTGGCTGCAAGGCGTGCAGGGCCCGATCCAGGAGTTCAACCAGACGGTGCTAATGCAGGCACCCGCAGGGGTGACCGAGGCCGACGTCGTGGTGGTGTTGCAGGCGTTACTGGATCGGCATGCCATGTTGCGGCTGCGGGTGGAATCGGACGCGGACGGCAACTGGTCACTAGAGGTGCCCGAGCCGGGATTAGTTGACGCGGGAAGCTGCCTGCAGTCGGTAACCGCGTTCTCCGATGAGGCGGTGGTGGAGGCGCGGTCGCGGTTGAACCCGGCCACGGGGACAATGCTGAGCGCGCTGTGGGCGGCCGAGGCCGGGCAGTTGCTGTTGATCGTTCATCATTTGGCCGTCGACGGGGTGTCGTGGCGAATTATGTTGGAGGACATCAA
>PLSK01000229.1:0-1593 GCA_003165155.1 Mycobacterium sp. | reverse complement strand
CACGAGATTTTGTTGATCGCCTTCGCCTTGGCGTGGGCTGAATTCTTGCAGGTTCCAGGCACTTCGAACGCGCCGATCGGTATCGACGTCGAGGGTCACGGGCGCCACGAGGAACTGGCCTCCGACATCGACCTCTCCCGCACGGTGGGGTGGTTCACCACCAAATACCCGGTCTCGTTATCGGTGGGCGAACTGGACTGGGCGCAGGTAGTGGCCGGCGATGCGGCGCTGGGGACGGTGGTCAGGGACGCGAAAGAACAGCTGAGGGCCCTGCCGGATCCGCTGAGCTACGGTCTGCTGCGCTATCTGAACGGCGACGTCGATTTGGCCGGGTCCGATCCGCGGATCGGGTTCAACTATCTGGGGCGTCTAGGTGGAGGCGCCGATTCGTCTGATGATGTGTGGCGGATCAGTCAGGATGGCGCCGCGGTTACCGGCGTCGCCGCGGCCATGCCGATGCCGTTGATGCACACCGTTGGGCTCAACGCGGGCGCCGTGGACACCGACGCAGGCCCGCAACTGCTTGCCGGTTGGACGTGGGCGCCCTCAACAATCGATCAGGCGCAGGTCAGCCGGCTGAGCGCGTTGTGGTTCGATGCCCTGGCCGGCATCTGCGCGCACGTCCGAGGCGGGGGCGGCGGGTTAACGCCCTCCGATATCGCGCCCGCCCGCCTGAGTCAGCCGGAGATCGACGAGCTCTGCCGGCAATACCGCATCGCTGACATCTTGCCGTTGACCCCCCTGCAACAGGGGCTGCTGTTTCACGCCAGCACCGCGCAGCTGAACCACGACCATGTGTATGCGGTGCAGCTGGACATCACGCTAAGCGGCGAGCTCGATCAGCAACGTCTGCGCGACGCCGTGCACACCGTAGTGACCCGGCATCCGAACCTGGCGGCGCGATTCTGCCGACAGTTCGAAGAGCTGGTGCAGATCATCCCGGCCGATCCCGTGACGCCCTGGCGGTATGTCGACCTAAGCGGCGACGTGGATCTCGATGAACAGATCCGGCGGGTGTGTGCTGACGAACGCGCCGCGGTGTGCGAACTTGGTGACCAGCCGGCGTTTCGGGCGGCATTGATCCGCACCGCAGCGGGTCAGCACCGGTTCGTGCTGACCAATCACCACATCCTGTTCGATGGCTGGTCACTGCCGATCCTGCTGGGAGAAATGTTTGCCGGCTACTACGGGCAGCGGCTGCCCGCAGCCGCGCCCTATCGCCGGTTTGTCACCTGGCTGGCCGGCCAGGATCACGATGCCGCCCGCGCGGTCTGGCGTGAGGTGTTCGACGGCTTTGACACCCCCACCTTGATCGGTCCGCCGGATCGGTTCGAGCTGGGGCGCCGGGACGTTGCATCGTTCCGGGTGCCTGAGGACACCACGCGGGCCCTCGGCGAGCTGGCGCGGTCAAGTCACAGCACCGTCAACGTCGTGCTGCAGGGCGCTTGGGCGGTGTTGCTGGCGTCGCTGACCGGTCAGCATGATGTGGCCTTCGGCACCGTGGTCTCGGGACGGCCGGCCGAGCTGGCCGGCGCGGAATCGATGGTGGGCCTGTTGATCAACACGGTGCCGGTGCGGGCCCGCATCACGGCT
>PLSK01000009.1 GCA_003165155.1 Mycobacterium sp. | reverse complement strand
CCGCGCAACAACGACCAGCTGCTCTTCGACGGGCTGCCCTGGGTCACGCGGGCGCAGGAGGAACACGACCAGTTCGCCGACCTGCTGCGTTCCCGCGGCGTGCAGGTGCTGCTGCTGTCCGACCTGCTGACCGAGGCGCTCAAGCACAGTGGGGCCGCGCGGATGCAGGGGGTCGCCGCCGCGGTCGATGCGCGCCGGCTCGGAACGACTTTGGCGCAAGACGTTTCGGCATACTTACGGGGGCTGGACCCGGTTCGATTGGCGCACGTGCTGATGGCCGGAATGACGTTCAACGAACTGCCGGCGGACGCCCGGACCGACGTGTCCTTGGTGCTTCGCATGCACCACGGCGCGGACTTCGTCATCGAGCCATTGCCCAATCTGGTTTTCACCCGAGACTCGTCGATATGGATCGGGCCGCGGGTGGTGATCCCGACGCTGGCGCTGCGGGCCCGGGTTCGCGAGACGTCGTTGACGGACATCATCTATGCCCACCATCCGCGGTTCACCGGGGTAAGGCGTGCCTACGAATCGCGCACCGCTCCCGTCGAGGGTGGCGATGTGCTGTTGCTCGCTCCCGGTGTGATCGCGATCGGGGTCGGTGAGCGGACCACCCCGGCCGGTGCGGAGGCGTTGGCGCGCAGTCTCTTTGACGATGACCTTGCGAATACGGTGCTGGCCGTGCCGATCGCCCAGACGCGCGCGCAGATGCACCTGGACACGGTGTGCACGATGGTCGACACCGACACGGTGGTGATGTACGCGAACGTCGTCGACACGCTGTCGGCCTTCACGATTCAGCGCGCCTCCGATGGCGTGATCATCAGTGACGAAACGCCGTTTCTTGAAGCCGCTGCCAAGGCGATCGGGATCGACAAGCTGCGGGTCATCGATACCGGCTTGGATCCCGTCGTCGCCGAACGCGAGCAATGGGATGACGGCAACAACACGCTGGCATTGGCTCCCGGTGTCGTCGTGGCCTACGAGCGCAACGCACAGACCAACGTGCGGCTGCAGGAGGCGGGCATCGAAGTGCTCACCATCGCGGGATCCGAACTGGGCACCGGCCGTGGCGGGCCCCGCTGCATGTCGTGCCCCGTCGCCCGCGATCTGCTCTGAACGCGCCGCGAAAGTGCAACTGGCAACGCATTTCCCGAGTGGCACCGTCGGTAGTTGCACTTTCGCGGCGTGCAAAAAATTAGCGCCAGCTGGGCAGCCAGATCTCCATGTTCCACGTCTGTTGTGTGATTGGCAGACCGGTGAGCACCGGGAACAGCCAGGTGAAGTTCGTTACCACCAACGCCACATAACACGACACCGCGATCAGCCCCAGCGTGCGTCGTTCAGAGCTTTGACCGGGCCGGTAATGCCCCCCTCGCCGGTGGGGATAGAGGATATCGCCGCAGATCAACGTGATGCCCATCACCAAGAACGGCGCCATCGTCGCCGCGTAGAAGAAGTACATCTGGCGGTCGATGTCGGCGAACCAGGGCAGCCACCCGGCGCAATAACCGGTCAAAACAACGGCATAGCGCCAGTCCCGGCGAACTAGCGCTCGCCAGGNNCCGCCTTGACGCAGGACTCGGAGCCGCAACCGGGAACGTTCTGTTGGTCAATGGCGTAGAGCACCGGCCGCAACGACATGGGCCAGCTCCACGGTTTTGATTCCCACGGATGGTGGTTGCCCGCGGCATTCGTCAGGCCCGCATGGAATTCGAAAGCCTTGGCCGTGTAGTACCAGAGCGAGCGAATGGCGTCGGGCAGCGGCAGAATCGAGTGCGGACCGATCGTCTGGCCGACCTGGTGCCGGTCGATGGCGGTCTCGGAGGCGAACCACGGCGCGTAGCTGGCGATGTAGACCGCGAACGGGATGAGCGCCAGCGCGTATCCAGTGGGGATCAGGTCGCGCTTTAAAACCCCCAGCCCGGGTCTTTGCACCTGGTATTGCCGACGTGCCGCGAAATCGAATGCTAACGACATTGCACCGAAGAACGCCACGAAGTACAGACCGGACCATTTTGTCCCGCAGGCCAATCCGAGCAGAATCCCGGCCGAGAAGCGCCACCAGCGCACACCCAGCCGGGGGCCCCAGATGGTTTCGGCGCTGCGACCCTCCAACAGCGCGACGTGCATCCGCTCGCGAACCCGATCGCGGTCCACCATGAGCGCGCCAAACGCCGCGACAACGAAGAACGTGAGGAACCCGTCCAGTAGTGCGGTGCGGGCAGTGACGAAGCTGACGCCGTCGCAGATGAGCAGCACACCCGCGATGGCGCCAACCAACGTCGAGCGGCTGATCCGCCGGACGGTCCGCATCACCAACGCCACCATGACCACGCCAAGCAGCGCGCCGGCGAACCGCCAGCCCAATCCGTTGTAACCCAAGATGGCTTCGCCCATGGCGATCAGCTGCTTGCCGACCGGGGGATGGACGACCAGGCCGAACCCGGGGTTGTCCTCGACCCAATGGTTGTGCAGCGCCTGCCACGCCTGAGGCGCGTAGTGCTTCTCGTCGAAGATGGGCGTGCCGGCGTCGGTCGGCGAGCCCAGGTTCAAAAATCGGGTCACCGTTGCCAGCAGTGTGATCACTCCGGTCGCGATCCACCCACGCACGTGGTCGGTCGGCCCGAAATCTGCGACCGGAACCAGCGGACCAGGACTGACGATGGGAACGACACGCTCCTGCACGGCATCCTCCACCTCCA
>PLSK01000188.1:1293-3046 GCA_003165155.1 Mycobacterium sp. | reverse complement strand
CGCCGCCGGGCCGGTGATCTTCAGCGATGTCACCACTCCGTTGCCGACGGCCGCCGCGATCTTGGCCAGCACTTGCGCCTGAACCATCCGCAATTGGGTCGCCCACGCCGTGGATTCCGCTGTCACGCTGAGCACACCTTCATTCAGCGTCGTCGGGGTCGCGTGGTCGGCGATCTGCTGGCCGACCACCAACGGCCAGTGCCCGAGCACCGTGCCCTCGGCGACGTGCGCGGACCAGCCCCGTTTTTTTGCCAGGTCCCCCACCACCCGGCCGAGCGGTTGTGGATCACGAATGTCTGGCCCCGGACCCGACCAGCTGCGCCGCCGCCCCGCGACGCGGCGCCCGGAGACCGGCGCAGCGCGCCCGCGGCCGGCGTCCTTTCCTTGCGCGCGTGCGGTGGCGCGGGCTTCCTCAAGGGTGCGCCTGACCAAGTCGCTGCCCGTCAACTTCGCGGCTTCTTCGGCATGGTCCGGGTCCGGCCCGACCCGTCCGTCGTCAGCGTCGGTCATGGCTGCACCTCCGATACCCGTCCAGAATCACCGTCGCGTAAATCGATGCGTACCCGGGTGGCGTCCCAACCGGCAGGGATGTCTTCCAGGACCGCTGCGGTCACCAGCACCTGTTCTGCCGCTTCTGCGACCGTGGCCAATGCGAGCCTGCGCGCCGCATCCAGTTCGGCAAACACATCGTCAAGCAACAACACCGGCTCACTGCCGTCTGCCCGCAGCAGCTCATAGGCCGCCAGCCGTAGCGCTATCGCGAACGACCACGATTCCCCGTGGCTGGCAAAGCCTTTCGCAGGTTGATCGCCGAGTCGTAGCTCGAGATCATCGCGATGCGGGCCGACGAGACACACCCCGCGTTCCAGTTCCGCGTCGCGGCGCGCCGATAACGCGGTCAACAATGCGGCCTCCAACAATTCGCGGTCGGAGCCGGCGGCTCCGTCGGCTCCCTCGGACACCAAGCTGTGGATGCTTGCCCGGTAGGCCACCGCCGCCGGCCGCGATCCGGGTGCTAACAATTGGTAGGCCTTTTCTAGCTCTGGCGCCAAGTGGTTGATTAAATCAATTCGCGCAGCCATTAATTCGGCTCCGTGCTCGGCCAACCGTGCATCCCACACATCGAGGGTGTCCAGCGCACCGCGGTCGCCGCGATATCGTGCGCCGGATAGCGACTTCAACAAGGCCGTGCGCTGTCGCACAACCCTGTCATAGTCCGCGCGCACCGCCGCGATCAACGGTCGGCGCACGATCGCCAAGTCGTCGAGATATCGGCGCCGGTCAGCGGGGTCCCCGCGGACCAAAGCCAAGTCCTCCGGAGCAAACAACACCGCCTGCAGTATCCCGACGATCTCACGGGTGCTGCGCACTGGTGAACGATTGAGGCGCGCCTTGTTCGCCCTGCCCGCCGCGATCTCCAGATCGACAGCGCATTCCCTACCCTCGTTGACGACGATCGTCGACACCACCGCGCGCGTGGCGCCCACTCGGATCAACGGTAGGTCGGTCCCGACCCTGTGTGAACCCAAAGTGGTCGAATACCACAGGGCTTCAATCAGATTCGTCTTCCCAAAACCATTAGGACCGACGAACACTGTGCGACCCGGTTCTAACTCAAGGTCGGCGCGTGCCCAGGACCGGAAATCGCGTAGTCCTAAATGCCGGACGTACACCTAGCCGGGCAACCGAACTGGCATCAACAAGTAGACGTAGTCCGTTGGTGGCGCGGCAAAAGGGCCGCTACCGGTCGGGG
>PLSK01000188.1:0-1201 GCA_003165155.1 Mycobacterium sp. | reverse complement strand
GCGACGAGTTTGATGGCTTCGGTCAACTCCGCCACGTTGATCGTGGCTACTGCGGTGTGCTCCGCCGGCAGCAACTGCCGAAACTTCGGGAACTCCGCATCCAGCAGTCGAGTAGTGCTGCGCTTGCCATTCCCGCTGATACCAAGCAGTCCGTCTTTCCCAACCCCGGCACCTGCTCCCAACGACAGCCGGACTTCAGAGCCGTCAATACCGGCTTTGGCGGCCTCCGCCAACGTTTTCGCGGGCACCAGCACCGCCGCTTCGATTTCGGGCGACAAGGCGGACCAGGTCAGTTCGCGAACCGCCAGGCGAAACCTGTCGGTGGCGGCCAAAACGACCGTCTCACCCGAGATCTCGACCCGGATTCCGGTCAGCATGGGCAGGGTGTCGTCCCTGCCGGCCGCGATCGCGACCTGGGCGATTGCCTCGGCGAACAGTTCCGACGGCAAACTGCCGGTCTCTTCCGGCAGGGTCGGCAGCGTGGGGTAATCCTCAACAGCCATTGTCGGCAACGAGAATCTGGCATTACCGCAGGTCAGTGACACACGGTTGCCCTCCGCAGTGAAGTCTACGGGTTTGTTCGGCAGCGCCCGGGTGATGTCTGACAACAGCCTTCCGGACACCAAAACGCTACCCGGAGAGGCTATTTCGGCTGCGACCTGTGCCTCCGCAGAAACCTCGTAGTCGAATCCCGAGATCGTCAGGCCGTCGTCCGAGCCGGTCAAGAGAACCCCGGACAGTACTGGCACGGCCGGCCTGGTGGGCAGATTCTTCGCCACCCACGACACCGCATCCGCGAAGGANNTGTCGTCGCCGCGTCCATAGCGTCCCTTCACCTAGCAAGAGTTCGAGTACAAGCGCCGGTGCCGCTTCTTGCGTCACGACGACGACCGCAAACGGGAGTCGAAGAACAACCGTAAATCCTCTGAGGCCATCTTCAAAGCTAATCGCAACGGCCGACAGGCCCGCTCGGTGGGAGGTCTCATGACCTTGCGCAAGTGATCTTCCCCAGGGCTGTTCTTCTAAGAAGAAGCGAAGAAGATATCTCAATAACAGTATTAAGGGGTGTGGACTCTGGGGATAGCCCTGCCTTGATGCTGCTAGGGGAGGGATCGGGTTGTGGATGACAGGGCTGTTGACTGTGTGCGCGGTGTGAGTTAGTTGGGGAGCAAGCACCGGTGTGCACGTGCGGCCGGGTGTT
>PLSK01000308.1:304-13249 GCA_003165155.1 Mycobacterium sp. | reverse complement strand
AAGGGGCCGCGAGGCCTGCGCCGCGGCAGGGGCGCACGAGAGCGCATCCTCAGCGCTTCACAACAACTGTTCCGCGATCAAGGCATCAACTGCACCGGCATGGACCAGCTCTGCGCGGTGGCCCAGGTGTCCAAGCGCACGTTTTACCAGCACTTCACCGGCAAGGACGAGCTGATCGCCGAACACCTACGCCGATTCGATCCCGACATCCTGCCCGAAGTGTTCGACCGCACCGACCTCACACCTCGCGAACGGCTCCTCGCCGCCTTCGACATTCACGCGCCCCTGTGCCCGTTCATCGCGGCGGCCGTCGAAATCCACGACCCGGGCCACCCGGCACGCCTACGCGCCCGCGACTACAAGAAAGCCTTTGCCGCGCGGCTCACCGAAACCGCGCGCGAGGCCGGCGCCACCAACCCCGAACAGCTCGGCGAACAACTGGCGCTACTCTTGGATGGCGCCTCGGCCCGCAACCGAGTCCTCAACACCGAAACCTTCGCCACCGCCGCCGCCATCGCCGCCGTCCTCATCGACAACGCCATCCCCGTCGCAGCGGCCTCGGCGGCGCCTTAATCGAGACTGCCCGGTCGCTTATCGGCTGTGGTGTGCAGTTCCCGGGTGAGAATGCGCGGCATCGGTAATGCCGGTCGTGGCTGTCACGGCTTTGTCACAACTCTGTGGCAACACGCAGGCATCCGGTGACATGTCCTGACACCATTACGGCAGGTCAGTGGACTCCCCCACACCTGCCGAAATCTCGGGAACACCCGCCCTGCGGACTGTAAATCCGACGACCAACGTCTCTGGAAAGCCTTACCTGATGAGCCTATGAAGTTGTTTCGTCAGTGGCTGCGCGAAGCAGTCGATGACGGCGTTGCCGAACCCCACGCCTTGTTTCGGCTTGAAAATTCTACCGGCTTCCACCTGATCGGTCTCGCACATGAACTCCACGACGACCGTTGCGCCGTCGACCTGCTTTGACCACCGGAACGAGTTTCTCAGGCTCGAAACGCGACTTTCTCAAGTTGTTCTCGAGCGTCCGGTATGCCTCGTCGCTCTCGTCGTCGACGGTCAGCCCGATGACGAGGTCGACGTCCGTCGTGCCGACATGCGGGCGTGCACCCTCGGGCAGGCTGCCGACGATGTAGCGAGGCGCCAGACCGCCGGCCAGGTAGACGCGGTTACCCCATGGGCCCACGTCGCCGAGTAGCGTGACGAGCGCGCGTTCGCAGCGGGCTGTCGTCTCTTCGTCGTAGGCGCTGTAGTGCTCTTTGCTCAAAATCCGATCACTTCCTGGCGAAGCCGGTCAGCCTGCTCCTTCCCGCGGCGCGGATCTCGTCGCAGGTCGTAATACAGCCGGAACGGATTGACGGTCCAGACGCCTTCCACCTTGTTACGGAACACAAGGGGCGCGTCGGCTGGCTCTTGCTTGAGCAGGATGTTGTGTCCCTCGAGAACGGACTCGGCACCTACCGTTTCAACGGCTAAGTCAAGATCGACGGCCTCGGTGATCCAAATGTCTACAACCGGAATCGATGTCACGAAAGGAGCCAGGCGCGCCGCGCCGGCAGGTCCGGTGACGGCGTGATCAAAGCCCGCATCGGTGAGTTGGTCGCTCAAGATGTGTGCGTGAGCGCGCGCGTCGCGCGCAAGGCGGTATGCGTGCACCTGTTTCACGCGGCGGTCCTGTAGCTCTTCTGCCAGCAGATCGAGCAGGGCGGTGGCGTTGGCGACAGGACGAACTCGCTTCGGACCGACGCCGTCAACGGTGATGAGGTCGTCTCGCTCGAGTCGCGAAAAGACGCGGTGGGCCAGGGCAGGCGATATCTCAGCGACGGCTGCTAGTTCGGTGACGTGCCACCACCGCTGGGTTCTCGCAAGAGAGCTTGGGTCGCGACCCCTGCCTTGCCGGTGAGCTTGACCGATGGATCGTCCTTGTCCTCGCGCTCGGGCCTGGCGGCATGCCCCTCGGTCCAAACGAAGAGCCCGGGTAGGTCAACTCGGACGTTGCCCTGAGCATCGATTAGGCCGATACCAGCATCCTGGAGAAGTCGACGCGCTTCCTCGGTCGACCTCCGGGCAACCGTCAGCAGGTGGACTTCTCGGGGGAGTCCTTCGGCAAACTTGATCAGCTGATGTGCGTTCGCAACGTTGATCGCGGCCTGCGCTTTCACTTCGATGACGTGGCGTACGCCGCCTGCGCGTACGACGACGTCGGCGCGGTGGCCGTCGCCTAATGCGACCTCTGTCGTCACTCCGGGAACATCCCACCCCCGGGGCAATGTCGGGATGGCTTTCGTTTGATCGGTGAACGTTGAGTACCGATCCATCGATCACGCGCCATCCGCGAATTTTTGATGCAGCGCCGCCCGTCGCTTGCCATCGCGCCACCTTGAGGGTGGTGAACGCCGTCAGCGGTCACTGTTAGTCACGACCAGGCTTAGGCCGGGGTGGGTTGCGTCGGGCACGGGCGCGGCCTACCGCTTCGTCGACCACGTGTTGGGCCACCTCGACTAGTTTGCGGTGCTCGGTCTGGCTGATCGTCCGCAGTTGCGCGAACGTGTCCTGGGCACTGCGCCCGGTACGTGCCCGGATCACACCGATCGCTTGGTCGATCACCGCCCGTGTTGTCAGCGCGGTCTGCAACTGGACGGAAAGAGCCTGGGCCTGAGCGAGGACCTGGGCGTTGTGCACGGCCACCGCGGCGGGTTTGGCGAACAGTTCTCCGAGTTCGGCGGCATGCTCATCGAAGACGTCCTTGTCGTGCGCATACACGTTGATCGCGCCGACCACCTGATCCGGCAGCAGCAGCGGCAGCGACAGCACGCTGTGCACACCCAATCTGCCCACGCGCGGACCGAACCGCGGCCACCGCCTGTCACCTCCCAGCGATCCCGACCGCACCGTGCGCTGTTCTAACGCCGCGGTGATACTGGGCCCCTCGTTGACGGTCACGTACTGGATATCGTCGATCGCGGCGACAAGCGGGGCGCTGGCTCCCAATGCCGCGACCACGTTGTGCCCCTTCTCGGGGTTGGTCTGCAGCAACGTCACCCCGGTGTCTTCTGCGCCCGGGATGGCGTGCACGGCGAACGTTGCGACTTGAGTCAGCAACTCATCGAGCCCCAGACTGCCCGCGACCAAGCTTGCGAGGTGATCTATCCCGGCCTGCAGGGCGGCAAAGTCGGCGCTGAGTTGCTCGGATGTCAGCGAACCGTGCCGAGAGTGGTGGTCGGTGGACTCGGTCATATTGCCAGCACCCGTGTGCTCATCAGCCTCGTCGCGGTCGTTCACTCCTGCCCGGTCCGCGGCGCGGACAATGCTGCGATTCAACTCATACGGTGCGGCGATGAGCTGGTCGGCGAAGTCGATGGCAGTCTCGACGATGGTCTTGCGTAGCGGTCGGACGGTCGCAGGAATCGCTTCATCGACTGATCTCCGGAACTTACGCAAAGCCTCACTCGCGGCATGTTGTCCGGCCTTGGCCGATTCGCGCACGTCGTCGGCCAGCTCGGCCACGGCGCCACGGACTTCTGACTCCGTGCTGGCCACGGTCTTCTTGGCGGTCTGCGTCATCGGGATCTCCCTGCTTCTGGGGCGTTTGCAATCGCTGAGGACGCTAATCGCCTCTAGGGCTCAGCTGTATGGGCGAAAGTCACGAAGTAGGGAGCCGATGGTCCGCTGGGGCTTCATCTTTCCCGTCGGCGGAGTCGTGCTCAAAATCTCTAGCACTGTTACTTCGCGTAACACGCCGACGCATATCCCCAGGAAACCAAGCGCCCGCGTAACGACACCGAATAACAGAAAGCGCAGTTCAAGGGCCATTTCCCCAGGTCGGTACGGGGTTCGAGTCCCCTTAGCTCCACCAGGGATAAACCATCGTGAACGCGCGTTATTCTTGGTTCCGGCGTTAGCTGTCCGCGTCGTCTGGGTCGATTTTTGATGACAACGAGCGGTTCGGGTGTCGCCACATTCGGGTATGGGGACATGGTCCGGCTTCCTGGCGGGATCACTTCCTGGATATTGATGTATTGCCCGCGGTTGCCGGGACGGGCGAATCCAGTCTGTCGAAAACTGAATCGCCTGGTTGTGCCGGAGGCTCGGGCTATTGGATTCCGACCAGCTGCCGCCGAGGGAATGAGCAACACCGCGATCGCGGACAAGCTCGACATCCACATCAGCAGCGCCCGGAAGTGGCGCACGCGGTTCGTGGCTCAGCGACTCGAGGGTCTGCTCGACGCGCCACGGCCCGGCCTTCCGTGCACGGTGGTCGACGAGCAGGTCGAAGCGGTGATCACCGCGACGCTAGAGAGCACCCCCCGGGATGCCACGCACTGGTCGACGCGGTCGTTGGCTGCCGAACTGGGGATGTCGCAATCGGCGGTTTCGCGGATCTGCCGGGCTTTCGGTCTGGCTCCGCACAAACAGGATTCGTGGAAACTGTCCAAAGACCCGCTGTTTGTCGAGCCTTGAGATTTTTCGGTCATCGGTGACCCGTAGCTGAACCAGGGGGTCTCTAGTCACTTCCAGGATTTGCTGCAGCCCCGCGCCCCGTGCCCCGCGCCCGTACCACTTTAACCAGCCCGGCTGACGCGGTTATGAGTCCGCTTATCGCACCAACAAGCCCCGCAATGCCTCCCATTACTGCGATAGGTTCGGCGAGTGGTACGGGTTCCGGCTCGGCTGCGCTGGACGTTGGCGCCGTCACGGTCACAGTGACCGGCTGCGGAGGCGTCCAGCCGGGCGGTGCTGAGCTGGGTGTTTCATTTGGTCCCTGTAGGGGTCCTCCACGTGCGGTGGGCGCCACCGTCGTGGACGCGCTGGGTGCCGCCGGCGGACTAGAACGGCGAAACCCGTGGCTGGCGAAAATTACTAGGAAGAGGATCACGGATAAGGCGATAAACCCAACCCCTACGGCAATCAATCGACGGCCGTCGCGGCGGCTGCTTGGCTGGGGTTGAGTCGATTGAGTGCGCGGCATGCAAATAAGGATGAACCTGGCCGGCAACCGCGGCAAGGATGTGAGTCAATCGGGTTATCTGGCTGGAACGGCATGGCTGTTATCTCGGTCGTTCCGAGCCCGCCGCGCTTGGTTGGTCAAATGCCAACCTCAGGTCTTGGCGGAACTGTCCTCGACGATCACTCAGGCCCTTCGGAGTTTACTGAGTGATCATCGAATCTGTCTAATGCTGTTGTGCTGCAACGCTGTACGCTTAGTTTCCCCCTTTGGTTTTGGGCATAGGCCCGTCGCGCCAGGGGCCATGGGCCACCGCTGACCCGGCAAAGGGGGGACGGTGCTGGCCGTCCGCGCACACAGAAAGGAAGAACGCACGGACTTGGTTCATACCGAGATTGTCTTGGACAGTTGCTTCCTTGACCGGACATCGGCCGCTATGACGTCATTGCCGAAACGAAAGCCGGCCTCACGCAGGGCAGCCTGAGCCGGTTTCGTAGAAGTCCATCAACATCAGACGTTGCGGTTGAGGGTTCGCCAAGCGAGGCAGAGTGCGCACGACTCGAATGGTTCACTCCGCGTTGAGAGTCGGCCGCCCCTGGGATGAAACTCGGCTAACGTTCGCCGTTTGCGACTTCAGCATAGGCGTGGCCATGAAGCGCTTGACCGAGTCGGAGCAAAAATCGAGGGTTGTTGACGTCACCGGCGTTTCTTGACGTGATCGCGGGAAGCGCGTCTTCGGTTTCGGGCTGGCTTGGCGGCTGCGATCACGGTGACGGCCAAAGCGATTGTTCCGACAACGATCAGGGGGTGCCACCACTGTGTACCCAGCCAGTAGACATGGGCGCAGATTAGGCCGGTACAGCCGGTAGAAGTCTTGTTTCCGAACAGCCATTCGCGTACGTCTTGCGTGGCCAGGGAAAGGACCGCGCCGACAAGACTTAGCGAGAGTAATGCGAAAAGCAGCCTGCTGGAGAGCTGCCAGGTTCCCAGGGCGATGAGATAACCGCCAGTCCCAGCCATGATCAGACCGGTGACTCCGAACAGTGGTGCGGATTGAATCGCGGCTGCGGCGCCCAGAACCAGGAGCACGGCGCCAGCGATGATGATCGACCTGGCAACGCCTTTGGTCAACGACACCACGCGATATGCACTGAGCGTCAGTGTTCGCAAAATAGTCAACGCTGGCTTGAGGGCAGCAGGCAGCTGTTGCACGGAGCCAGCCGCCCCGGATGCCGTCGCAGCGACTTTCGTGATGGTACGCGCCATCAAGGGTGAGCCCTTGTCGCTGCCAAACGTCTCGCCTGCTACTGGATCATCATTCAAGAGGGCGTATTTGGCGTCTCCTGGGCCAGCGGCCAACACCTTCTTGGCCCAGGTTCGCGAACTCGTCGGGCTCCAGTCCGGCTTTTGTCCCGGCTGCGGGTCGGTCACCGCGTTGGCCAGGACGTCTAATTCTTCGTCGAGGACTCGTTGCTGCCACGCTTGCGCCAACCACAGCGACGTCAAGGGAGTGCTGGATGGTATCGACTTGGACGGGTCGTCGAGGAACCCAAGCTCGTCGAGCAGCATGTCCTCCGTGAGATACTGGTCCGTCCCACCGCCGGCAGCCGACAGGCGGTAACCGGAACTCGGAAAGTCAGGCGCCCCAAGCATTTTCAATCTGCGAAGAAACCACTGCGCTCCGGTCTCGGGCCCGTTGACGCTTTTCTTGCGTTCGTTCACATGCGCCTGGACGGTCCGCCACACCCGTCGCGGGTCTAGCAGTACGTGGACGAGCCATCCTGTTCCGTCGAGTCGGCCCCACATCCAGTCGTTGGTTCGCCAGGACCGTTTGTAGAAGGCGCCGAAGTGGTGTAGCTGCATGCCGGTGAGCTTTTGCTGCGCTGTCTGCCAGTCAGGTGCGAGCAGGCTGCGCGTATCAGCGCTCACTTGCACAAGCTCCAGAGACTGCTCGATTTCTGCCTCGGCCGGAAGCATCGCCTGCTGTGTGGCGGCCAGATCGAATAACTTCGTCGCCACGGTCCGGGGGTTGTCTGCAGGCTTCAGATAGTCGAGGTACGTATTCAGCTGGCTGGCTGCAATATTGTCTTGTGCGAGCAGGGAATCCGCCTCGGCGCCAGCAGCGGACGAGGCGCTGGCGGCAAGTCGCTTCAAGGTCGGGTAGCCGTTCGCAAAGACCTCGCCGAGCCGGTCCCAGGCTTCCTCATTCGCCGCGGATTGTTCGAGATAGCCCGCAGCGAGAAGGCCGGCCGCGTCCCGGAGTGATCCTTGTCGGACCGCCGGGTTGGTGCACACCTTGCGAACGAGCTCACCGAGATCGAACGGTTTGCGCGGTTGACAAGCCCTGAAGATGCCGTCGATGAGCTTCGCCACGGCAGTGACGTCGAAGTCGGACTTCGCGAGCTGGTATGCCGCCTGGACGATAGGGATTGCAGATCCTTTTGCGAGGTCGCATGCTGGTTGGCCGTACAGAGCAAGATCGGCTGCACTCTCGGGGAGCGGCCGGTCGGGCGGTTGCGCCCAACTACTCAGGATCGACTCTGTGATCTGTTGCCGGCATACCGTCTCGGCGTTGCTACCGATGATGAGGTCGTCCTCCCAGTTTTTGGGAATGCGTTCGGTGGATGTGCTCGACGCTGGCGGCCAGGTGCTGAGCTGGCGGAGCAGAGCACTGGTGAGGGCTTGAGCCTGTCTGGTTGCCTCGCGCGTCCGGTAGTCCGTCAGCAAAGACGTGGTGAGAAGCCGCGATCCATCGGGCAGCATCGCCGCGAGCTCGGCAAGGCGCAGGCGGGTGTCGGTTCGCGCTTCCATGCGGTCCTGATGGGCCCGGATCGCTCGGAGGTCCGCCGCGATCGACTGTGTCGTGATCGCAGCCAGGTCGTTGAGGAGCCCGCCGACAAGGCCGAGTGGCTCATCGAGATTGTCCGACGGGGCCTCTTGCACCAGATCGGGCGCTGGCCCGGAAGACGGCACCACGAAGAGAAGCACCCGGCGAACCGACCGGGAAGCGGGGCGATCAAAGATCCGCTGGAGCAGCACGTCGATGGGCCGGTTGTCGAGAAGGCCGCCATCGGCAACCCAGTGCGCGCGGGTGATATTGGTAAAGGGCGCCATCGCCGGCCGAGCTGGCACGCCCCCCTTCCTGGCGGTTCCGGCTGTCCAGGGGATGAACGAGGGCTCGAAAGCGACGGGGAACGACGCCGAGCTGCGAGCGGCCAATGCCAACGCTGGGACTGTGCCATTTTCTGCGAGGTCGGTCTCGGTGAACGTGAACAGACCGCGCCGGTCGACGTCCTGTACGAGCGTGCCGAACGAGTCGGTGAACCTGCTGGTTTCTCCGGTGAGCAGGGTCGTCGTGATGTATAGCGTGGTGGAAGGGGTGCGAGCACCTCCCGGGAACGCCGCGGGCGGGAACGGCCCGGTCTCGAGCTTGGGAATCTGCTTCGCCAGCGCGGCGAACATGCGTTCGTCGCCGTATAACAGGGACGACGCACTCTTGTCCCTCGGGTCTCGCAGCAGGTCAGTCAACGCCCCGAGATCCAACCAAAGATCACGCAGCCCGCCAAGGTCGGACCCCGTGACACGCGACGAACCAAGCACAGCCGCGTTGATGCCACCCGCACTTGTCCCAGATAACACGTCGACATCGACGACCACGTCGAGCAGGTCGATGAGTTCGGCGTAGAGCTTGAGGCAAGCAGCCGACTCTTTGGTGAGATTGCTGCGGGTCGGGAACGTTTTGCCCACCCTGCGCCACTGGGATGCCTGGGAGAGCAAGTTGATCTCCCGCGTAACACCGGCCATCCAGATCGCGAGACTGACGCCACCCGTCATCGTGGTAGCGAGTCGGAGTTCCTGCGTCGACTCCGTCACCGGTGATGGCCTTTCGAATGCCATCGCGCACCCCCAATGAACGGGTTTCCCCGACTGGAGCGGGGACACTTGGGCCTAGATTGCCACGATCCCGGCACCTCCACGAGTGAACGATGCATTGCGCTCACGTGCTGTGCCGGGGGCGCGCCGAGGGATCGGTCAAAGAGGAAAACACGCGCCGCAAGCCCTGGGTCCCCATTTCAAGACTGAACTGTGCAGGTACCCCAAGCATGGAAAGGCGACAATCAGTTTCGGCTCTGTACCTGTGGGCACATTGTTGGCAAAATTGTGAGCGCCCTGCACGGATCAACGTCGAATTCCACTAGGCTTGCAGTCGTGGCTGATTCCGCGGTCCGCTTACTTGGGCCCGCTGGATCTGCACATCGGCATGGCCTCTTGCAGAGGGGAGGTCGCTACGAGTGAGTTAGTTGCCCCATACTCCCTCGAAAACCGATGGCGGCGCGTCGATTCGACGCGCGTTCGGTCAACCCACCCAGGACAATTCACGCGTTCGCCGGCCGAGCAAACGGACCAGTGGATCCCCAAAGGCACCATCATCCAAGACGGCCGCAACCTGCCGTAGCGGCCTGTGGAGCACTACCCGCGTGGCCGCGATTCAAGCGGCTAACGATCGAAAGCACAAGCTGCCGAGCCATGGCGGCCCCGCTCTTATAGCCAACTCATGGAGGTAACTCGAATGGCCGACCCAAACTCGATCCTGGCAGATGTCTCCGGCGTCGAGCCCAGCAACGGCGCGCCGCAAGGATGGCGACGCGTTCTCGCGCGCCACAACCGCAATATCGGCGACATCGTCAACGACCCCACTCGCAGCGCGTGGAACTCAACGCATAACGGAATGAACTACCAGGGCACGTATGACGCCTTCGAGCAACAGGTCACCACGGCCGAGCAGATCGCGTGGGTGCACACGTTCAGCGACGGTATCGTCCGCGACTCCGGCGATGTGCTGATCGAACTGATGGAGTTCGCGATCCAGTGGCGCAAGGCCAACAACCTTCCCACGTCAGCTAAATGACCGTCGGCTGGGGCGACCTCGCCGCCGCCATCAGCGGCGTCTACAACTTCAGGCACGCGGTGCTGACCGTTCGCGGCACCTGGGGGGCACTCGGCACGCAATATCCGTCAAATACGGTCAACGGCCTCGCGCAATACGTCAACGACGGCCTTGTTTACGAGGTGCCCGTAGATTATCCAGCGACCTTCGGGCCGGTCGGTGGGCCGATCACAGCAGAGAGTTACCAGCAGTCCGTCAATAAAGCCGAAATCTGGATCGCTGACTGGCTCGGTAGGAACCCGACACGGACGTTCATCCTGGGCGGCTATAGCCAGGGCGCCGAAGTCGTGTCGCGGATCGCGATCCAGCTGATGGGCGGCGACCTGGCGCGCTACCTCCCGAACTTCGTCGGCGGCTACACCTTCGGAAACCCATGCCGGGGCGCCGGATTTCACGCTCCGACCATCGCCGACCCCAGTGGCCGGGGAATTTCCGCGGTCAATATGACCACGTTACCGACGGTCAACGGGCAGGTCGTGTGGGCCGATTATGTGCACAGCCCAGCCAATGGCGATCTTGGCCTCGACATGTACGCCTCAGTGCCTACTAATCAGGCTGGAAAGGACATGACCGACGTCTACACATCGGCCACCAACGCCCAGCTCAACGACCTCGGCGCGCTAAGCCAGGACATCGTCAGCACGTTGGTTGCGGCTGCCCAGGATCTAGGTGGTGTTCCCAAAGTCGATGGCGATCTCACCGACATGCTGGGCAACCCGCTTGAACTGATCACACTGCTCGAAGGGGCACTCGCCGGCTCACGGCCGATCGGTGTCCAAGCGGCGATCGAAGCCGCCATTGACGGGATTAAGTTCCTCGCCGCACCAGGTGGTCCGACCGCCCCACACATCTCCTACCTCGCCGAAATCGGCGGCTATTCCAACCTCGTCGCTGACGCTGTTGGCTGGCTCAACCACATCGCGACACTCACGCCCGCAAGAGTTTAGTTGAGTTGAAAGGGAATCAACCAAGTCCAATAAGCCCCCCGGGCTCTGGAACAGCTTAGCCGGCTAACTGAAGTCGGCGCTGTGGCGAATTAGCGACAAGCGCCAGGTTCAGCGCAGTCCTTCATTGCGCGGACGATGTGACTGTAGGCCCTCCATCGAAGGACTTAAGTCACTACAGGCCGGAGTCGTGCCGTTTCAGGCTATGTAGGTCAGCAACCTTTGACGTGGTCGCGAACTCAACTGGGACCGTTGTGACGGTGAGTAGGGAGTAACGAGATGAAACCTGAATTAGCTCGCGGCATTGCTATCCGTACCCCGAACTCACCGCGCGGCCACGATCGATCGCCGCTGCCTCACGGAAGGAACGACCAGTGACAGTCACCCGCGGCGACGTTGAGTTCGCCAAGCGAATGTTTTTCGACCGGGTCGGAGACGCTTACAACTACGGCGGCACCTGGGATCCCAACGACCTGAACGTCGGCTGTGATTGTTCGGGTCTGGTGACCGACGAGCTGTCGGCGATTTTCAATGGTAAGGACATGGTGTGGGGTCGGGAAGACATGTCCACCGAGTCCTACCGGTACAAGCCGTTCGGCGAGCAGAAGATTGGCCCGTTCGACCTGATGCACGTCGCCTCCCTGGGTGACGTTCCCGCCGGTGCGCCCGTGGTGATCAACCTTCACCACGAAGGCGACGGCGGACCCCACTCGCACATGAACTGCGTCGTCGACGGGGTCTACATGGAATCGTCGAGCACATACGGCTGCTGCACCGCACCCAAAGCCATCCCCTCCGACAGCAACTACTGGAACGACCACTGGTATGTCGCCGGTCTAATCGTCGAAGACGGCACACCCCAAACGCAGGGGCACGTGGACAGCTTCTTCGCCGACGTGTCCGAATTCCAAGTCCCCGTTGATGATTCCTACCCCTACAAGCTCTTGTCAATCCGCGTCAGCGACGGCACCTACCAGGATCACAAGTTCGCCCAAAACTACAAGTGGATGCGCAACGCGCTGGACACCGGCCGTTTGGCCTGCGGCATCGTCTACACCTACGTGCGGCCCAACTGGCAAGACAACGCCAACACGGTGCGACAGATGATCGACGCTAACGGCGGTCTGCACCCCAAAGTCGTGCTCATGCTCGATGTGGAAAGCGGCGGCAACCCCGCCGGGAACGGATCCGACTGGATCAACACCCTTTACAACAACCTCGCCGAGTACGCCGGCAACCCCGCGCGCATCCTCGGCTACGCCAACCAGGGCGACTTCAACAGCATGTGGCCATCGAGGCCCAAGGGATTGCGGGTCATCGCGGCGTCCTACGGCTCCAACCCGCTGCTGCCCGGGCAGATCGCCCACCAGTACACCGACGGTTCCAAGGGCGCCAACCAGGGCTTGCCGATGGGGTGTGCCCCGTTCCGTAACTGCGACATGAACGTCGCTGACGGATTGTCGCCCACCGATTTCGCCGCGGCCTGCGGCATTGCCACACCAGTCCCCCCAGTGATCACCCCAGTGATCACAAGAGCGCTCACCAATGCCCAGCCGCAAGACATCGCGAACATGCTCAACGGAACCAACGCCGACGGCTCGCCGCTGATCGGCCCGGACGGGGCGGACTACCGCAGGGTGGACCTGCTGGCCGCCGATACCGAACCCCTCGACGAGAGCCCCAACACCACCCGATCGGTGCTCGACCAGATCACAACCTTGTCGAAGATCCTGTCCAGGACCCACAACGGTAAGACACTGTTCCAGATGGTGTCCGATTTGCACGACAAGATGTGACACCCAGGCGTCGCGCTTCGAAAAAGCAAAGACGATGAGCCTGTTGTCGATGGCGTCGGTCGCGGTCGTGCGTGACCACGCGCCACCCGGTCAGCCACTGACCGAGGTAGCGATCGCGCCGCACGTCGCCCTCGCGGTTCCGGCCGCCCGCCAACCAGCCTTCACCGGGCCGGCCCCGACCACCCCACCCGCCCAAAGCCCCGCGCGGCCAGAGGATGTCGAGGACACGTCAGCCGGCTTCTGGGCGAGCACCCAGGAGCCCGCGCCGCGCGGTGGGAGTAGGATTCAGTCCTACTCAAC
>PLSK01000308.1:0-177 GCA_003165155.1 Mycobacterium sp. | reverse complement strand
CGCCGAGCTGTACCGCTATATCGCCGCCGCGGGGTCGGCCGAAGTCGCGGCGCGCTACACGGAGGCGATCGTCGCTTACTGCGAGGAACTGGCCGCGGGTCAAGCTCGTCACCAGTTACTGGTTCGATCACCACCCTGCCGCACACACCGAAAACCAACCGGATACGCTGTGTTCTT
>PLSK01000302.1 GCA_003165155.1 Mycobacterium sp. | reverse complement strand
CCCGGTCTATGGCGTAAAGAAAGACAACATCGTCTGACTCATCAGCGCCGAAATACAAGTCGAAGCCGATAACGAACCAACGGTCGTCGTCCAAACCGGCTAGGCCCTCAAGGAAATTCTCGTCTCCCGTCATTCGCCGCTCTGCGGTCGCACTGCCGAACCAGTCGCTCCGCATGTCGGTCGGATCGGGCGTCGCCACGAATTCTCGCTCGTCGTTTATCGTTCTCCTTGCCTCTGGGTGCTCTACGGCGGGTGTAATCATCGCCCACGGGTCCGACACGCTTAGGAGCAACGGCAATCCGCCGCTACTGTCGCAGCATGAGCGCCGAGCGTGACGCGCTGGCCGCCGACATCGCGGCGTGCCGCCGATGCCCGGGCCTCAACGTCGAGGGTGTCACCGGGTCGGCGCCCGGCTACGGGTCTGAAACCTCGCCGGTCATGCTCGTCGGGCAATCGCTGTGCAAACGGTGCATGAAGGACCCTCCCGAGCCGTTCCGCGGCGGCTCGGAGTGGCTCATTACGCACGCCCTCACAAGGGCTGACCGACGCAAAGAGGAACTGTTCGTGACCAACGTCGTGCATTGCCACCCCGCACCGCCCGACGATCGGCACTCGCAGCCGCACGAAATCGCCAACTGCGCGCGGTTCCTACGCCGCGAGTTGGCCCTCGTGCGGCCGCAGCTTGTCGTCGCGTTGGGCGGCGACGCCCACACCGCGACCCGGAATGACTACCGGCGCGCGCTGGTCATCGAGTGGCGGCGGTTCGCCCCGCGGCCGGTGCTGCCCGCCGATGGCCCGGTGGTGCTGTGCCTGCCGCACCCGTCCAACGTGAAGTTCTGGCCCGCGGCCGAGCGTGAGCAATGGATCAACATCCTCGAGGCCGCCGTGCGATGGGGGTTTCCGGGAACCCCGGTAGCTGCGACTTGATTCACCATCCGGTGCGATGCGCCACGCGGAAGGCGTCCCACGCGTTCTTCCCGGACGGCATTCCTGGGCGCCACCGGCCCGGATCGGGGGTTCCGTTGACCGGGTTGTGGCGGGGACCGTAGTGGTCGCGACCGACGGTCACCGGCGGCAGATCCCATACGTCCCAGATGTCTTGCAGAGGGCCAAGGTGCTCCCCGTGCAGCTGTGAGGTGCTCATGGTGTCCTCCGTTCCCGGTCGGTCTGGTACGTCGGCACCGACGCCCGCACCGATCACACCGGGATCACCTTTGGGGGTTATCGGCATGGCGATCACCCGATGCCGCACTCGCTTGCTGTTTCGATGAACGGTTTCATCGCGGCGACGAACTAAGCCGGTTCGGTGACTTTCTCCATGTAGGCGTCGGCTACTGCGATGAACTCGTTCATCTCGTCGACGTGTGGGAGGTTGGATGGGCGCCAATGCCCGGCCGCGAACCAGCGGGAACGAGTCCCGCGTCGGCTTCCATCACGAAGCGTACCGGGCGTGACGTCATCGTGACGTCTCGAATGTGCTTGACAACGGGCCTTGACAGACTTGACTAGCTATTCGGTGAAGGATCAACGTGGAATCGAAACGGGTTGGCCGGGCAAGAATCCGGAGTTGTGAAGCCTGCCGGGTTTCGGGCACCGGCCCGGCCCGCGTTCGTGGCTGCGCGGGCAGCTGAGGGCGGTTCGGGCTCGTGGGAGTCGACGAGATTAAACTTTGCGGCCGTGAAGCTGACCGTTACCGCGCTCTGTTGCGCCGCACTGGCTCTGACGGTATTCGTTCCCTCCGCAGGCGCCGCGCCTCTGTCGGGGCCGGGCGACGAAATCTGCCAAGTGCTCGGCGACAATGGCGGAACGTATTTTCTGAGTGTCACGTCGAGGCGCGATAACGATTTGAGTCAGTGCGATGCCGGCACGCCGCTTCAAGCGAACATCGACGACCTGCTGGGAAACCCTAAGTACGGGCCGAACGTCGACCGCCGATGCATCTATGACATCACGACTGACCCAACGGTCGACGCCATAGTCGGGGTCTACAGCTCAGGCCGCGACATCGACCGCGCCGCCGCTCGCAACGTCTGCCAGCTGCATCACGGCTATTGACGCGGCCGTCCTGTTTGGCGCCAAGATCGACGCTGAGGCCAGCGCAAACGCCCGGCCGACTTCCGCGAGCTTGCGCGGCTTGGCGAAGAAAAACATGGTGGGCAACCCTCAGCGATTGCGGCCCCCGCGCTGGACGAGCCAGACGGTTACCAGGACGGAGCCGACCACGGCGATAGCGAGCAGGATTGTCATCGCACCCAATCTATCGGCGAGCAGCTTGTCATAGGCCCCGATCACTTCGGTTTTGTTGTTGCTCCGCGCATTGCCTCGACCTCACGCATGAGGGCGGCGAACGGCCCGGTGGCGCCCAGGCGCTCGACGCCGAACATGGCTTGTGGCCGGATTTTGGTGCGTTGGGTGGTTACGGGTTCTCCCTGGTGTAGGGCAAACCCGAGAAAACAGGGAGTTCACGGGGAGTTCACGAATTTTCGTTCTCTCCGTGAAAACACCCTCTCACCTGCAACAACTCTGGTGCGCGATACTGGGATTGAACCAGTGACCTCTTCCGTGTCAGGGAAGCGCTCTCCCGCTGAGCTAATCGCGCGGGGGTTCGAAAATCTTGAGGTGGAGACGGGAATCGAACCCGTGTGCACGGCTTTGCAGGCCGTTGCCTCACCACTCGGCCACTCCACCGCTGGGATTGATGCCTCAAGCATCTTCGAGCGGATGACGGGATTCGAACCCGCGACCCTCACCTTGGCAAGGTGATGCGCTACCAACTGCGCCACATCCGCGCGCAACGGACGAGATCGTCGCCCGGTGCGAAGCACGACAATAGTCGACGCGAGCGGGCGCACACAAATTTCTCGGCACGTCGGTGTCTACGCCATCGCGCCCCGTTCCCGCGCATGCGTCGCGTTCGGCGTGCCCGCTGGTCGTGCTAGTCTTCCTGCTCGTTCGCCGTTCGCCGTTCGGCGCGGTCCCGTGGCTCAGTGGGAGAGCGTCCGCTTCACACGCGGAAGGTCGCTGGTTCGATCCCAGCCGGGACCACCACAGTCGATGCAGGTAATCGGCGTTTCGCGTATCGGACTTCCCATCCGTCACGCACAACAGCCCGGGGCATCCGCCGTTTATCCGCCGTCAAGGGCACGGTCATCCTCCGAGCCCGTCGAGCGCATGTGCTACACGATCCAGGTCCGAATCATAGAGATCCGCATAGGTGTGCGCGGTCACCACGATCGACGCGTGGCCCATCGTCACCTGCAGTTGACCCCGCCACGGTCACCCCAGTCGCCAACTTCGCCGGATTGGTCATCAAGGGCATCGGCCCCGACCCGGCTTGGCACCAGCCAGCGTGCAAACTAGGCGCCGCCACCGGTGATTTCTGCAGCGACATCAGTTCTCTCCCTAGTCCGCGCCCGCGCATATCCATGTCGGGGCCCTTTCAGCCAGGCGATGACGGCGCCCCGGTTACTTCCGACAACCTACTGATCGGCATGATCATCGGCGGCACGTTCGTCCCTGGCGACCTTCTGGGAATGCCTTCGCATCAATTCACAGATCTGACGAAGTTCAGCGCGATCCTCGACGACGTCAACACCAACCGAGGCCCGGGCAGTGGGTTCACACCGGTCCCGGCCTGAGATCGGCTGCCCCGGGTGACATGCGCGGTTCGTCGTGTCCTAGCTTCGACCTTAGAGGGCTGTCGCCGGCGGGGGAGGGGCTGGCGTGTCGTTGTGATGGGTGTTGGGCTAGGGGGCCGCGGCGGTCTCTGACCGGGTGTCGCTGTCTGCCCGCTTGGCGGTGTCGCCGCTGTCGTTGCCTTCCCAGTTGTCGTTGACGTTGTTGTGGTCGACTCGCGACTTGCGCGACCGCAGCCAGATCGCGGTAGCGACGGCGACCAGCAGCAGGAAACCGGTTATCACACCAGGGAAGCCACCGATGAGGTGCACTATGAGGTAGACGCCCGCTCCGACTACGCCAGCGGCGGGCAGGGTAAACAGCCACGCTGTGGCCATCCGGCCGGCTACCCCCCAGCGCACCTTCGCGCCGGGTTTGCCGAGTCCGCTACCGAGTATGGAACCGGTGACGACATGGGTGGTGGACAACGGGTAGCCGAAGTGGCTTGAAAGCAGGATGGTTGCCGCCGAGGACGTCTCGGCCGCCATCCCCTGCGGCGAATGGATCTCCACCAACCCCTTGCCCAAGGTGCGCATCACCCGCCAGCCGCCGAGGTAAGTGCCCAACGCGATGGCCAGTGCGCAGGAGAAGATCACCCAGACCGGTGGGGTGCCGTCGCCGCTTTTAGCCGCGCCGTAGGAGATGAGCGCCAGGAAAATGACACCCATTGTCTTCTGGGCGTCATTGGTGCCGTGCGCCAGCGAGACCAGCGAGGCCGATCCGATCTGGCCATAGCGGAAGCCCCTATCGGTGCGTTTCTCGGAGATACCGCGGACAGTGCGGTAGATCAACCAGGTACCGGTCGCGGCCACCAGACCGGCGATCAGTGGCGAGACCAGCGCGGGCGCGATCACGTCGGTCACCAGATGCTTCCAGATGACGCCGTGCCCGCCGACCGCGGCGAGGGTGGCGCCGATGATGCCGCCGATCAAGGCGTGCGACGAACTGGACGGGATGCCCAGCAGCCAGGTGAGCAGGTTCCAGACGATGCCGCCAACCAATCCGGCAAACACCAATTCCAGAGTCACCAGGTGCTGATTGACTAGGCCGGTGGCGATGGTCGCCGCGACGGCGGTAGACAGGAAGGCGCCGACCAGGTTCAGCGATGCCGACAGCGCGACGGCGACCTTCGGGGCGAGGGCACCGCTGGCGATTGAGGTGGCCATGGCGTTCGCGGTGTCATGAAAGCCGTTGGTGAAATCGAAGCCCAGCGCGGTCACCACGACAACGATCAACAGGAACAGCTGAAGGTCCATACCGTCGTGTCCCCGACCGAAACCAACCCAAAACTCGTTCAACGCAATAGCCCCTCGCTGGCCGGCCAGAATTCGTTGGCCGTTCATTTCCCATCGAGTGTCTGATCATTGGCTCGGCCGGACCGGCCCGCGCGACCGAATTAAACACTGCCGCTCGCTGCACTTGGGAGGCCGACCAACGTTTTTTTGCCAGACCGACGCCGCGTCACCGGCCGCCGCGGCGCTGCTGCGGGAGTCCTCCAACAACCCGCCGGCCACCATTGCATCGAAGGCGCGCGGACCGGCTGGCCGTTAGCTGCTCTTGAACGCGTTGACGCCCATTACGAGCGCCGCAGTGCCGCCAAACAGGTATCCGATCTCGACCTCCTCGCTGATCGCGGCTTCCGAGTCGTCTGCGGCGCGCGCGTTGTCGGCGAGTGCCCTGACAACCAACTCGCTGCGCGCACGTCGCTCAACCACCAGTGGCACGTACCCCCTTATCGGTCGTCCATTGAACCGAGCGTGGATGCCCCGAACGACGACGGCGACGGTGTCCGGCGGCACAGCCGGATACTTACGCATGAGTCCCTCGATCAGCTGATCGATGATTGTCTGTTCGCTCAACCCGATGATCACCACCGATTTGCATCCCGTTCACCTCCCGTCAACGCCGAGCAGGCGGCAACGAGGTATGTGTGAGAGGTGACTGAGCTGTTAGCCGATGGCGACGGGCCGATCGCCGACGACGACAGCGCGCACGATGACGAGCCCGGCCATCAGCGGCGCGTGGTCGGTAAGGCCGCCGGCGCGGGCGTGATGGCCGCTGCGCTCGGTGTCGTGTTCGGAGACATCGGCACCAGCCCGCTCTATGCGCTGCAAACGGTGTTCTCCATCGACCACGGCACTGTGCGGGCCACACCGGGGGATGTCTACGGCGTCATCTCGCTGGTCTTCTGGTCGATCACCGTGGTGGTGTCGCTGAAATACGTGACGTTCATTCTGCGTGCCGACAATGACGGCGAGGGCGGGGTGATGGCGCTTGCCGCCTTGCTGCGGCGGACGTGGGGGAACGCGTCGGCGCGCCGTGGGGCGGTCGTGATGGCTGTCGGCATTTTGGGTGCCTCGCTGTTCTACGGCGACGCCATGATCACTCCGGCCATCTCGGTGCTGTCGGCTGTGGAGGGTTTGAAAGTTCCCGTGCCGGGGTTGTCGCATCTAGTCATCCCGATCGCGGCACTGATTCTGGTGGTGCTGTTCGGTGCGCAGCGTTGGGGCACGGCCCGGGTGGGCCGTCTGTTCGGCCCGGTGATGCTGCTGTGGTTCAGCACGCTGGCCGTCGTAGGGCTTCGGGAGGTCGTTCCACACCCGGGCATCCTGCGCGGCCTGTCGCCGAGCTACGCGCTCGCGTTCATCTCCGACCGTCCTTACCCAGCGTTCATCGGGCTGGGCGCTGTCGTGCTCACGATCACCGGCGCCGAAGCCCTCTACGCCGACCTGGGCCAGTTCGGGCCCCGGCCCATCCGACGGGCCTGGTTCGCCGTGGTCTTTCCCGCCCTGACCCTGAACTACCTTGCCCAAGGCGCGCTCATCGTGCGCAATCCAGCCAGCCGCGCGAACCCGTTCTTCATGCTCGTACCGGGCCCGGCGCAGATCCCGATGGTCGTGCTCGCCACGCTCGCCACCGTGATCGCCTCCCAGGCGGTCATCACCGGGGCGTTCTCCGTCTCCCGCCAGGCAGTCCGGCTCGGTGTCCTACCGCATCTTCAGATCCGGCACACCTCGCCTGAGGCTGTAGGGCAGGTGTACGTGCCCGCCCTCAACTGGGCACTGTTCGCCGCTGTGCTGGCATTGATGTTCGGGTTCGGTTCCTCCACCAAGCTGGCCACCGCCTACGGCGTCGCGGTCACCGGCACGTTCCTGATCACCACCACGCTGTTCCTCGTGCTCGCGCGGACCCTGTGGAACTGGGCGGCCTGGAAACTTCTGCTCGCGGCGCTGGTGTTCGGCACCGCCGAGGTCACCTTCTTCGCCGCGAACATGACCAAAATCGTGCACGGTGGCTGGGTGCCACTACTCATCGCAGCGACCGTATTCATGATCATGATGACCTGGCAGCGTGGCCGCGAGATCATGACGATGCGCCGCACCGACATGGAAGGCACCCTGGGTGAGTTCGTCGACATGCTGCCCGCACAGCACGTCACGCAGGTAGCCGGCACCGCTATCTATCCGCACCTGGCCGAAGGCACGGCCCCGCTCGCCCTGCGTCTGAATGTCGAATACAACCACGTGCTCCACAAACACGTCATCGTCGTCTCCGCCCGCACCGCCGACGTTCCCCACATTCCTTGGGCGGAGCGCATCACTGTCGACCATCTCGGAGATCCGCACCACGGCATCGTGCACGTTGCGGTGGACTTCGGTTTCCAAGATCGCACCGACATCCCCGAAGCACTCCGGCGCGCCGACATCGAAGACCTTGACAGTGACGCCGACATTGATAACGCGTCCTACTTCCTATCGCGAATATCGATGCGCCGCACCCGCGAACGGGGCATGAGCAGGGCGCGCAAGCGGCTCTTCATCACCCTTGTTCACAACGCCCCCAGCCAGAGCGAATACCTCTGCCTGCCCGAGGAACGCACCATCACCGTGAGCAGCCAAATCAACCTATAGGCCCGCACCCAACGACAACCTCAGAACATCGCCGCACCTAGCGACCGGCCAAGGATCCTCTCGCGGGCTCCCGCCTAGAGTTCGGGTATGGCCACCTTCGTCTTCAGGCTCCAGGCGCCTCGTCCAAACTTCGCCCTCGACATGACCGAAGAGGAGCGGGAGATCATGACCCGTACGCCGCTTACTGGCAGCCGTTGATTGACTCGGGGCAGATGGTGATCTGCGGCCCCGTACTCGATGGAACTGGCTTCTGGACCTGCGCATCGCAACATTCCGCGACAACAGCGGCTTTGTCGATTTGTCCGGGGCGGCACCTGCCTGGTGGCGCGAAGCTGTTGGAGTGAACCTACCGTCGTTCGCCTGATCTGTTCTGATGACCAAAGCCCGGTTGGCCAACCGCGACGAGAGTGAGACCGTGACGACAAACCCTGACGAGGCGGAGGCGCCAGACCGGATCGCGGTCCTTTTCATCCACGGTGTGGAGATCCGCGATCCACATTATGCCCAGAACGCGACGAAAATGCTGCGAACCGAGTACCGGCGTGCCTGCAAGAAGCACGAGTCGGCACCACAACTTGAGGTCGAGGCGGCGTACTGGATCCCGGTGGTCGCCGACAGCCTCGACAAAGTTGCTCAACGCGCCTTCGGGGACCGCTTTACCGACTGGACACGCCAGCTCGACCAGCTCGTGCACCGCATCGACAATGGATCGATCCTGGCGATGCTGCCGGTGCTCGTCTCGGGATTGCTGTGGCGCCTGCCACGGCTGCCGACGGTTCATTGGCCCACCCTGCGCTGGGCATTCACCTACTTCGTCGGGGACCTAGTCGCCTATCAAGACGCCGAAGACACCGACGGCAACTACCACGCCATCCATGCATGCATCGATGATGCCCTGGCCAAACTGGCCGAACGCGCTCCCGAGGCACCGCTGTGCGTCATCGCCCACAGCCTGGGAACCGTGATCGCCTCCGATCACTTCTACGACCTGCAGCACGCCGAACCTGACTTTCCGACTGCCCTGCAACGCGGCGAGACCCTGACGTTCCTCTACACCCTGGGCAGCCCGATCGCACTGTGGATGGTCCGCTACCCGAGCTTCGACAAGCCCATAGGTCTGCCCGGACGCGATCACGAGAGTCCCGGGACCCGAGGCGCCGCCGAGTGGGTCAACTTCTACGACCCCGACGACATTGTCGCCTATCCCCTGAAAGCACTGAACGAACAATATCGGCGGGCGGTCGATCGTGACCAGGTCGTGCGTGTCGGGCCGCCGATACTTGGTCGCACCCCCGTCTCCCACGTCGCGTACCTCAACTCACCGCGAATCATCCGGCCCATCGCCGAACGCCTCGCCTGCCTCGTCACGAAGATCCCACGGCCGTAGAGACCCGTGACTGAGTAGCTTCTACCCAGCCACCGTCATCTCCAGCAAATCCCAGACCGGCATGTCGCTGGCGGCGTTGCGGCACTGCGCCATCCGATCTCTCCGAAACTGAAGATCGCTGACCGCCGGGCTTCTGCAAGCGAGCACCAGTTTCGGCCAGCCTGAGCCAGCCGTCGTACGCGGCGAGCATGGCCCGGCCGGGCTCTTGTCGGATACCGACCAAGGTCGCCAAAGGACCTGGCTCACGAGCGGCCGGAATTACCATGGCCTACAAGCTGATCGACGCCGCCCAGACCCGCGGGCGGTCAACGCGCCGCACCTGGTCAGGTGTGCCGCAGATCATGTCATGACCCGCGGATGAGGTTGTTTCAAGGGCAAATCAGCCGGAGTGCCGCTGTCTCGCACCATGCGCTGACGACAGTTCTGACGACGACGATGACGACAGTCGGACTCCCCGACACCTCCACCTACACGACAATAAAACTCGCGTCGTGCCTGGTCACGCCACCCGCCCATGCCTACGGATCAGAAGGTTCATCCTCCGCGTCCATGCGCTGCAACCCATTAACAATGAGGTTAGCCGGTGTGGATTGCCCCTGGTCAGTCGACAACAGCAACAGCCGTCGAACCGTGCCGCCGTGTTTTCAGAGGCGGATATCAGAGGTTATCCATGACGAACTCCGCCGTATTGATTATAGGGTTGTGCCCCAATGTGTTTCATCTTTCCGATCTCATCACAGTTGGCACTTTCTCAACGAAGCTGGCACTCGACGGGTTGACCAAACTGGACAAGCTGCTCGCCGTCGGTACACATCCCGCACTTTTCACAGTCGTAGGACTAGCAACCATCGTGCTGTCTCGGCACCGAACGCCTTCCGCGCAGCGGATCGAATGCCGACGCGCCGCTCAACTGACCTTTCATAAAGTCCACCCACCACACTCCCGACTCGGGTTGGCGAACTTGCGCGTGAAAAGGCTCCTCCTCTGCCTGACAGGCGCAGACTGTGGTCGGCGGTCGGGCGTACGGGTCCCTGCCGATGAGCGGAAGGGTTTCTTGTCGTGAGCAAAAAATCGAAAATAACGTCGGTGAGGTGGACGCCGAACCCTGCTGAGCACGACTATCCCGCGGCGGAATCGTTCCTCCGCTTGATCGCGGCCCCGGAACTCATCGAGGTATGTACACGGCTGTTGTCGCAGGCGCCCACAGTCCATCAGCACGCGAAGGATATTTTGCGGGCAGCCGGACTGCCGCTGCTGGCAGCCGATGACCCGGAGGTCGCCACAGACCTGAAGAATGTCGCGAAAGGTGTTGCGCTGTCACCGATCCTGCTCATCGGGGGCGACCTCAGCGCCGGTCTCCCGCTACAGATCGCCGACGGCTACCATCGGGTGTGCGCCAGCTACCACGTCAACGAGGACACCGACATCCCGTGCCGACTGGTACGGCTGCCCGTGCACGCAGCCTGATACCACTTAAGAATCCTCAGCCACCCATGACGAAGCCAGACGAGCATCACCACGACAGTTCGTACACCGAACCTGAACGTGTCCCCGCTATGGCGCAGACCCGGCCACGCCCGCCGACCGATCAACCGACCGCGCCACTATGGACTCGCGACTTCACCAACTTGACCTACGAGTGGCGCCGCCTATTCAGTGAACTGTTCGGCAGTTTCCTGCTCGTGATGGCTGCCGCCGGCGGTCCGGTGATCCAGAACCGATCCCTCGGCCAGATCGGGCGCGTCGCCGAAGTCACTGCGCCCGCCCTGACGGTGCTCGCGGTGATCTTGTTCATGGGTGCGGTGTCGGGGGCGCACCTGAACCCCATTGTCACTGTCGCGTTCGCGTTGCGTCGGGACTTCCAATGGCGCCGCGTCCCCGGCTACATCCTGGCTCAGGTACTCGGAGCGGTGCTCGCTGCGCTGCTGTTGCGGGTCACCTTCGGCGACGTTGCCCACCTCGGGGCGACCCTGCCGGGAGCCGGCTTCACCTCGGGACAGGCCTTCGTCATCGAAGTGGTGCTCAGCTGCGGCCTGGTCAGCACCATCCTCGGCACCGCATCCAGCGCCCAGAACGTGGGGGCCTTATCCGCGGTTGGTGTCGGCGCCTACATCGGGTTAGCCGGATTGTGGGCGAGCCCGGTCAGCGGGGCCTCCATGAACCCGGCCCGCTCACTAGGGCCCGCGCTGGGCGCTGGTGACCTCCACCACCTGTGGATCTATCTGAGCGCGCCGCCGCTGGGGATGCTCATCGCGGTCGCTGCCGCCCAAATCCTGCGCGGACCGGGCGGTGACCCGGACGGTCGCCGCGCCGCCGACGGAACCCTGCCCGACGCGGCAGCAGGCGATGAAACATCAGCTCGCGATAACCGGTGACACCCGGCTGGAATCTGCGGCAGACGCCGTGGTTTGCCATTCTGGGAACGGATTTGGGCACAAAACACCGCGAAACCGGCCAGAATCGGTGGGATGTGGCGCAACCGGACGGACGCGTGAATAGCTTCGAACTGCGCATTTGAGACTCTGCGAACAATGGGACACTCCTGATGCGTAGCTCATAACCCAGAGGTCGCAGCGACAGACATAAGTCGAGAAAGATCTAGATATGGCTGCTATCGAGGCGGCGGTGGACGTAGGACAACGTGGCGAATAGGTCGTAAGAGTCGATCAGCTTCTCGTTCGTCCCGTACCGCGTGGTGTGTGCTCGCGGATTGCGGAAATGTCCGTGGATGCCGATCAGGAGGTTCTTGAACCCCTTCTGTTCGCTGATGTCGCTGTCAGAGGAGTATTTGTTGATGAACAATACTGGCCGGTGTTTCGGGGTGCCCAAGGCGGCATCGAAGAGATCCTGACCGTCGTAAGATAGTCCGGTTAAATGCCGAACCCGTTGTGGCACACTCTTCGTCGCCTCGGACATGGCGTGAAATAGGTCTTTGGTTATGAACTCTTCCTGGCAGTACTTGAAGAGCTCCGCGTGCGTGTCGCGACGGTGGAGTTCGACCTGCAGTTCGCCGGCGAGCTGCGCCGCCTCCGTAAGTGTGGTCGCTTTGGCGCCGGCGGCAAGCTTGCCCTCATCGTTGACGCGGTAGCCGAAGATGACTAGTACACCGTTCAGCTGGTCGCGAAGCTGCATCCACCGCCGCTCATTGCCGACGTAGCGACTGGGGTGCACCGCCCGGGCGATGAAGGCGCCTAGCGCGTTGCCGCACTGCTGGTCGACTTGCGCGTTGTGCAGTGCAACCTTGAGGCTCGTGCGCTTGTTGACGGTGCGATCCCGGTAGGTGATCCGGACCAGCTGTAGGACGCCATCAATCTCGGCGTTGCTCAGTCCCGGGTGGTCTGTTTGCCCGAGGATATTTGCGACTGCCTCGGTCATTTGTGGGTCGAAGATGGCGACACGTGTCGGTTTGGCGGCCGCCGTCATGGGCCACACTCCCAGGCCATATCTCTCTCGAATTCGAGCGCCTGGTGGATGCCTTCGGTGATGCCGTCGAGGAACGCAGCAACCCCCTGCAAGGATTCGTGAAACTTTGGCATATCGATGTGCGGGTGCCCCTGCAGAGAGGGTTTGCCATCGGTGCGCTCGTGGTACCGCAATTCCTGCCCATCCGGATCAAGCGTGGTTAACTGCCCGATCAGCTTCGTGACTGTCGTCAGGTCGGCCGGGCGCGCTTCCGTTGCAGGGCTCGCTTGGATCAGCGGTAGTGCCTGGGCCCATAGCTTTGCCAAGTTGTGGGTGTGCTTGAGGTTGTCATCGAATGTGGCCTTGTGCAGCCGGCCGAGTAGCCCGAGGAGATCCTTGAGCTGAAGTTCGATGGCATGTCGCCAGTTCGCGGCGAACGGATACACCAGGAAGTTTCTTTCGCTCGGGCTGACCATCATCTGCCGGTAATGGAGCTCAGCTGAGCGACGGAAACCCTCGATGCGCAGGTATGCAGTGCCCCAACCGGCGTCGAAGTATGCGGCAGAGCGCCAGTCTGCATTGCGCCCGTCGAGGGTGTGATCGGCACGCGGCCACGGCATAGCGGAGGTCATGAGACAACGGTAACGACAGCGACCGACATCCCTGTGATGGTTTTCGGGAGAGTCGCGTGGCGCTCAGTCGTTCAACTCAAATGAACTTTGTCGGACCACGCGTGCCACGTATCAAGGATGAACTCGGCCACCGTTACGGAGGCGTTTAGCGCGAGGCGGGCGTGCCTCGCGAGGGCGATGCTGGGCGTCGCTTTTCCGTGACCGATGCCGAGTTCGTTGCGCAGCTCGGCTAACGAATTCACGGTTGTTACAAGTGTTCGAAGTATTTTCTGTGAGGTCTGGCTGGCTCTTACGCTTTCGGGCACTGACTTGGCGTCCAACGCAAGGTGCGTCGCCACCTTGCGGTAGAGCTGGGGGACGTCATCCCTGGGTTCATAGTCGACCCGGCTTCCGTCGAGGATGATCCTGAACAGACTTTCGAGCAGGTTTTTGCAGGATGAGATCGCTGCTGCGGGGTCGGAGGCAAGGCTGTCGCGGATGCGTGCGAGGTGCTCCTCGAGGACGACCGGGTCGGTGAGAAGGGCGCGCTCCCCTGCGTGTCAGGGTGAGTTG
>PLSK01000194.1:4673-36415 GCA_003165155.1 Mycobacterium sp. | reverse complement strand
CGAAGACGTCGAGAACATTCTGCTCAAGCTCATGCAGGCCGCCGACTACGACGTCAAGCGCGCCGAGACCGGCATCATCTACATCGACGAGGTCGACAAGATCGCCCGCAAGAGCGAGAACCCGTCGATTACTCGCGACGTCTCCGGTGAGGGCGTGCAGCAGGCCCTGCTGAAAATCTTGGAGGGCACCCAGGCGTCGGTTCCCCCGCAGGGCGGCCGCAAGCACCCNNACACCACCAACGTGCTGTTCATCGTCGCCGGTGCCTTCGCTGGACTGGAGAAGATCATCTACGAGCGCGTCGGCAAGCGTGGCCTGGGCTTCGGCGCCGAGGTCCGCTCCAAGACGGAGATCGACACCACCGATCAGTTCGCCGACGTGATGCCCGAGGATCTGATCAAGTTCGGCTTGATCCCCGAATTCATCGGCCGGCTCCCGGTGGTCGCCTCGGTCACCAACCTGGATATGGACTCGTTGGTCAAGATCCTGTCCGAGCCGAAGAACGCCCTGGTCAAGCAGTACACCCGGCTTTTCGAGATGGACGGCGTGGAGCTCGAGTTCAGCGACGACGCGCTGGAAGCAATCGCCGATCAGGCGATCCACCGGGGCACCGGGGCCCGTGGCCTGCGCGCCATCATGGAAGAGGTCCTGCTGCCGGTGATGTATGACATCCCGAGCCGCGACGACGTCGCCAAAGTGGTGGTGACCAAGGAGACCGTGCAGGACAACGTCTTGCCGACGATCGTGCCGCGCAAGCCGTCGCGAAGTGAACGCCGCGACAAAAGCGCGTAAGCACTTCGTACACAGACGGGCGGCCCGCAAGGGAGTGACCAATACCACAGTTTATTGCTGTTAACACCGTCGTTACCTGGCTGACTTGGGCTTTTGGCGATAAACCTGCTGGGGGTGAGTATCCCCAGACGTCCATGCGCAGCGAAAAGCAGTGCCATAATTGGTAGCTCGAGTGACACACAAGCGTGACCGCGCGGGAGTCACTCCGGTGGTGCGTACTAATAAGCTCCAGCGGAGGGCCCGTCCGGGCGAAATGGAAGGCGGAGACGTGGATCCGAACGGCAGCGGAGCCGGGTCAGATTCGCTTAACGGGTCGAGCCGTAACGGGTCGACCCGGCAGCGTCTGGAACAAGTCGTCATCCGATTCGCCGGGGACTCCGGCGACGGTATGCAGCTGACCGGAGACCGGTTCACCACGGAGGCAGCGCTTTTCGGTAACGACCTGGCGACCCAACCGAACTACCCCGCCGAGATCCGGGCCCCTGCAGGCACGCTGCCCGGAGTCTCGTCCTTCCAGATTCAAATCGCCGANNTCGGAGACTTGCCGCGGGGCGGCATGGTGATCGCGAATGCCGACGAATTCACCAAACGGAACCTGACGAAGGTGGGGTACATAACCAACCCGCTGGAGTCCGACGAGTTGGCCGACTACGTCGTGCACTCCGTCGCGATGACCACGCTGACGCTGGGGGCTGTCGAGTCCATCGGCGCGTCGAAGAAAGACGGCCAGCGCGCCAAGAACATGTTCGCGCTGGGCCTGCTGTCCTGGATGTACGGGCGGCCGATCGAGACCAGTGAGACCTTCATCAGGGAGAAGTTCGCCCGTAAGCCCGACATCGCCGAGGCCAACGTCCTCGCCCTCAAGGCCGGCTGGAACTACGGCGAAACCACCGAGGCTTTCGGTACCACCTACGAGGTATCCCGGGCGACGTTGCCGACCGGGGAATATCGGCAGATCTCGGGCAACACCGCGCTGTCCTACGGCATCATCGCGGCCGGTCAGCTGGCCGGCATCCAGGTGGTACTCGGCAGTTATCCGATCACGCCCGCGTCGGACATCTTGCACGAGCTGTCCAAGCACAAGAACTTCAATGTGATCACCTTCCAGGCGGAAGATGAGATCAGTGGCATCTGTGCCGCGTTGGGCGCCTCCTACGGTGGTGCGCTGGGCGTCACCAGCACGTCGGGGCCGGGTATTTCACTGAAGTCAGAAGCGATCGGGCTGGGCGTGATGACCGAACTGCCGTTGCTTGTCATCGACGTGCAGCGGGGCGGCCCGTCGACCGGCCTGCCCACCAAGACCGAGCAAGCCGACCTGCTGCAGGCACTTTACGGCCGCAACGGGGAGTCCCCGGTCGCGGTGCTGGCGCCCCGGTCGCCGTCCGACTGCTTTGACGTCGCGCTCGAGGCGGTGCGCATCGCGTTGTCGTATCACACACCGGTGATCGTGTTGTCCGACGGCGCCATCGCCAACGGCTCGGAGCCATGGCAAATCCCGGACGTCGGCGATCTGGCGCCCATCACGCACACCTTCGTCAAGTCGGGCGAGCCCTTCCAGCCCTATGCTCGCGACCCGGAGACCCTGGCTCGCCAGTTCGCCGTCCCGGGCACGCCCGGTCTGGAGCACCGCATCGGTGGCCTGGAATCCGCGAACGGGTCGGGAGCCATCTCCTACGAGCCGGTCAACCATGACCTGATGGTCCGGTTGCGTCAGGCCAAGATCGACGGCATCGAGGTGTCCGACCTGGAAGTCGACGACCCGACCGGAGACGCCGAGCTGCTGCTTATCGGGTGGGGCAGCTCGTACGGTCCGATCGGTGAGGCTTGCCGGCGGGCCCGGCGTAAGGGCATCAAGGTCGCACATGCCCATCTGCGCCACCTCAACCCGTTCCCGGCCAACCTGGGCGATGTGCTGCGGCGCTACCCGCAGGTCGTGGCGCCCGAAATGAACTTGGGCCAGCTGGCGCTGCTACTGCGCGGGAAGTTCCTGGTCGACGTACAGTCGGTAACAAAGGTGCAAGGTGCCGCGTTCCTGGCTGACGAGATTGGGCGCGTTATCCGCGCCGCGCTGGGCGGGACATTGGCGGAAATTGAGGACGACAAGACAACGGTCGCCCGAATGTCGGCGGCAACAGTTGGATCGGGAGCGCACGAATGACGACAAGCGCAATTGGCAATTTGGTGGGCACTGACCTAGGGCTGACGTCCGGGCCGACCAAAAACGACGGCGTGCCCACGGTGTCTGTTGGAGACCAGCCGCAGAAGGCCAAGCACTTCACCAGCGACCAAGAGGTCCGCTGGTGCCCCGGCTGCGGTGACTACGTCATCCTGAACACGATCCGCAACTTCTTGCCCGAGCTCGGCTTGCGCCGCGAGAACATCGTCTTCGTTAGCGGTATCGGTTGCTCCAGCCGGTTCCCGTACTACCTGGAGACCTACGGGTTCCACTCGATCCACGGCCGGGCGCCGGCCATCGCGACCGGTCTGGCACTGGCCCGCGAGGATCTGTCGGTGTGGGTGGTTACCGGCGACGGGGACGCTCTGTCGATCGGTGGCAATCACCTGATCCACACGCTGCGCCGCAACGTGAACATCACGATCCTGCTGTTCAACAACCGGATCTACGGTCTGACCAAGGGCCAGTATTCGCCGACCTCAGAGGTCGGCAAGGTCACCAAGTCGACGCCCATGGGATCGCTGGATCACCCGTTCAACCCGGTGTCGTTGGCGCTTGGTGCCGAGGCGACCTTCGTCGGTCGCGCACTGGACTCCGACCGCGCCGGGTTATCCGACGTGCTGCGCGCCGCCGCCGCGCATCGCGGCGCGTCCGTGGTGGAAATCCTGCAGGACTGCCCGATCTTCAACGATGGCTCGTTCGACGCGCTGCGCAAAGAGGACGCCGAGGACCGGGTGATCAACGTCCGGCACGGCGAACCAATTGTGTTCGGCGCCAACGGCCAATATTGCGTGGTCAAGTCCGGCTTCAGCCTCGAGGTGGCCAAGACCGCCGACGTCGCTGTCAACGAGATCGTCGTGCACGACGCGCACGCCGACGATTCGGCGTATGCCTTCGCGCTATCCCGGTTGTCGGACCAGAACCTCGAGCACACCGTGCTGGGGATCTTCCGCAACATCAGCCGGCCTACCTACGACGACGCGGCCCGTTCTCAGGTCGTCGCCGCCCAGTCGTCGAGACCGTTCGATAACGCCGCGCTGCAATCCCTGTTGCGCGGACGCGACACCTGGACCGTCGACTGAGGTGGTTGAGCGTATGCCTGATGCAGTGGGACAGGCCGGGGCACTGGCCGGAGTGATTCTCGTCGGGGGTCAATCGCGGCGGATGGGCCGCGACAAGGCCAGCTTGCCGGTTCCGGGGTCAGCTGGAGGATCCGGCGCCACGCTGGCGGAATTAGTGGCCGGTGTCGTCGCGCAGCGCTGCGAGCCGATTTTCGTGATGGCTGCCCCGGGGCAACCGGTTCCCGCGGTACAGGGTCGCGTCATCCGCGACGAGGTGCGGGGGCTGGGACCACTGTCGGCGACCGGGCGCGGACTGCGTGCGGCCGCTGAAGCGGGCGCGAAGTATGCGTTCGTCTGTGCCGTCGACATGCCGCTGCTGACCGTCGAACTGATCGACGAACTCATCCAGCTCGCCATCGAGACCAACGCCGAAGTGGTGTTGCCGTGGGACGGTCGCAGCCACTACCTGGCCGCGGTATACCGCACCGACCTGGCCGACCGCGTCGATGCATTGGTCGCTGCCGGCGAGTACAAAATGAGTGCCCTGATCGATGCTTCCGACTCTCAGCAGATCGTGCTGGCGGATTCCCGGCCCGTGACCAACGTCAATACGAACGCCGACCTGCGCGCACTGGTGCGGCCGGGCGCCTGAGCGTAGCCGCGCACTTACGGCCCGGTCGGCGAAGGCATAAGCACAATTTATTCATTTCTTCGCTGGAATTTCGAGTTCAATTATGGCGTTATTAGGCCATTCTTTTAATTTGCGCTGACCCGGGTTTCTAAGGGTCACGGAATTATCTTGATATTGGTATCAGCGTGCAGCAATGACTGTATGTTGTAATGCGTTGTGGCAGTGTCAATTTGGGACACTCGTGTGGCCTCGATTGGCCTCGGTCAAGTGTGGTCGCCGCTGGACCGGTTGTTTCACGGGGCCTCGGGCAAATTGCCTTTGCGCATCGCGAGTGATGTCACGACCGTCGCCGCATCCTGTTGCCGGCCGCGGCGATGGCCCGCCGTCACACCGCCCCCTGGGTCGCCGCGAAGCGTATGAAAACCGTTGGTGCATATATTTGTTCGGTGAAACGTGTTGGCCGCCTGAGGTTTCATCGCGGCTATCTGAGATCGTGAGTGTCTTACCGCAGGATTTCTCGGGGATGTTCCTAATTAGACTGGTGGACTGCATATTTCGATCGAGGCTCGAGACGGAACGCGATGCTCGTTTTGCGGCGCGTGCAGATCCGCGAAACTTGCTGTATTTTGTACATGCCGGTTCGGGCAAGTGTTGCCGGCCATGCGGTTGCGCATAGGCGGCAAATTGGTGATCCAGGCCGCAATATTAGCGTGATTTGACTCACAATTGTGCGGCGATCGCGAGGAGTCGACCTCGGACGAACACGCCGAGTTGACCTGCAACGACAATTAGTGGACCAGGCCGTTATTGGCTCGTTATCGTACCGAGATATGTCGTTTGTGAATATGACGAATGCGCTCCCGTCTCGTACGGTCCCTCTTAGCCCTCCAAACGGGGGCAACGCACAGTAAAGAAAACTCAATCCACGGACCCGCGTGTGAGCGGGGCTGCGGACGGCGACAGCCGCCGCGCAGGCGGGCACCAGCCCGTCGGGCAGAACGCCCCCCGCTGTTGTGCCAGAACGAGACGGCACACCCCAGAGCACCTCTTCGATACCGATCCGATCCGGACCGGTCGAACAAGGTACATCCCCCCACAGCTGTGGGTTGCTTTGGCGCGCGCGCACCGCGAAAGGAACATAGTTGAAGAACGTCCGCAAGACGCTCATGCTCGCCGCGATCACGGGGACTCTCGTGACTTTGCCCACCGCCACCGCCAACGCGGAAACGATGGGCCTCGATCCGAATGTGGCCCCGAACGTTGCCTCCGCCGGGTCCTTCCCGGACGTCCCCCCAGCACCCGGCGCCCCAGCAGACGTTGCGCCCGTGCCGGCACCGGCCCCCGCGCCTGTCGGCTTCGACGCTCCGCCTCCGGCGCCGGACGCTCCGGCGCCTGCGCCGGTCGGCTTCGACCCGAACGTTGTCCCGGCACCGGGCGCGCCGCCTGCCGACGCGCCGCCCCCGGTCCACCGCGCATACAGCGTGAACTGGGACGCCATCGCGACGTGCGAATCGGGTGGCAACTGGGGCATCAGCACCGGTAACGGCTACTCCGGCGGCCTGCAGTTCACGCCAAGCACTTGGCGCGCCAACGGCGGCTCGGGCTCCCCGAACGGCGCCAGCCGCGACGAGCAGATCCGGGTTGCCGAGAACGTGCTGCACTCGCAGGGCATCGGTGCGTGGCCGGTCTGCGGCCGACGCGGCTGACGACCTCTTACTAGCGATAGGGAATGCCGGGCCGAGGGGGCCCGGCATTCCCTATCTGTCTTGCGGCGTCCAGACTGAAATCGTGGCGGCGAAACTGCGCACAGATCGCGTTCACGCCGCAGCACGCCCTGGATGCAGTCTCGGTGCAACGGCCTGACTGCGGGTAGCGTCGGGACGGTGACCGCGACGCCGCGAGAATTCGACATCGTCTTGTATGGCGCGACCGGATTCGTGGGGAAGCTGACCGCCGAGTATCTGGCCCAGGCCGGGAAAGACGTGCGGGTCGCGCTGGCCGGCCGGTCAACCGAGCGTCTGCTCGCCGTCCGCGATTCCCTCGGTGAATCCGCGCAGTCCTGGCCGGTGCTGGCCGTCGACGCGTCGTCGCCGTCGACACTGAACGACATGGCCGCGCGGACACAAGTCGTCGTCACCACGGTCGGGCCTTACGCCCGTTATGGGTTGCCGCTGGTGGCCGCCTGCGCCGCGGCCGGGACCGATTATGCCGACCTCACCGGTGAGGCGAACTTCATCCGCGAGTCCATCGACCTCTATCACAAGCAGGCCGCCGACACCGGCGCCCGGATTGTGCATTCCTGCGGATTCGATTCCATCCCTTCGGATCTGAGCGTGTATGCGCTGTACCGGGCGGCGCGAGACGACGGCGCCGGCGAACTGGCCGACACCGACTTCGTCGTCCGCTCCTTCTCTGGCGGGGTATCCGGGGGCACCGTCGCTTCGTTGATCGGTGTGCTGGACGCCGCCTCGGGCGATCCCGACCTGCGCCGCGACCTTGCCGACCCGTACACGCTCAGCACCGACCGCGGCGCCGAACCCGAGCTGGGCCGGCAGCCCGATATGCCCTGGGGGCGTGGCAGTCAGATTGCGCCGGAACTGGCCGGCATCTGGACGGGCGGCTTCATGATGGCACCGATCAACACCCGAGTCGTGCGCCGCAGCAACGCCTTGCTGGACTGGGCTTACGGCCGCCAATTCCGATACAGCGAACACATGAGCCTGGGTTCGTCACCGGTGGCGCCACTGGCGTCGGCCGTCATGTCGCGGGTCGGGAACGCAACGAATGAACTGGGCGGCCGTTACTTCCGGCTGCTGCCGCGCCGGCTGGTGGACTGGGTGGCCCCCAAACCCGGCAGCGGCCCCAGCGCGGCCGCGCGCGAGCGTGGTTACTACCGCATCGAGACTTACGCCAGCACAACGAGCGGCGCCCGCTACGTGGCACGGATGGAGCAGCAGGGCGACCCTGGTTACAAGGCGACCTCGGTGTTGCTCGGCGAGTGCGGATTTGCACTCGCCGCCGACCGCGAAAAGCTCTCTGACCTGCGGGGCGTGCTCACCCCGGCCGCCGCCATGGGCGACGCACTGCTGGCGAGGTTCCCGGCCGCCGGGGTGTCATTGCGGACCGAACGGCTGAACTGACCTGGACACCTGACTCCTGCTGAGATTAAGGCTGACGCGGAGATCGCAGGGGACTAATGTCGTAACGGCTTGCCTCAATACGTGCACCAACGAGAAGCAGCGACGAAAACATTCCAGCGACGAAGGTGGACACACCGATGGCCGGTCTCGACGACCTCTACGCCCAGATTCCTACATCCGAGATTGCCAACAAGCTCGGCGCCGACCAAGGCGAGGTCGCCAGCGCCATTCGCACGTTGGTGCCGGTGCTGCTTGGCGGCCTGCAGCACAACGCGCAAGATCCCGAGGACGCCAGCAAGATCGCATCCGCCGCGAACGAGCACGCCGCAAGCGGCCTACTGGACGCCGACGGTGTCGGTCACGTGAACGAGGACGAAGGGCATCAGGCGATTTCGGCGCTGTTCGGCGGCCAGGACTCGGATCAGGTTGCCGCGGCGCTGGCCGGTGGCGGTGGCGGCAATAGCGGGCTGCTCAAGCAGTTGATGCCGATCCTGCTCCCGATCGTGTTGGCGTACGTCGGCAAACAGCTCAGTGGCGGCGGGGGCGCGGCCCCGCAAAAAGAGGCGGCCTCCGGCGGCGGCCTGGGTGACGTGCTGGGCAGCATCCTCGGTGGTGGCTCCTCCAACAACAACGCCCTCGGCAGCATCCTCGGCAGCGTGCTGGGCGGCAAGGGCGGCGGACTTGGCGACGTCCTCGGCGGCCTGCTCGGCGGCAAGAAGTAGCCCAGCGCGGCACCCCACGCCGAGAGTTCACCGTCAGTTCTCGGATGGTTTCGATTGCGTCGAGGGAGGGATGCCCCGACCGCACCAAGATTCAGTAGGCGCCCGCGCCCGAGTTGGCGATGGGCCGAAAATCGATGTCGGGCGCCAACCGCCCGAACCAAATGATGATGAGAGGGAAATGCAATGGCAGACACTGCTAACGAAGGACAGAAGCTTACGCCGGGGGAGTCGCTCACCTCGGAGAATGGCGCTTACACCCTGACGCTGCAAGAAGACGGCAATCTGGTGCTGGCCGCGCGCGGCGAGCCCCGCTGGTCCACGCAGACCAACGGCCAGAGTGTAGTGCGTGCCGAAGTGCAGAAGGACGGTAACTTCGTGCTCTACACATCGGACAAGCCGGTGTGGCACACCAACACAAAGGGCCGCAAGAACGTCAGGCTGGTAGTCCAGGACGACGGCAACCTGGTGCTCTACGCCGCCAACGGGGCAGCATGGTCGACGCACACGGAGTCGGACGCCCCGCCGCCGCCCTTGGTCGAGCCCGAAGAAGCGGCTCCAGAGGGCATTCAGGAGGAAACCGGCGGCGCGCGGACCTACACCGTGGTCTCAGGCGACACGCTGTGGGCCATCGCGGAGCAATTCCTCGGTGACGGCAACAAGTACCAGGAGATCGCCACTGCAAGCGGCATCGCCAACCCTGACCACATCGAACCGGGTCAAATCCTCACCATTCCCTGATCTGGTCCCTGATCCGGGCTAGTCCGGAACTAGCGAACCGCCGCCTGCACGCTCGGGCGATTACACGCGGGCAGGCGGCGGTTCCTAGAATTGACCGGTGACCGTCACCCGTAGCTCCGCCGCCGACCTGCCCAAGTCGTGGGATCCAGTCGCGGCCGAGGGCGACATCTACCAGCAGTGGCTGGAGGCGGGCTACTTCACAGCGGACCCATCCAGCGACAAACCCGCATATTCGGTGGTGCTACCACCACCGAACGTCACCGGCAGCCTGCACATGGGGCACGCGCTGGAACACACCATGATGGACGCCTTGACCCGCCGCAAGCGCATGCAGGGCTACGAGGTGCTGTGGCAGCCGGGCATGGACCACGCGGGCATCGCTACCCAGAGCTTGGTGGAACGCCAGCTTGCGGTCGACGGCAAGACCAAGGAGGACCTGGGCCGCGACCTATTCATCGAGAAGGTCTGGGACTGGAAGCGGGAGTCCGGCGGTGCGATCGGCGGCCAGATGCGCCGGCTCGGGGACGGCGTGGACTGGAGCCGCGACCGGTTCACCATGGACGAGGGCCTATCGCGGGCGGTCCGGACGATCTTCAAGAGGCTCTACGACGCGGGCCTGATCTATCAGGCCGAGCGGCTGGTCAACTGGTCGCCGGTGCTCGAGACGGCGATCTCGGACCTCGAGGTCAACTACCAAGACGTCGACGGTGAGCTGGTGTCCTTCCGGTACGGCTCGCTGGAGGACGCGCAGCCCCACATCGTGGTGGCCACCACTCGGATCGAGACGATGCTGGGCGACACCGCGATCGCGGTCCATCCCGACGACGAGCGCTACCGCCATCTGGTCGGTACCAGCCTGCCGCACCCGTTCGTGGACAGGTCGATGGCTATCGTCGCCGACGAGCACGTGGACCCCGAATTCGGCACCGGCGCCGTCAAGGTCACGCCCGCACACGACCCGAACGACTTCGAAATCGGGGTACGACACCAGCTGCCGATGATCTCCATCCTGGACACCAAGGGCCGGATCGTCGACACCGGAACGCAATTCGACGGCATGGACCGCTTCGAGGCTCGCGTCGCGGTGCGCGAGGCGTTGGCGGCGCAGGGCCGGGTCGTCGCGGAGAAGCGGCCCTACCAGCACAGCGTCGGACACTCAGAGCGTAGCGGCGAACCGATCGAGCCGCGGCTGTCGCTGCAATGGTGGGTGCGGGTGGAATCGCTGGCAAAGGCGGCCGGAGACGCGGTGCGCAACGGGGACACCGTGATTCACCCCGCCAGCCTCGAACCGCGCTGGTTCGGCTGGGTCGACGACATGCACGACTGGTGCATCTCGAGACAGCTGTGGTGGGGACACCGCATCCCGATCTGGTACGGGCCCAACGGAGAGCAGGTGTGCGTCGGCCCGGACGACACCCCTCCGGACGGCTGGGAACAGGATCCCGACGTGCTGGATACCTGGTTCTCGTCGGCGCTGTGGCCGTTCTCCACCATGGGCTGGCCGTCGCGCACACCGGAGCTGGAAAAGTTCTATCCGACAAGCGTTCTGGTGACCGGATACGACATTCTGTTCTTCTGGGTCGCTCGGATGATGATGTTCGGCACCTTCGTCGGCGGCGACGACGCCATCACGCTGGGCGGCCAACGCGGACCTCAGGTGCCGTTCACGGATGTGTTCCTACACGGGCTGATCCGCGACGAGTCGGGCCGCAAGATGAGCAAGTCCAAGGGCAACGTCATCGATCCGCTCGACTGGGTGGAGATGTTCGGGGCCGACGCGCTGCGGTTCACCCTGGCTCGAGGCGCCAGTCCCGGCGGCGATCTTGCGGTTGGCGAGGATGCCGTCCGTGCGTCGCGCAACTTCGTTACGAAGCTGTTCAATGCGACCCGGTTCGCGCTGCTCAACGGCGCGAGCCTGGCGCCGCTGCCTCATCTCACTGATCTGACCGACGCCGACCGGTGGATCCTGGGCCGGCTGGAACAAGTTCGCGCCGACGTTGATTCGGCCTTCGACAGTTACGAGTTCGGTCGGGGATGCGAGGCGCTCTACCACTTCGCGTGGGACGAATTCTGTGACTGGTACCTCGAGCTGGCCAAGTCGCAGCTCGCTGACGAATACCCGCACACCACCGCCGTGCTGGCCGCGGTGCTGGACACTTTGTTGCGGCTACTGCACCCGGTGATCCCGTTCATCACCGAGGCGCTCTGGCAGGCATTGGTGAATGGGGAGACCGGCGAGCAGTCGCTGGTGATCGCCGACTGGCCGACGGCGTCTGGAGACGGCATGGATTCGGTTGCCACACAGCGGATCACCGACATGCAGAAACTGGTGACCGAAGTCCGCCGGTTCCGCAGCGACCAGGGTCTGGTGGACCGGCAGAAGGTGCCGGCCCGGTTGACCGGCGTTGCAGACGCCGACCTGAGCGGCCAGGTGGGCGCCGCGACGTCGCTGGCCTGGCTTACCGCGCCTGGCCCGGACTTCCGCCCGTCGGCGTCGTTGGAAGTTCGGCTCGGCTCAAAAATGAACCGCACCGTCGTCGTCGAACTGGACACCTCCAGCACCATCGACGTGGCCGCTGAGCGCCGCCGCCTGGAAAAGGACTTGGCCGCAGCGCAAAAGGAACTGGCATCGACCGCCGCAAAGCTGGGCAACGCGGATTTTCTGGCCAAAGCCCCGGACGACGTCGTCGGCAAGATCCGGGACCGCCAGCAGGTGGCTCAGGAGGAATCCGACCGGATCAGCGCCAGGCTGGCTAGGCTGCAATGAGTTTCGATTTCCCCGATTGGTCTGACGAACTCGACCTGAATGGGCATGATGGGGTCGCCACCTCGGCTCCCACACCGGACGAGATCGCCTCCCTGTTACAGGTCGAGCATCTGCTGGACCAACGCTGGCCGGAGACCCGCATCGAGCCGAGCCTCACCCGGATCAGCGCGTTGATGGACCTGCTCGGCTCGCCACAACTCGGTTACCCGGCAATCCACATCGCGGGCACCAACGGCAAGACCTCGGTGGCGCGGATGGTCGACGCCCTGGTGACCGCGCTGCAACAGCGGACCGGGCGGACCATCAGCCCCCACCTGCAGTCGGCGACCGAACGCATCGCGATCGACGGAAAGCCGATCAGCCCGGCTCAGTACGTGGCGACGTACCGGGAGATCGAGCCGTTCGTGCAGATGATCGACGAGCAGTCGCAATCCGCCGGGGGACCGGCGATGAGCAAGTTCGAGGTTCTCACCGCCATGGCGTTCGCCGCGTTCGCCGACGCGCCCGTCGACGTCGCGGTGATCGAGGTCGGCCTCGGCGGACGTTGGGACGCAACCAATGTGGTCAACGCCCCGGTGGCGGTCATCACCCCGATCGGCATTGACCACGTCGAATATCTGGGTGCCGACATCGGCGGGATCGCCGGCGAAAAGGCGGGCATCATCCGCAAGGCGCCGGGAGCTGAAACGGGGGCACCGGACACCGTCGCCATCATCGCGCGACAGGTGCCGGAGGCCATGGAAGTGCTACTGGCGCAATCGATTAAAACTGACGCCGCGGTGGCCCGCGAGGATTCCGAGTTTGCGGTGCTGGGCCGTCAGGTCGCCGTCGGTGGGCAGGTGTTGCAGCTGCAGGGTCTTAGCGGGGTGTACTCCGACGTCTACCTGCCGCTACATGGCGAACACCAGGCGCACAACGCGGTGGTGGCGCTTGCGGCGGTCGAGGCCTTCTTCGGCGCCGGAGCCCAGCGCCAGCTCGATGTCGACGCCGTCCGGGCCGGTTTCGCCGCCGTTACCAGCCCGGGGCGGCTGGAGCGGATGCGCAGCACTCCCACGGTGTTCATCGACGCGGCGCACAATCCGGCCGGCGCGGCCGCGTTGGCGCAGACGCTTGCGGGCGAATTCGACTTCCGCACCTTGATCGGGGTGATCAGCGTGATGGCCGACAAGGACGTGGACGGCATCGTCGCCGCCCTGGAGCCGGTGTTCGATTCCGTGGTGGTGACCCACAACGGGTCCCCACGGGCGCTGGATGTCGAGTCGCTGGCGTTGGTGGCCGGGGCGCGATTCGGGCCGGAACGAGTGCTGACCGCCCCGAATCTGAGCGACGCCATCGACACGGCGACCGCGCTGGTCGACGACGCCGTCAGGGATGGCGAACTGGATGGTCTGGTGGATGGTCAAGCCGGGGCGTTCTCCGGAACCGGGATCGTGATCACCGGCTCGGTCGTCACCGCCGGGGCCGCGCGCACCCTGTTCGGCCGTGATCCCGAATGACCGACCCGCAGGCGACTGGCGGCGCAACGGAACAGGCCCAGACACCGCCGGCCGACCCGTGGCGGAGCTTCCGCGGGGTGATGGCAGCGACGCTGATGCTGGAGGCGATCGTGATGCTGCTGGCGATACCGGTGGTGGGCGCGGTTGGCGGCGGGCTGACTCCGCTGTCGCTGAGTTATCTGATCGGGCTGGCGGTGCTGTTCATCCTGCTTGCCGGGCTGCAGGGCAGGCCGTGGGCGATCTGGATGAACCTCGGTATCCAGGTGCTGCCGCTGGCCGGCTTCGCCGTGTACTCGGGCGTGGGATTCATCGGTGTGCTGTTTGCCGCGGTGTGGGCGGTGATCGCATACCTGCGCTACGAAGTCCTACTCAAACAACAACACGAGCGGGGACAAGAACACCGGCTTCGGGAAGCAGGCCAGCCGGTCCAACTGCCGCCCGAATGATCCCGGGTCGGTTCGGTACGCTGTCGGCCGTGACCGAACGGACCCTCGTACTGATCAAGCCCGATGGCGTCGAGCGCAAGCTGATAGGCGAGATCATCAGCCGCATCGAGCAAAAAGGCCTCACCATCGCTGCGCTGCAGCTTCGGCACGTCACCGAGGCGTTGGCCAGTCAGCATTACGCGGAACACGAAGGCAAACCATTCCTGGGGTCGTTACTGGAATTCATCACTTCGGGGCCCCTGGTGGCGGCAATCGTCGAGGGACCGCGAGCGGTCGCGGCGTTTCGGCAGCTTGCCGGTGGGACCGACCCGGTTGAGAAGGCCACGCCCGGCACAATCCGGGGCGATTTCGCGCTGGAAACACAGTTCAACGTGGTGCACGGGTCCGATTCGATCGACTCGGCAAAGCGCGAGATCGCGCTCTGGTTTCCCGACGTTTAAGGCGAGCCGGATGGGGCCGTGCGGCGGACCTGCGCAGTAGGTCCGAGTGGTTTTGTGCGGTGTTTGGATCGGGGCCTGGATCGGGTGTGAAAGCCGCGCACAGTGATGTGGGATACTAGATGCCGGGTGAACGTCGCCGGACCGGTTTCAGACACCCGAATGAAGACTTGGACAAGCGCGAGACCACCGCTATCCGCGATGTTGCGCCGCATGTCAGGCCGTCATTCAGTACGGCGCCGAGTGCGCTCGAATCCTGAGCCGCTCGGGGCGAGACCATCACAAGCCCGGGAGAAGTGACCCGGGCAAATAGCGAAGCCCTCGCGTGGCCGCGTCGAATGGACGCGCCCGGGGGCTTGAGGAGATTACGTGGTAGACGGTGCCCCAACTTCAGGCCCATCAGAAGAGTCGCCCCAGCATGAGGACCTGCCCGACCGGATAAGGGTCCATCAGCTGGCGCGGGCGCTGGGCAACACCAACAAAGAAGTGCTGGACACGCTCTTTGAGCTGGACGGAAAGCCCCGCAATGTGCATTCCGGNNCCCAGAAACCCCAGGAACCCGGATCGCAGCCGGTGCGGGTGGCACCGTCAGTGGGCGGGGAAAACGTCGCCGACGAGCCGCGATACATGCCTCTGTTTGTTTCCCCGCAACCCGTCGAGACCGGCAAAGTTCGGGACGAGGGCAGCGACGAGGCCACGGATGACGGCGACGATTCCGACGATTCAGATTCAGATTCCGATGACGACGACGACGAGGACCAGACCGGCCGAACGGGCAACCGGCGCCGCCGGCGTGGCCGCCGGGGTCGCGGTCGCGGACGCGGCGAGCAGGGCGGATCCGACGGTCAGGGCGAGGCGGGCGACGCCGCCGAATCCGACGACGACGGCCAAGACGACGAAGACGGCGACGACGACGACGAGAACGGTTCCTCGGAGGCGGGCAATCGCCGCCGCCGCAGGCGCCGCCGGCGTAAATCCGGTGGCAGTGACGACAACGGGGAAGCGTCGTCTCCTGACGATCCGCCGAACACCGTGGTGCACGAGCGCGCGCCCCGCGGCAAGTCCGGTGGCGGTGGAGGTTCTTCAGGCTCGAGCAACTCCGAAATCAGGGGCATCGACGGCTCGACCAGGTTGGAAGCCAAGCGGCAACGGCGCCGAGACGGGCGCGACGCCGGCCGACGCCGGCCGCCGGTCCTGACCGAAGCCGAATTCCTGGCGCGCCGCGAGGCCGTCGAACGGGTGATGGTGGTGCGCGACAGGGTTCGCACCGAGCAACCGCACCCGGGCGCGCGGTACACCCAGATCGCGGTGCTCGAAGACGGCATCGTCGTCGAACACTTTGTGACATCCGCGGCCTCGGCTTCCCTGGTGGGCAACATCTATCTCGGAATCGTGCAGAACGTGTTGCCGTCGATGGAGGCGGCCTTCGTCGACATCGGCCGCGGGCGCAACGGTGTGCTCTACGCCGGAGAGGTCGATTGGGAAGCCGCGGGACTCGGCGGCGCGGACCGCAGGATCGAACAGGCCCTCAAACCCGGCGACTATGTGGTCGTTCAGGTCAGCAAAGACCCGGTCGGACACAAGGGCGCGCGGTTGACCACGCAGGTGTCATTAGCGGGTCGCTACCTGGTTTATGTGCCGGGTGCGTCGTCGACCGGAATCAGCCGCAAGCTGCCCGACACCGAACGGCAGCGGCTCAAGGAGATCCTGCGTGAGGTGGTGCCATCGGACGCCGGCGTGATCATTCGCACCGCGTCCGAGGGTGTCAAAGAGGAAGACATCCGCAAAGACGTGACCCGCCTGCAGGGCCGTTGGGAACAAGTCGAGGCGAAGGCGACGCAGACCAAAGCAAAGGCCTCTGGCGCTGCGGTCGCGCTCTATGAAGAGCCAGACGTGTTGGTCAAGGTCATCCGCGACTTGTTCAACGAAGACTTCGCAAACCTCATCGTCTCCGGCGACGAGGCTTGGACCACCATCAACGACTATGTGAATTCTGTTGCCCCCGATCTAGTTTCGAAGCTGACAAAGTACGAGTCTCCAGCTGGTTCGGACGATCAGACCGGCCCGGATGTATTCGCCGTCCATCGCATCGACGAGCAACTGGCCAAGGCGATGGACCGCAAAGTGTGGTTGCCATCAGGCGGCACGCTGGTGATCGACCGCACCGAGGCAATGACGGTGGTCGACGTCAACACCGGCAAATTCACCGGGTCCGGGGGCAACCTCGAACAGACCGTCACCAAGAACAACCTCGAAGCAGCCGAGGAGATCGTGCGCCAATTACGGCTGCGGGACATCGGCGGCATCGTGGTCATCGACTTCATCGACATGGTGCTGGAGTCCAACCGCGACCTGGTGCTGCGCCGGCTGACCGAGTCGCTGGGCCGCGACCGCACCCGCCACCAGGTGTCCGAGGTGACGTCGCTGGGCCTGGTGCAGCTGACCCGCAAGAAGTTGGGAACCGGGCTGATCGAGGCGTTTTCGACCTCATGCCCGAACTGTGTTGGTCGCGGACTTCTGCTGCACGCCGACCCGGTCGACTCCGGCTCGGCCAGCAGCGGGCGCAAGTCCGAGTCCGGTGGTCGGCGAGGCAGGCGGTCGAAGAAGACCCGATCCGAAGAAGAAGAAGAGCAGCCCGTGGCCAAAGTGCCCGCGCACGCTCCCGGAGAGCATCCGATGTTCAAGGCGATGGCGGCCGGCACATCTTTGTCCGATGACGAGGACGATGAAGCCGACGAATCCGGCGAACCCGATGAGGAACTCACCGCCGAGGTCGACGAGCGGGCGCAAGGACGGGGTCCTGCCGATCTTGAGGACACCGACGAGGACGCCGAAGAACTCGACGATGACGACGATGACGACGATGACGACGAGGACGACGACCTGGACGAGGACGTCGACGTCGACGTTGTCGATGACGACGAGGACGTTGACCTGGTTGAAGATGAGGACGAAGACGAGGACGACGACGAGGACTTAGACGAGCGTGACGACGACCTCGACGACGAGGATTCCGACTCCGAGTCCAACGGCGAGGTGAGTCCCGCCGCCTCCATAGCGACAGAGGTTTTTGGACGACCGCGCCGGCGCCGCGCCGCGGGCAGGCCGGCCGGACCACCGCTGCAGGTGGACTGACCTGCGCTGCGTGCCGCGGCGCCGGGGGCGGTTTGACCCTTTAGCCGCTGGTCACGTACCCTGGATTGGTTGTCGCCAGGCGGATACTTCGGCCGGTGACAGGCGGGACGATTCGCCCGCCGCCCCAGACCACCCAGATCAACCAGCGCACGCCGTCACGCGCGCGAGCGCTGACCAGAGTTAAGGCAGGAGCAACCGATGGCGACCTACGCAATCGTCAAGACCGGCGGCAAGCAGTACAAGGTCGCCGTCGGTGACGTGCTCAAGGTCGAGAAACTCGACACCGAGCCCGGCTCCGAGGTGTCTCTGCCGGTAGCGCTGGTAGTCGACGGCGCCACCGTAACCAGCGATGCCCAGGCGTTGGCCAAGGTCGCGGTGACAGGTGAGGTTCTCGAGCACACCAAGGGCCCCAAGATCCGTATCCACAAGTTCAAGAACAAGACCGGATACCACAAGCGGCAGGGACACCGTCAGCCGCTGACGGTCCTCAAGGTCACCGGAATCAAGTAGCGAGGGCGACGAGACATGGCACACAAGAAGGGCGCTTCCAGCTCGCGCAACGGTCGCGATTCGAACGCTCAGCGCCTTGGGGTCAAGCGGTTCGGCGGCCAGGTCGTCAAGGCCGGCGAGATTCTGGTCCGGCAGCGTGGCACCAAGTTCCATCCTGGCGTCAACGTCGGGCGCGGCGGCGATGACACGTTGTTCGCCAAGGAGACCGGCGCCGTCGAGTTCGGCGTCAAGGGCGGACGCAAAACCGTCAACATCGTCACGGCCGGGCAGACCACCGACTGAGCGCCGGGAGTGTGAACCCACAGAACTCACGGTGGGAACACGCTCTGCAATCTAAGGGGAAGCCCGATGCCTCGGTTTGTCGATCGGGTCGTAATTCACGCGCGGGCAGGTTCCGGCGGAAACGGCTGCGCCTCGGTTCATCGCGAAAAATTCAAGCCGTTGGGTGGCCCTGACGGCGGTAACGGTGGCCGCGGCGGCAGCATCGTCTTCGTCGTCGACCCTGCCGTGCATACGTTGCTCGACTTCCATTTCCGTCCGCACGTCACCGCAGCCTCCGGCAAGCAAGGGATGGGCAACAATCGTGACGGCGCGTTCGGCACGGACCTGGAAATCAAGGTGCCCGACGGCACGGTCGTCCTGGATGAAAACGGCCGACTGCTGGCCGACCTGGTCGGCGCGGGCACCCGCTTTGAAGCCGCCGCCGGTGGGCGCGGTGGCCTGGGCAATGCCGCGCTCGCGTCGCGCGCCCGCAAGGCGCCCGGCTTCGCCTTGCTCGGCGAGGCGGGCGAATCCCGCGATCTCACTCTGGAGCTCAAGACCGTCGCCGATGTCGGCCTGGTCGGCTTTCCCTCCGCTGGAAAGTCTTCGCTGGTCTCGGTGATTTCGGCGGCCAAACCGAAGATCGCCGACTACCCGTTCACCACGCTGGTTCCCAACCTCGGCGTGGTCTCGGCGGGCGAGCACACGTTCACCGTCGCCGACGTGCCCGGTTTGATCCCGGGTGCGTCCCAGGGCCGCGGCCTGGGTCTGGATTTCCTGCGCCATATCGAGCGGTGTGCGGTGCTGGTGCACGTAGTGGATTGTGCGACTGAGGAACCGGGCCGCGACCCGATCTCCGACATCGATGCGCTGGAAGCCGAACTCGCGGCGTACACGCCTACGCTGCAGGGGGATCCGGCTCTGGGCGACCTTGCCGAGCGGCCCCGCGCGGTGGTGCTGAACAAGATCGATGTGCCGGAAGCTCGCGAGCTTGCCGAGTTCGTCCGCGACGACATCGCCCAGCGTGGCTGGCCAGTGTTCTTCGTTTCGGCGGCCACTCGGGAAAACGTGCAGCCGCTGATTTTCGGGCTGTGGCAGATGGTCTCGGCCTACAACGCTGCGCGGCCGCAATCGGCGCCGAGACGACCCGTTATCCGTCCGGTGCCAGTGGACGACAGTGGCTTCACCGTCGAACCGGATGGCGAGGGCGGCTTCGTCGTCACCGGCGCGCGGCCCGGGCGCTGGGTCGGCCAGACCAACTTCCTCAACGACGAAGCGGTCGGCTATCTCGCCGACCGGCTGGCGCGCCTCGGCGTCGAAGACGCGCTGCTGCGGCTGGGTGCCCAGCCGGGGTGTGCGGTGACCATCGGCGAGATGACGTTCGACTGGGAGCCGCAAACGCCTGCGGGACAGCACGTCGCGCTGACAGGCCGCGGCACCGACGTGCGACTGGAGCAGACCGACCGCGTCGGCCCCGACGAGCGCAAGGCCGCCCGGCGTCAGCGCCGCGAACATACTGACGAATCGTGAGCGAGAATCGGGAAGCCATCCGTACCGCGCGCAGCCTGGTCGTCAAGGTCGGGACCAACGCGCTGACTACGCCGTCTGGGGTGTTCGACACCAGCCGGTTGGCGGGGCTCGCCGAAGCGATTGAGGCGCGGATGAAGGCCGGCACCGACGTCGTGATCGTCTCTTCGGGTGCCATCGCCGCGGGCATCGAGCCGCTCGGATTGCCTCGTCGCCCAAAAGATCTCGCGACCAAGCAGGCCGCCGCCAGCGTCGGGCAGGTCGCTCTGGTGAACTCCTGGAGCGGTGCCTTCGCCCGGTACGGTCGCATAGTCGGGCAGGTACTGCTCAGTGCGCACGACATCTCGATGCGCGCCCAGCACACCAATGCCCAACGCACCCTGGACCGGCTGCGGGTGCTGCACGCGGTGGCGATCGTCAACGAAAACGACACGGTGGCCACCAACGAGATCCGGTTCGGCGACAACGATCGGCTTTCGGCGCTGGTGGCCCACCTGGTCGGTGCCGATGCCTTGGTGTTGCTCTCCGACATCGACGGGCTCTACGACGCGGATCCGCGTAAGAATCCCGGGGCGCGCTTTGTTCCCGAGGTGGCCGGATCGGCGGATCTGGACGGCGTGGTCGCCGGCCCGGGCAGCGCTCTGGGCACCGGGGGAATGGCGTCGAAGATGTCCTCGGCCCTGCTGGCCGCCGACGCCGGGGTGCCGGTGCTGCTGGCCGCCGCGGCCGACGCCGCGCCCGCGCTCACCGATGCCTCAGTCGGCACCGTGTTTGCCGCGCGGCCGGATCGGATGTCGGCGCGCCGGTTCTGGGTGCGTTATGCCGCCGATTCGGCCGGCTCCCTGACGCTCGACGAGGGTGCGGTGCGTGCGGTGGTGCGGCAACGCCGCTCGCTGCTGGCCGCGGGTATCACCGCGGTGACGGGGCGGTTCCACGGCGGAGATGTCGTCGATTTGCGCGGAGCGGACTCGATGATGGTGGCCCGTGGCGTGGTCGCCTACGACGCGACCGAGCTTGCCACCATGATCGGCCGGTCGACNNGTTCTGCTGACAAACCCGTTCCACCATCCAGGTCAGGGCGCTGGCGGTGGTGGCCGCCGGCAGCTCACTACGAACTGAGCCGTCGGTCTGACCGTCCTCGATGACCCGGATCAGTTGCCGTGTGATGCCGGCCAGTAGGTCGCGGTAGGACTGCGCCATCGTGGGGTCATAGGCAGCCATCTCGTTGAGTGCGGCGAGAACGGCTTGATGGCGCCGATAGATTTCAACGATGCCGGCCAGCGCGGCCCGCAGATCGTCCGGATTGTGTTGCCCCGCGGCCCCCCACCACCGTTCGGCGCTGGTGGCGAGCTCGCCGAATACCTGGCCGGCGAGGCGGCGCAGTAGGTGTCCTTTGTCTTCGAAGTAAATGTAGAAGCTGGCCCGCGAAATGCCCGCTTCGGTCGCCAGCCGGTCCACGCTGAGCTCGGTGAAAGTGGCCCCGTCGCGCATGAGCCGTTCGGTGGCGTCCAGCAGCCGGTGTTCCAGCTGCTCCCGCCGCTGCTGGCGGTCCTGCTCGCGATTGGCCTGCGGCTTACGGGTGACCGACGGCATCTGTGTCTCTGGGCCTCCTGATTAGGATGTTGCTGAGCATAGCGGGTCGTTGACATATTGACTAGACACTATGTCTAGGAATAGTGTCATGCTCGATTCCGGTTTGGTGGAGGAGTTTTATGCGCGCTACGACAGGGATGCCTGGGATTTCCCGTGCCTACGACGCGATCGATCTGTCGTCGCGCGAGTTCTGGTCCGCCACGGCAGCGGAGCGGGAACGCTCGTTCGCCGTGCTGCGGGGCGAGCGGCCGGTGAGCTGGCATCCGCCAGTCGAAGACGCCTTGATGGACGATCCCTTGGACCGCGGCTATTGGGCGATCACCCGGCGCTCTGACATCGCAACGATCAGCCGCAACAACGACGTGTTCCTGTCCGGCAAGGGCGTCCTCTTCGAGACCGTTCCCGTGGAACTGCTCGAAGCCTCGCAGTCTTTCCTGGCGATGGACCCGCCGCGGCACACCACGCTCCGCAAGCTGGTCAGCGCCGCTTTCACGCCCCGGCAGGTTCGCCGCATCGAGGATTCGATCAAGGCGAACGCCAAAACGATCGTCGAAGAGCTGCGCGCCGCCGGCAGCGGTGCCGATTTCGTCCAGCACTGCGCCAAGGAACTGCCCATCCGCACACTGTCGGACATGGTGGGAATTCCGGAATCCGAGCGGGAACGCGTGGCGGAGGCCACCGATGCGGCGGTGTCGTGGGCCGACACGGCTTTCCTGAACGGCCGCAACCCTCTGGAGGTTCTGGTCGAGAATCAGATGTACCTGCACCAAGTCGCCGGCACGCTGGCCGCGGAGCGCCGCGCGCATCCCGGTGACGACCTGATCAGCAGCTTGGTGCACGCCGAGGTGGACGGCGAACGATTGGCCGACGCGGATGTGGCCGCGTTCTTCGTGTTGCTTGCGGTGGCCGCCAACGACACCACCCGTCAGACCACCAGCCACGCGATCAAGGCTCTCACCGACTTCCCCGCTGAAAGGGACTGGCTGCTAGCCGATTTCGAGAACCGCGTCGGCCCGGCCGTCGAGGAGTTCATTCGCTGGGCGACTCCGGTGATGACTTTTCGCCGCACGGCCGCAACGGATTTCGAGCTGAGCGGTCAGCCCATCATGGCGGGGGAGAAGGTGGTGATGTTCTATTCGTCCGGCAACTGGGATACCGAAGTATTCGACCACCCGGAGCGTTTGGACCTGAGCCGCAATCCCAACCCGCACGTCGGCTTCGGCGGTGGCGGACTGCATTTTTGTCTCGGCGCTCACGTGGCCAGGGCGCAACTGCGCGCTATTTTCGGCGAGTTACTTCTTCAGGTGCCGGATATCCAGGCCGGCGATCCGGCATATGTGCCAGGCAATTTCATTCACGCCATCCGCAGCATGCCCTGCACTTTCTAGCGTAAAGCCACCGGCGCCAGCTCGTTCACCAGCAGCGTCAACAATTCGGAACACCCGCCGTCGACCTTTACAGTGGCCAGCTCGTCGCCGCGGGTGTGTCCGCGGTTGACGATGGCGACCGGGATCCCGCGCGCCGCGGCGTGCCGCACGAAACGGTAGCCAGAGAACACCGTCAGCGACGAGCCCGCGACCAGCACCGCCTCGGCTTCGTCGACCAGTGAATATGCCTGGTCCACAACTTCTTTAGGCACACTTTCGCCGAAGTAGACGATGTCGGGTTTGAGCATTCCGCCACAGCGCGGGCAGTCGAGATAGCGGAACGACGCGGTATCGGCGACCACCGCGTCGGCGTCCGGAGCCACCGCCAGCCCACCGACCGCCGCGGCGCGCTCGATGAATCCCGGGTTGAGCGCCTCGAGCTGTTCGGCCAGCGCGGCGCGGCCGATGGTGTGGCCGCAGCTCAAACAGACCACCTGTGCATAGCTGCCGTGTAGATTCACCACCTTTCGGCTACCGGCCTTGGTGTGCAGCAGGTCGACGTTCTGGGTGATCACACCGGTCAGCACTCCGGCGTTCTCCAGCGCCGCCAGGGCCCGGTGTCCGGCGTTGGGCGCCGTGTCGTCCATGTGCCGCCAGCCGACGTGGTTGCGCGCCCAGTACCGCTGCCGGAACACCGGGTCCGAGGTGAACTGGCGGATGGTCATGGGATTGCTCGGCGGCGAATCCGGGCCCCGGTAGTCGGGAATGCCCGAGTCGGTGGACATCCCCGCACCGGTGAGCGCCGCGATCCGGCGGCCGGCAAGCAGCGCGACGAGTTCCGGGGATTCGGCGGAGTTCACCTACTCGAGCCTAGACACGGCCCGCCCGGAAGCCGGTTTTGCCAGCTGATTGGGGTGTTAACGGCCGGCTGGGCGAGAATAGGGGGGCGATGAACTTCTATTCGGCTTATGACCACGGGTTTGTCCGCGTCGCCGCGTGTACGCATCACGCCGCGATCGGCGATCCCGCGGCTAATGGCGATTCGGTCTTGCGGCTGGCCCGCGAGTGCCACGAGGACGGTGTCGCTCTGGCTGTCTTCCCCGAGTTGACGCTGTCGGGCTACTCCATCGAGGACATCCTGCTGCAAGACGCGTTGCTCGACACCGTCGAGGACGCCCTGCTCGATATCGTCGCCTCCTCGGTCGACCTGTTGCCGGTGCTGGTGGTCGGCGCCCCAGTGCGTTACCGGAATCGCGTCTACAACACCGCGGCGGTAATCCACCGCGGTGTGCTGCTCGGGGTGGCGCCCAAGTCATATCTGCCCACCTACCGGGAGTTTTACGAACGCCGGCAGATGGCGCCTGGCGATGACGAGCGCGGGACCATCCGCATCCGAGACATCGAAGCCCCGTTCGGGCCTGACCTGCTTTTCGCCGCGTCGGATCTGCCCGACTTCGTTCTGCATGTCGAAATCTGCGAGGACATGTTCGTGCCGATTCCGCCCAGCGCGCAGGCGGCCCTGGCGGGTGCGACGGTGCTGGCCAATCTGTCCGGCAGCCCCATTACCATCGGCCGCGCCGAAGACCGTCGCCTGCTGGCCCGCTCGGCGTCGTCGCGGTGCCTGGCCGCCTATGTCTATGCCGCCGCGGGGCAGGGCGAATCGACCACGGACCTGGCCTGGGACGGCCAGACCATGATCTGGGAGAACGGGCTGCTGCTCGCCGAATCAGAGCGTTTCCCCACCGGCGAGCGACGATCCGTCGCCGACGTGGACACCGGGCTGCTCCGTTCGGAGCGGTTGCGGATGGGCACGTTTGACGACAACCGCCGGCACCACCGGGAGTCGGTGGAGTCGTTTCGGCGCATCGAGTTCCGGCTGGATCCGCCGGCCGGCGACATCGGGCTGTTGCGCCAGATCGAGCGGTTCCCCTTCGTGCCGGCCGACCCCGCCCGGCTGGAACACGACTGCTACGAGGCCTACAACATCCAGGTCGCCGGACTGGAGCAGCGGTTGCGCGCCCTGAACTACCCGAAGGTGGTCATCGGTGTTTCCGGCGGGCTGGACTCGACCCATGCGCTGATCGTCGCCGCCCGCGCGATGGACCGGGAAAACCGGCCGCGCAGCGACATTCTGGCGTTCACGCTGCCCGGTTTCGCGACCGGAGAGCACACCAAGCGAAACGCGGTCGAGCTCTGCCGCGCACTTGGCGTCACCTTCTCCGAAATCGACATCACCGACACCGCCAGGCTGATGTTGAAGGAGATCGATCATCCGTTCTCCCGGGGCGAGAAGGTCTACGACGTCACCTTCGAGAACGTCCAAGCTGGGCTGCGCACCGACTACCTCTTCCGGCTGGCCAATCAGCGGGGCGGCATCGTGCTGGGCACCGGCGACCTCTCCGAGCTCGGACTGGGCTGGTCGACATACGGTGTCGGCGACCAGATGTCGCACTATAACGTCAACGCCGGCGTGCCCAAGACACTGATCCAGCATCTGATCCGCTGGGTCATCTCTTCTGGGGAGTTCGAGCTGCAGGTGGGCGAGGTGCTGAAGTCGGTGCTCGCCACCGAGATCACCCCGGAACTGGTTCCTGGCGATGCGCGTGACGAGCTGCAGAGCAGTGAGGCCAAGGTCGGGCCGTACGCGCTGCAGGACTTCTCGTTGTTCCACGTGCTGCGCTATGGGTTCCGGCCCTCCAAGATCGCATTCCTGGCCTGGCACGCCTGGAGTGACCCAGACCGGGGCAACTGGCCGCCGGGATTCCCCCAGGATAAGCGACCGTCTTACTCGCTCAAGGAGATCCGGCATTGGCTGCAGGTCTTCGTGCAGCGTTTCTACTCGTTCAGCCAGTTCAAGCGCTCTGCAATGCCCAACGGACCCAAGGTGTCCCACGGGGGTTCGCTGTCGCCGCGCGGGGATTGGCGGGCGCCGTCGGATATGTCCGCGCGGGTGTGGCTGGACGAGATCGAGCGCGAGGTTCCAAAGGAGTAGCGCGCGCGGCGTGCGACAGTGCCAGACTCTAAGACACGTCGATCGAGGAGCGCACCATGTCTACGGCCATTCCCGCAAAGCGCTGATGTCGGCATCGGCCAGCGCCGCGTCGATCGCCGAGGAGTCCGGTGCGCAGTTACCGGCGCCGGGGACCAGGGTGGCCAGCGCGCCCGCGGCGCAGGCGCGCTGCAACGCGCGCAGTCGCTGGGCCTTCAAGGATGGATTTGCACCTGGGTTGGGCGGCCAGTTCGCGGCAAGCACGCCGGCGAACACGTCTCCGGCGCCGGTGGTGTCCACCGCTGCGACTGCCGGGGCGGCCACCTCGAACTCACCGTCGGTGCCGACGTAGCGGGCGCCTCGGGCTCCCCGGGTAACCACGAGGTGAGTTGACTGCCATTCCCATTCGTCGGCCTCCGCTTCATTGGCGATCACCACGTCCGCGACAGCCGCCAGTTCGGCTAGTGCGCTGTGATTCTGGCCGGCCGGGGAGGCATTGACGATCACGACCGCTCCGGTCGACCGGGCCTCCCGTGCCGCTGCCGTCGCCGTCGCCAGCGGAATCTCCAACTGGGTCAACAACACATCACAGTCGGCGACGACCGCACGTGCTGCCGCGGCGGCCAGCGTCAGACGTCCGTTGGCGCCCGGCGCCACCACGATGGTGTTCTCGGCGGCGGAATCGACCACGATGATCGCGGTGCCAGACGGTCCGGGCAGGCTGACGGTCCCGTCCAACCCAACGCCGTTGGTCACCAGGTGAGCCCGCAACTGTTCGGCGGCAGGGTCATCGCCGAGCGCGCCGACGAATTGCACCTGCGCGCCCGCCCGCGCCGCGGCCACGGCTTGATTAGCCCCCTTCCCGCCGGGGGCGTAGCTCGATGACGATGCCAGCACTGTCTGGCCCGGACGTGGCAGGCCGTCGACGTCGAGCGTGAGGTCCATGTTCACGCTGCCCACCACACAGACACGCACCGCCATTTCGCTGACGGTAGTGGTCGACACCGCATTTTGGTACCGGCTGCAATGCGGCAAATGCGGGCTATCTCAAATTCCCGCGCGTACTCTGCTGCGGTAGTCGGTGCTGAATCCTGTCAGAGAGGGGATCGCGTTTGACGTCGAGCGCACTAACAGAATCGGACCCGGAGGTCGAAACAACTCCAGCTCAAGCGACTCAAACGAAGACGCGTCGCCCTCTGCTACGGAGGCGTTTCCGTTTCGGCATCCAGTCCAAAATTCTGATCGTCATGGTGCTCTCGGGCATCCTGGGCGTCGCGGTGATTGGCCTGATCGGGGCCATGTCCGGGCGCTCCGCGTTGCGACAAGTGGAGGCCGAGCGCTTGATCGAGTTGCGCGAGTCGCAGAAGCGCCAGGTGGAGGCGCTGTTCGGCGAGGTGACCAATTCGATGATCGTCTGGAGCGATTCGTTCAGCATCAACGAGGCAACGACGTCGCTCGCCGCGGGCTTCGACCAATTGGGCAACGCGACCATTACCCCCGCCCAACAGCAGGCGCTCGTCAACTACTACGAAAATGACATGATCAAACCGATCAAACGAGCGACCGGCAACGAACTCGATATCAACGCGATTCTGCCCAGTTCCAACGCGCAGAAGTATCTTCAGGCGAACTACACCGCACCATCCGTCTCGGCGCCAGCCGGCTCGCTGCCCGTTGTCGACGCCGGGGATGGCAGCCCATGGTCAGCGGCCAATGCCCGCTACGACTTCTACCTTCGCGATGTCGTCACCCGCTTCGACTATCGGGACGCGCTGCTGCTGGACATGCAGGGCAATATCGTCTACACCGTCAAGAAGGGACCCGACCTCGGAACCAATATTCTCACCGGTCCGTATCGCGAATCCCATCTGCGTGATGCATACCAAAAAGCTCTGCGCTCCAACGACGTAGACTTCGTCTGGATCACCGACTTCCAGCCTTATCAGCCAGAACTCGACGCCCCCACGGCCTGGGTGGTTTCGCCGATCGGCATGAACGGAAAGTTCGTAGGCGTTTTGGCGCTGCCGGTTCCGATCGCGAAGATCAACCAGATCATGACCGCCAACAAACACTGGCAATCCGCCGGCATGGGCGCAGCGACCGAGACGTATCTGGCCGGCCCCGACGATCTGATGCGTTCTGATTCAAGGCTTTTCTTGGAAGACCCCAAGGAGTACCGGCGTGAGGCCATCGCTGCCGGCACTCCGCCCGATGTCGCGGATAAAGCGATCCGGTTGGGTGGGACGACGCTGGTGCAACCGGTTCCGAGCTCAGGTCTTGCCGCCGCTCAACGCGGCGAGACCGGGACCGTCACCGGTACCGATTACACGGGCAATAAAGAAATGGAAGCCTATGCCCCGTTGACCATTGCGGACTCCGACCTGCACTGGTCGATCTTGGCGACGCGGGACGACTCCGATGCATTTGCGCGATTGGGAAAGTTCAGCAAAACGCTCGTGATCGCAGTCACCACAGTAGTATTCGTCATCTGCGTGGCCTCGATGATCATCGCCCAGTCGGCAGTGCGGCCGGTCCGCCGCCTCGAGGCCGGTACCCGCAAGGTCAGCTCTGGCGACTACGATGTCAATATTCCGGTGAAGACACGAGACGAAATAGGTGACCTTACTGCGTCTTTCAATGAGATGAGCAGGAATCTCGGAATCAAGGAAGAGCTGCTTAACGAGCAGCGGAACGAAAATAATCGTCTACTGCTGGCGCTAATGCCCGAGTCGGTCGTGCAGCGGTATCGCGGCGGCGAGGAGACCATCGCCCAAAAGCATCAGGACGTTGCCATAATCTTTGCCGACATCGTTGGGCTCGACGACATCTCCAGCGATCTATCGGGCGACGAGTTGGTCGGGTCTGTCGACGAACTATTCCGGCAGTTTGACTCGGCGGCCGAAGCCCTTGGCGTCGAACGGATTCGCACGTTCCACAACGGCTACCTCGCCAGCTGCGGGGTAATCATCCCGCGGCTGGACAGCACTCACCGCAGCATTGACTTCGCCATCGAAATGCAGCGCATCATCGAGCGTTTCAATACCCAGAAGGATCGCGAGCTGCGCCTTCGGGTTGGCATCAACACCGGCAATGTCGTCAGCGGTCTGGTAGGTCGATCAAGCCTCGTCTACGACATGTGGGGTGCCGCGGTAAGCCTGGCCTATCAAATGCACAGTGGTGCACCGCAGCCCGGCATCTATGTCTCGTCGGAGGTATACGAAGCGATGCGCGACGTGCGGCAGTTCACGCCGGCCGGCACGATTTCGGTTGCCGGCACCGATCAGACGATCTATCGGCTCTCGGAGCGATGATGAACGTATTCGACTCGTCGTGGTTCTACTGGGCACTTGCTATTGCGATCGGATTTCCCGTTGCGGTGGTCATTCTCACCGAGCTGCATCACGCACTTCTCCGCAGGAATCACCGCCTCGCCAGGCAGGTAAGCCTGGTCCGCAACTTCCTGCTGCCGCTCGGCGTGCTTTTGCTGCTGCTTGTCAAGGCCTCGCAGATCCCGGCCGGCGAAGCTCCGGTGCGGCTCCTCACCACGGTATTCGGCTTCGTGGTGCTGGAGCTGTTGCTGTCTGGTTTCAACGCCACCGTGTTCGAAGGCGCGCCCGAAGACAGTTGGCGCAGAAAGATACCCACCATATTTCTCGACGTCGGACGCTTCGCGACGATCGGGGTGGGTCTGGCCGTGATCTTGTCTTTCGTCTGGGGCGTCCGGGTGGGCGGCCTGTTCACCGCGCTGGGTGTGACCTCCGTCGTCATCGGCCTGATGCTGCAGAATTCCGTCGGCCAGGTCGTGTCGGGCTTGTTCATGCTTTTCGAGCAACCGTTCCGGCTGAACGATTGGCTGGACACCCCCAATGGGCGGGGTCGTGTTGTCGAAGTGAACTGGCGGGCAGTGCATATCGATACCGGCGATGGAATGCGGATCACGCCGAACTCGGTTCTGGCCGCAACGTCCTTCACCAATCTCAGCCGCCCGCCCGGCGCGCACAAATGTGCGATCGTGACGACATTTTCCGCCGCAGACGCCCCGGACAAGGTGTGCGCGATGCTGACGCGGGTCGCCGGCGGTCTGCCCTTGCTCACGCCGGAAACCGTGCCGACCACGGTTCACCTTGGCAACGCCGAATACCGCACCACAGTCAGGCTGAATTCGCCGGCCGACGACGGTGTTACGCGGTCGACATTCGTGCGATGGGTCTGGTACGCCTCCCGACGAGAAGAACTACACCTCGATGGTGCCGACGATGACTTCTCGACGACGGAGCGCATACAGGCTGCGTTGCGCTCCGTGGTCGGTCCCGAATTGCGGCTGAGCCTCAGCGATCAGCAATCGTTGGGTCCGTACGCAAAGGTGGTGCGGTACGGGACCGAGGAAGTCGTCCAGCGAGAAGGCGTTGTGCCCAAGGGGATGACGTTTCTGATGTCCGGCAGCGTTCGCCTGACTACATTGAGCGACGACGGTGCGGTCGTACCCATAATGACGCTCAGCAGGGGCGCGTTCCTGGGGGTGACCACACTGACCCGCCAGCCCAGCCCCGCGGGCGCATACGCGCTGGAAGAGGTCACCGCGCTGGAACTCGATCGCGAACACCTCGAAGAGATCATCGCGCGTAAGCCGGCGCTGGCTCAGCACTTGGGCCGCATCATCGACGATCGGCAAAGCAAGGCGACGCGGGCAACTCGCCGGGAGCGGGTCGGGGGCGAGGCCACCGTCAAAACCGGGTCGCATTTTTCGGCCAGCTAAAGCCCGCTACCCTGGATCAATGAGTCTGCAAGCAGCAGCGCGTCCGGACTTGTGCCGGGAGGTCCACGACGCCGCGCGCCGCGCTCGGGTGGCTTCCCGCGTCCTCGCGCTACTGCCGACGGTCGCCAAGGACCAGGCCCTGCAGTCCGCGGCGACGGCGATCGTGGCCAACGTCGGGCAGATACTGGCGGCCAACGCCGAAGACCTCGAGGCTGCCCGCGCAGCCGGCACAATGCCCTCGATGCTGGACCGGTTGGCGCTGGATTCCGAGCGCGTGGAAGGAATCGCGGCCGGTCTGCGTCAGGTCGCGGGGCTGCCCGATCCGGTTGGGGAGGTGCTGCGCGGATATACCCTGCCCAACGGGCTGCAATTGCGCGAGCAACGAGTCCCGCTCGGCGTGGTCGGAATCATCTACGAGGGCAGGCCCAACGTCACGGTTGATGCTTTCGGTTTGGCACTCAAGTCCGGTAACGCCGTGCTGCTGCGCGGGAGTTCGTCGGCCGCGAAGTCCAACCAGGCGCTCGTCGACGTGTTGCGCGCCTCGTTGGCCAGCGAGGACTTGCCCGCCGACGCGGTCCAGCTGCTTTCGGCCTCGGATCGGTCCACCGTCACGCACCTGATCCAGGCCCGCGGCCTTGTCGACGTGGTGATTCCGCGTGGGGGAGCGAGCCTGATCGATGCGGTGGTCCGTGACGCGCGGGTGCCCACCATCGAGACCGGTGTCGGCAACTGTCACGTGTACGTCGATGAAAGCGCCGACTTGGACGTGGCCGAACGAATCCTGCTGAACTCCAAGACCCGACGACCCAGCGTCTGTAACGCGGCCGAGACGCTGCTGGTGGACGCCGCGATCGCCGAACATGCCTTGCCCAGATTGGTGGCTGCCCTGCAGGACGCCGGTGTGACGGTGCACGGTGGTCTTTTCGGTAACCCCGATGAGGCCGACCTACGTCGCGAATACCTGACGATGGATATCGCTGTCGCGGTGGTCGACGGCGTCGACGCCGCGATCGCCCACATCAACGAGTATGGCACCGGACATACGGAAGCCATCGTCACTAACAATGTGGCTGCCGCACAACGATTTACCGACGGCGTCGACGCCGCCGCGGTGATGGTGAACGCATCGACGGCGTTTACCGACGGCGAGCAGTTCGGTTTCGGCGCAGAGATCGGAATTTCCACCCAGAAGCTGCACGC
>PLSK01000194.1:0-4651 GCA_003165155.1 Mycobacterium sp. | reverse complement strand
CGACTGGCCGAGACCGGCTACCTGCCGGACACCGCCACCGCGACGGCGGTGTTTCTCGCCGATCGGCTCGGCAAGCCGCTGCTGGTGGAAGGCCCCGCCGGTGTCGGCAAGACCGAGCTGGCCCGGGCCGTCGCCCAGTGCACCGGGTCCGAGCTGGTCCGGCTGCAGTGCTACGAGGGAGTCGATGAGGCTCGCGCGCTGTACGAGTGGAACCACGCCAAACAGATCCTGCGCATCCAGGCCGGCTCCGGAGACTGGGACGCGACCAGAGACGATGTCTTCAGCGAGGAGTTCCTGCTGCAGCGTCCGTTGCTGACGGCAATCCGGCGTACCGAGCCCACGGTGCTGCTGATCGATGAGACTGACAAGGCCGACATCGAAATCGAAGGGCTACTGCTGGAGGTCTTGTCCGACTTCGCGGTGACCGTACCCGAACTGGGCACAATCACCGCGACCCGAACGCCGTTCGTGTTGCTGACCTCCAACGCGACTCGCGAGCTGTCCGAGGCGCTCAAGCGGCGTTGCCTGTTCTTGCACATCGACTTTCCCAGTGCCGATCTGGAACGCCGCATCCTGCTGTCCCGAGTGCCCGAGCTGCCCGAACGCCTCGCCGAGGAGTTGGTGCGCATCATCGGCGTGCTGCGCGGAATGCAGCTCAAGAAAGTGCCATCCATCGCCGAGACCATCGACTGGGGCCGCACGGTGCTGGCGCTGGGCCTGGACACCATCGACGACGCGGTCGTTGCGCAGACNNATGGTCGCCCGCCGCATTCGCCCCACCCGGCCGCTCGCCCCGCACGGCTTGCCCGGCCATTTGGTGGGGTTCGTGGAAGCCCTTCGCGGCAGCGGGATTTCGGTGGGACCGTCGGAGACGGTGGATGCCGGGCGGGTGATGGCCACGCTGGGGCTGGGGGATCGTAAGGTGCTGCGCGAGGGCATCGCCTGCGCGGTACTGCGCCAGCCGGACCACCGCGACACCTACGACGCCATGTTCGACCTGTGGTTTCCTGCGGCCATGGGCGCGCGGGCGGTGGTCCTGGACGAGGAAGGCGGCGAGGCCGGTGATCCCGGTGCCCTGCCGCTCGATGACGTCGAGGCAATGCGCCAGATGCTGCTGGATCTGCTGACCGACAACCCGGACCTGGCCGACATGGACGAGCGCCTGGTGCAGATGATCGCGCGAATCGTCGAGGCTTACGGCAAATACAATTCCAGCCGGGGCCCGTCGTTCTCGTCATATCAGGCGCTCAAGGCGATGGCGTTGGATGAGCTGGAAGGTAAATTACTGGCCGGGCTGCTCGCCCCCTATGGCGACGAGCCCACGCCCACCCAGGAGCAGATCGCTAAAGCGCTTGCCGCGCAAAAGATCACGCAAATGCGTAAGATGGTCGACGCCGAAACCAAGCGGCGCACCGCCGAGCAACTCGGCCGCGACCACGTCCAGATGTACGGCATCCCGCAGCTTTCCGAGAACGTCGAGTTCCTACGGGCTTCCGGTGAGCAGCTGCGCCAGATGCAGCGGGTGGTGACGCCGCTGGCCCGCACCCTGGCGACTCGGCTGGCGGCCCGTCGCCGCCGCACCCGCGCGGGGTCGATCGATCTGCGTAAGACGCTGCGCAAGTCGATGTCCACCGGCGGTGTGCCCATCGATGTGGTGCTGGCCAAACCCCGCCCGGCGCGCCCGGAGCTGGTGGTGCTGTGCGACGTATCCGGTTCGGTCGCCGGGTTTAGCCACTTCACCCTGCTACTGGTACATGCCCTGCGCCAACAGTTCTCGCGCGTTCGCGTCTTTGCCTTCATCGACACCACCGACGAGGTGACTCACATGTTCGGCCCGGATGCCGACTTGGCCGTGGCGATTCAGCGCATCACCCGCGAGGCGGGCGTCTACAGCCGCGACGGTCACTCCGACTACGGCAACGCGTTCGTCTCGTTCATACAGGCCAATCCGAATGTGCTGTCGCCGCGCAGCTCGCTGTTGGTGCTTGGCGACGGGCGCACCAACTACCGCAACCCCGAAACCGATGTGCTGGCCGACATGGTGACCGCCAGCAGGCACGCGCACTGGCTCAACCCCGAGCCCCAACATCTCTGGGGCAGCGGCGATTCGGCGGTGCCGCGCTACCAAGATGTAATCACGATGCATGAATGCCGGTCCGCCAAGCAGCTTGCCGGGGTGATCGACAAGCTGCTGACGGTGTGACTCGACAACCGCCGCCGCAGGGCTAGCGCGTCTTTTCGAACACTAGCCAACGCAACTCGATCGGGCTTTCGTCGCGCTCGACGGGGAACACGTCGATGCCACTGATCCAATTGACGTACCAACTGGTAGGCGGCCAGGCGCCTTCGGGCAAGTGCTCTTTCTCGTAGTCGTACACGGAGTCGTCGGCAACGAGTTCGAGCGGCAATCCCGCTGCCGCCTCTGACATTTCGTGCCGGGTGAATATGCTGGTGTACTCCTGCTGTCCGAACTCGCGAGCGGCATCGTCAGGCGTGTAGCCCCCGTGCGCCAGGAAGACGTTGAACACCATGCGTCCGCCGGGAGCCAGGCAGCGCGCGGCCAGTTCGAACAGGGCACGCAACTCATTCGTCGTCCGGAAATCCGACACCACTTCTGAAAGCACAATCAGCTGATAGTCCTGCCGGAGGTCGTCCGTGGTCGAGAAGACGTCACGGACGAAGACCCGCACGTCCAAGGACTCCCGATCACTATCGGAGCTGATCATGTCGGCGAACTTCGGGGTAATCTCCACGACGTCGACCGGATGCCCACGTCGTGCCAGAGCAAGGGCGTTGCGCCCGGTTCCCGCCCCGATTTCGAGTATCCGATGTACTCGGGGGTCGTCGGCTTCGTTGGCCAGCGCCCACACCCGAGCGTCGGGTTCGGTGCCGAACAGCGGCGGCTCCCGGGTGCTGATCCATCTCTCGTAGGCGCCCGTCAGCGTCCACCATTTGGCTTGGATGTGGTAGTTCAAGGTCGGGCCCTGCGGCGCGTTGTACGAGATGGTGATGGTCGAACGTGGGGAGATCGAGTAGGCCTCGGCCAACTGCTCTTGCAGTACCGCCCTGAGGTGGGTGAGTTCTTCCGCGGTGAACTGTCTGCCCACGGTCTCAAAGAGGACGCTGCACATTTTCGCGTACTCGTCGATCATGCTCGGGACGGCCGGCAGCGTGATCTCACCCGTGACCTCCGATCGGCTGTAAAACCGTCGGGTCATCGAATCGTTCGGCAGCTGCGTCGGCTCGTCGGACAAGAGCGGCAATTCATCCACAGAACACTTCATACACACAACTGAGTGCGCTGGCGAGGCTTTATGGACCAAGCATGTGCTCAAGTAAGCTGGCAAACCGTGCCAAAGCGCTTACGCAGGATGGGAGTGATGGGTGGGACGTTTGATCCCATCCATTACGGTCACCTGGTTGCCGCCAGCGAGGTGGCGCACCTGTTCGAGCTCGACGAAGTGGTGTTCGTGCCAAGCGGCCAGCCCTGGCAAAAGGGCCGGCACGTCTCCGCTGCCGAGGACAGGTACCTGATGACAGTGATCGCCACCGCGTCGAATCCCCGCTTCTCGGTAAGCCGGGTCGACGTCGACCGCGCCGGCCCCACCTACACCAGGGACACGCTGCGCGATCTGCACGCCCTGAACCCCGACTCCGAGCTGTACTTCATCACCGGTGCCGACGCGCTGGCTTCCATTCTGTCGTGGCAAGGCTGGGAGGAGCTGTTCGAGCTGGCGCGATTCATCGGCGTCAGCCGGCCCGGTTACGAGCTGCGTCAAGAGCACATCACCGGTGTTTTGGGTGAGCTGCCCGAAAACGCTCTGACCCTGGTCGAGATCCCGGCGCTGGCGATCTCGTCGACCGACTGCCGCGAGCGTGCCGAGCAGCGCCGTCCGCTGTGGTACCTGATGCCCGACGGCGTCGTGCAGTACGTCTCCAAGCGGCTGCTCTACCGGCAGCCGCGCGACGGTGAGACCAAAAGCAGCGTGAGCGCGCCCACCTCCAGCCTGGCCACCGGGAACAACGCATGAGCGCCACGCAGGAGGCCATCGACATGGCGACCGTGGCCGCCACCGCGGCCGCCTCAAAGCTCGCCGACGACGTGGTCGTCATCGATGTCTCCGGGCAGCTGGTCATCACCGACTGCTTCGTCATCGCCTCGGCGTCCAACGAGCGTCAGGTCAACGCCATCGTCGACGAAGTTGAGGAGAAGATGCGTGAAGTCGGCTACAAGCCGGCGCGCCGCGAAGGGACCCGGGAGGGCCGCTGGACGCTGCTCGACTACCGCGACATCGTCGTGCACGTGCAGCATCAGGACGACCGCAACTTCTACGCCCTGGACCGGCTGTGGGGCGACTGCCCGGTGGTGCCGGTGGATTTGACCGCCACCTCCGCCGACCCCCCGGACTCGGCGAGCGCGCAATGAGGGTCCGTCGTCTGGTGATGCTGCGGCACGGCCAAACCGACTTCAACCTCGGTAACCGGATGCAGGGCCAACTGGACACTGATCTAAGCGAATTGGGCCGCGCCCAGGCGGTCGCCGCGGCCGAGGTGCTTGGCAAGCTGCAGCCGTTGCAGATCGTGTCGTCGGATCTGCGCCGTGCCTACCACACGGCGGTCATGCTGGGGCAGCAGACCGGGTTGCAAGTCC
>PLSK01000084.1:9414-12021 GCA_003165155.1 Mycobacterium sp. | reverse complement strand
GCCCGCCGGGGCCCATCAGCACCAGGCGTCCGGCCCGTTCGGGGTAGTCGAGCGCGAAGCGGACCGCGGTACCCCCACCCAGCGAATTGCCCACCAGCGGAACGCGTTCCACGCCCAGCTGGTCGAAGAGGCCCTTAAGCGCTCTCGCGGCATAGTGGTTGAACTGCCCGTGCTCCGCGCGTTTGTCCGAGTGGCCGTACCCGGGCTGATCGACGGCCAGCACGTGGAACCGCTCGGCCAGCACGGCGATGTTGCGCGAGAAGTTGGTCCAGCTCGACGCTCCCGGACCGCCCCCGTGCAGCAGCACCACTGTCTGGTCGTTGCCGATTCCCGCCTCGTGATAGTGCAGCTTCAGCGGCCCGTCCACGTCGACTTCCGCAAAGCGCGAGGTGGACTCGAACGTCAAAGTCATGGCTAGACCATCGTGTCGCCGGCCGGCAACCCGAACTCGTTGTTCCCGAAGATCACGTAGGCCCGTTCGGGGTCGTTGGCGGCATGTACCCGGCCGGCGTGCGCATCACGCCAAAACCGCTGAATCGGCGCGTCATTGGCCAGCGCGGTGGCCCCGGAGGCCTCGAACAACCGGTCTACCGAGGCGATCGAACGGCCAGTGGCGCGCACCTGGTCCCGACGTGCGCGGGTGCGCAGCTCGAACGGAATCTCCTTGCCCGCCTTCAACAGTGCATACTCGTCGCCGACGTTGCCGATCAACTGGCGCCACGCGGCGTCGATGTCGCTGGCCGCCTCGGCGACACGGACCTTGGCGAACGGGTCATCCTTAGCCTTTTCCCCGGCGAACGCCGCCCGCACCCGCTTGCCCTGGTGCTCCACGTGCGCCTCGTAGGCGCCGTAGGCCATGCCCACGATCGGCGCCGAGATGGTGGTGGGATGCACGGTGCCCCAAGGCATCTTGTACACCGGGGCTGTGTTGGTCTGATATCCGCCCGCGGTGCCGTCGTTCATGTTCTTGTAGGACAGGAACCGGTGCCGCGGCACGAAGACGTCCTTGACGACGACGGTGTTGCTGCCGGTGCCGCGCAGGCCGACCACGTGCCACACGTCGTCGATGCGGTATTCGCTACGCGGGATCAGGAAGCTGCCGAAGTCGACCGGTCGGCCGTCTTTGATGACGGGACCGCCGAGAAAAGCCCAGGTGGCGTGGTCGCAGCCGGACGACCAGTTCCACGAGCCGCTGACCAGGTAGCCGCCGTCGACCACGACGCCGGCGCCCATCGGGGCGTAAGACGACGAGATCCGGGTTTTCGGGTCGTCGCCCCAGACCTCTTCCTGGGCCTGCTGGTCGAACAACGCCAGGTGCCAGTTGTGCACCCCGATGATCGAGGCCACCCAGCCGGTGGAGCCGCATGCGCTCGCCAGCCGCCGCGTCGCCTCGTAGAAAAGAGTGGGATCGCATTGCAGGCCGCCCCACTGCTCAGGCTGCAACAGGGTGAAGAAGCCGACGTCGTCGAGCGCCGCAACGGTCTCGTCGGGTAGTCGGCGCAGATCCTCCGTAGCCTGAGCGCGCTCCCGAATCTGCGGAAGCAGATCATCTATCCCAGCCAACACCGACTGCGCATCACGCTGTTGAATGGTTGTCACTGACGTTTGCCTCCCGGGAGTGCGGACTTACCCAGAAGACTAGAACACGTTCCGATTTGTGTCGAGGAGGGTATTCCTGCGGCTGGTAGCGATATGAATCGAGTTTTCTATAACATGTTCTAGTTGTGGCCAAGGAGAGGATTGGGGCGTGACCGAGGCGGATCTGGACCAAGCACCTGAGGAGCCACTCGGCGATCACGTCCTGGAACTTCAGATCGCCGACGTGGTCGCCGAGACCGACGACGCGCGGTCGCTGGTGTTCGCAGTGCCGGACGAACAGGGCGACCCGGACATCCCACCGCAGCGGTTGCGCTACGCACCCGGTCAGTTCCTGACGTTGCGTGTGCCCAGCGACCGCACCGGTTCGGTGGCGCGCTGCTANNCGAACCGCGGACGGATACGCGTCCAACTGGCTATGCGACCACGCCCACAAAGGCATGCGCGTGCACGTGCTGGCCCCGTCGGGCACCTTCGTGCCCAAGACACTCGACGGCGACTTTCTGCTGCTGGCCGCCGGCAGCGGGATCACCCCGATCATGTCGATCTGCAAGTCGGCGCTGTCCGANNGCCGACGCGCTGCGCGAGCTGTCCACCAAGCATCCCGACCGTCTCACGGTGGTGCACTGGCTGGAATCGCTGCAGGGACTGCCCAGCACAAGCGCGCTGGCGAAGCTGGCCGCGCCGTTCAGCGACCGGCCCACGTTCATCTGTGGGCCCGGTCCATTCATGAACGCGGCGCGCCAAGCGCTGGAAGCGCTGAAAGTTCCTGCCCCGCAAATACATATCGAGGTATTCAAGTCGCTGGAGTCCGATCCGTTCGCGGCCGTCACAATCGATGACACCGCCGACCAGGACGGACCACCGGCCACCGCGATCGTTGCGCTGGACGGTGAAACCCATACGGTGTCGTGGCCGCGCAACGCAAAGCTGCTCGACGTGCTGCTGGCCAAAGGCCTTGACGCGCCGTTCTCCTGCCGCGAGGGTCACTGCGGGGCGTGTGCCTGCACC
>PLSK01000084.1:0-9327 GCA_003165155.1 Mycobacterium sp. | reverse complement strand
GCAGACACCCCGATTTCGGCGGCGGCCAGCAACACTGCCGTCACCTTGTTCCCGCTGGACGGCCCCAATCAGTTGGAGACGCACACCGTCCTCGATTGCTACAAAGCCGATGGGCACTGTGATTTCGTGGCCGGCGCCGACATGCGCACACCCGACGGCGTGACCGGTTTCCCGCCCAGCCTCTGGGCCCGCCAAACCACCGAGATCCGGTCGACGAATCGGTTGGCCTACCTGGACGCCCACGCCACCAGCCAATTCGAGCGGGTCATGAAAGAGGGTGGGTCCGACGTGATCACCACCGTCTACTTCGGTGACGGGCCACCGGACAAGTACCAGACAACCGGTCGGATCGACTCGACCGATTGGTCGACGGGCGGCCCCAAGACCGACGTCAACGTCATCGTCTGCGCCCACATGCAGGTGGTCTACACCGGGGTCAACATCACCTCACCCAGCACCTGCGTACAGACCACTTTTTCTTAGCGCGGCAGGCCAAGTAATCGCTCGGCCGCCACGGTGAGCAGGATCTGCTCGGTACCGCCGGCGATGGTCAGGCACCGGGTGTTGAGGAAGTCGAACACCGCGCGGCTATCGACCAGGCCGCCGCCCTCGGACACGTCCATCATGAATTCCGCCAGCGCCTGCCGGTAGCGGACGCCGATCAGTTTGCGCACGCTGGATTGCGCCCCGGGGTCGCGCCCCCCTACCGCCAGCTGGGCGATGCGCTGGTCCAGCAGCGCGCCGGTCTGCGCCAGGACGATCAACCGCCCGAGCCGGTCTTGCTGGGCAACGTCGAGGTCGATCGCCGACAGCACCTTGAGCAACTCTTCCATCGGGTTGCCCAACGCCGTCCCGTTGGCCATCGCTATGCGTTCGTTGGCCAGCGTGGTGCGGGCCAGCCGCCAGCCGTCGTTCACCGTGCCGACCACCATCTCGTCGGGCACGAAGACGTTGTCCAGGAACACTTCGTTGAACAACGAGTCGCCGGTGATCTCACGCAGGGGCCGGATCTCGATTCCGGGTGAGGTCATGTCGACCAGGAAGTAGGTGATGCCCTTATGCTTCGGGACGTCCGGATCGGTACGCGCCAGGCACACCCCCCACCGCGCCTTGTGCGCCGCGGACGTCCACACCTTCTGCCCGGTCAGTAGCCAGCCACCGTCACCGCGCACGGCTTTTGTGCGCAGCGACGCCAGGTCGGAACCCGCTCCCGGCTCGGAAAACAGCTGACACCAAAGGAATTCGCCACGGGTGGTTGCCGGCACGAAACGCTGGACCTGTTCGGGCGTGCCGTGCTCGAGGATGGTCGGCGCCGCCCACCAGCCGATCACCAAGTCCGGCCGCACGACACCGGCCGCCGCCAGCTCCTGATCGATCAGCAATTGCTCGGCCGGGGACGCGCCGCGGCCGTATGGCGCCGGCCAGTGTGGCGCCTGCAGGCCGGCCTCGGCCAGGGCCGCCTGCCGCTTGTCCTCCGGCAGCGCGGCCACCTCGGCGACAGCCGCCGCGATCTCGGATCGCTGGTCTTCGACTTCGGTGAGATCGATACCCAGGCGCCGCCGCACGCCATCCTGAGTCAGCGCCGTAATGCGGCGCAACCAGTGTTCGGCACCACCGAGAAACCGGCCGATGCTGTGCGCACGGCGCAAGTAGAGATGCGCGTCGTGCTCCCAGGTGCAGCCGATGCCGCCGAGCACCTGAATGCAGTCTTTGACATTGGCCTTCGCGGCGGCGATGCCGACGCTCGCGGCCAGTGCCGCGGCGATCGAGAACTGCCGGTCGTCCTCGCCGTCCCCAGCAGGCCCAGCATCGCCGGCGGCGCGCGCCGCGTCCGAGGCGGCCACCTCGGCCTGCTCGGCGCGGCACAGCATTTCCGCGCACAGGTGCTTGATGGCCTGGAAGCTGCCGATCGGCTTGCCGAACTGCTCGCGGACCTTGGCATACGCGACGGCGGTCTCCAGCGACCACCGGGTGACGCCGGCAGCCTCGGCCGCCAGCACGGTCGCGGCCAGGTCCCGCACCCGCTGGCCGGAGCGGCCTATCAGGGTGGCAGGCGCCGACGTCAGCACCACCCTAGCCAACGGCCGGGAGAAGTCCGTCGCACGCAGCGGCTCGACCTGCACGCCCTCGCTTGCTGTGTCGACCAACAGCCAGTTCCCATCGGCGGGCAGCAGCAGGACACCGCCATCGGCAGCGCCGAGCACCCAACTGACCGAACCGGACGCGCGAGACGTCACGGCATCGAAGTNNNTCGACCATCGCGCACAAGTCCTCGATGCTGCCGCCCGCGCCGCCGCGGTCATCCGCAACGGCTACCCCGAAGAGCCCCAGCTCGGCCAGGCCTGCGAACACCGGTCGCCAGGCGTCGGCTTTGCCCGAATCGAAGCCTTGTTCGATCTGTCGGATCGCCGTGGTCCCACCCAGCCCCGAGCCGGAGTTTCGTGCCCAATCGCGCACCAACTCACGCGCCGCGAACTGCTCGTCTGTGACGGTCGCTACCACGTGCGAGCCCTCCGCATTCTCGATGTAGGCCACTAGAACGTGTTCTAATAGTGCCAGCGATCGACCGACAAGTCGAACGCCAGTACGGCAAGAAAGGTCCAGGACAAGTCGCTGTCCCCGACGCTACGGAGGTGGGAAATTCACACCCGGATTGCGTATCGTCTGCGATCGAACCGCCCGGAAGAGGAGCGCCCCGGCAGATGTCGACAGCGAACACGGACTCGAGTCGCGTTCCTGACTCGCAACCTCGCGAGGTCATGAACGTGGCGGTGCTTGCTGAGTCCGAGCTCGGTTCCGAGGCACAACGGGAACGCCGTAAGCGCATCCTGGACGCCACCATGGCCATCGCATCCAAGGGCGGCTACGAGGCAGTCCAGATGCGCGCCGTGGCGGACCGCGCCGACGTGGCTGTTGGGACGCTGTACCGGTATTTCCCTTCGAAGGTACATCTGCTGGTGTCGGCGCTTGGCCGGGAGTTCACCCGCATCGACGCCAAAACCGACCGCTCCGCGGTTGCCGGCGGCACTCCGTTTCAGCGGCTCAACTTCATGGTCGGCAAGCTCAACCGTGCGATGCAGCGCAATCCCTTGCTTACCGAGGCGATGACGCGGGCCTATGTCTTTGCCGACGCGTCGGCGGCCAGTGAAGTCGATCACGTCGAGAAGCTCATCGACGGCATGTTCGCGCGCGCGATGAGCGACGGCGAACCGACCGAAGACCAGTACCACATCGCCCGGGTGATCTCGGACGTGTGGTTGTCCAACCTGCTTGCCTGGCTCACCCGGCGAGCCTCGGCGACCGACGTCAGCAAACGGCTGGACCTGGCCGTGCGCTTGCTGATCGGCGACCAACATGGCGGCAGTACCAGTTAGGCAGGCCAGTTAGGCAGGGGGCCCGGCGGTGCGGCCCCGGATCAGCTCGGTGTCCAGCATCTCGACGACGGGCAGGCCCGATCGCGGCGGCTTGAGTAGCAATTCGCCCGCCCGGCGGCCCTTCTGCAGGCTCGGCTGCGCCACCGTGGTCAGCCCGCGGCTGATAGCCTCGGGGACGCCGTCGAACCCGCTGACGCTCATCTGACCGGGCACGTAAATCCCATGTGCCCGAAGGTAATCCATGGCTGACAGGGCCAAGATATCCGCGGTGCACATCAACGCGGTGATGCGCGGATTGGCCTCCAGCGCCACCTTGGCGGCAGTGCCACCCGACGTCGGCAGGTGCTCGTAGCTTTCCACCACGGTCAGTGCATCCGGGTCGATACCGGCCGCCGTCATCGCCTCCCAGACGCCGAAGATGCGTTCGCGCTGCACGTCGAAGGTCAGCGACTTCAGCCGGTCGGCGTCCACGAGATCTTGCCGGCGATCGGGGCCCAGCCGCATGGTCAGTAGGCCGATCTCCCGGTGCCCCATCCCGAGCACGTAGTCGGCGAGCCCGCGCATCGCCGCCCGATCGTCAATGCCCACCCGCGACACTCCGGAAAGACCTTTGGGCTGGTCGACCACCACTACGGGCACCCGCCGCTGCAGCACCACCTGCAGATAGGGATCGTCCTCGCGTACCGAATACACCACGAACCCGTCCACCCCGGCGCTAAGCACGGCGGCAGTTCCGTCCTCGAGGCTGCGGCTTGGTCCCACCGCTACCAAAAGCAGCCCCTGCCCCAGCTCTTCGCACGCTTGCGCCACTCCGGCGACGAAATCCCGTGCCGCCGGGTCACTGAAGAAATAGGTCAGCGGTTCGGGCATCACCAAACCGACCGCACCGGCTTTGCGTGTTCGCAACGACCGCGCCACCGGGTCGGGCCCCGCGTAACCCAGCCGCTTGGCCGTCGTGAGCACCCGTTCGCGAAGGTCGGTAGACAGCTGATCCGGTCGATTGAAGGCGTTCGAAATGGTGGTGCGCGACACCTTGAGTTCGTCCGCCAACGACGCCAGAGTCGCACGCCGGCGTGGTGTGGGACTCACGTTTGGTGAGGCTACAGCGCTTCCCGGGGTGCGCTTGGCAGGCGCCGATCCGCTACTTTCTAATGGAAACGATTTTCATTAGTATTATGCTTCGGCCGGTGAGCCGGAAGGTAAGGAATCGAACGTGCGAATCGCACTAGTCAAGGTGACGCGTTGGCTGTCGGCCATAGCCGTATGCGTGCTCGCCTCGACCACCTTGCCGGCTTGCGGAATCGGCAACTCTCGCGCTTCTCAGCACCCTGATTTAGTCGCCGTGGTGGCGTCCACCGACGTGTGGGGCAGCGTGGCGCGTGCGGTCACCGGCGGTCATCTCACCGTCAGGTCCATCCTGACCGGCGCGGATGTCGATCCGCATTCCTATGCGGTAAGTCCCGCCGACGCCGCCGCGATCGCCGACGCCCCCCTGGTCGTCTACAACGGCGGCGGTTACGACCCATGGGTCGACCAGGTGCTGGCCGGCCATCCGGCGGTCAAAAACGTCAATGCCTACTCGCTGCTCGGCACCGCGAACGGGGACGCGGCCAACGAGCACGTCTTCTACGACCTGAACGTGGCCAAGGCGGTGGCCGCGACGATCGCCGACCGGCTGGCGAGCATCGACCCGGCCAACGCCAAGGACTACCGGGCCAACGCCGCCGAATTCTGCCGCGGTGCCGACGCCGTCGCCATCTCCGAACACGCCATCGCCACCGGATATCCGGGCGCCGGAGTCATCACGACCGAGCCCGTCGCCTACTACCTGCTGGCGGCGTCCGGCCTGGTCAATCGCACTCCGGCCCACTTCACCGCAGCCAACGAGAACGAGACCGATCCCGCTCCATCCGACATGGCAGCCGTCCTCGACCTGATAAATCATCGCCAAGTCTCGGCGCTACTGGTCAACCCGCAGACGTCCACCCCCGCAATTGACGGGCTACAGGACGCCGCACGTCGGGCGGGTGTGCCGGTGACCATGGTGACCGAGACGTTGCCCAGCGGCACCGACTACCTGACCTGGCAGCGCGACACGGTCAACCAGCTGCTGGCTGCCTTGCGATCGAGCCGATAGCCATGTCCCTAATCGGCCAACCCGCGCGGGTTGCCACCTGTTGCGGGTTGAGTGGCCGGTGGTGTCGGTGGTGTGTTGTAGGAACAGATGCATGAATTTGGTGGCGTGGGCTGTGTGCTTGGTGGTGCACGGTTGACGGAGTATCGGTGTGTGCGTCTGGATGGCGAGCGAGGGGCTGGGGACCGCTCCAAGCGGGCACAGGCGGCGCCCCTAGCGGCCGAGCAGCGGGGTGCGCCCTAATGGCGATGTTTGACGTCCCTGAGGGCTGGTGTGTGCAGGCGTTTCGGTTCACGTTGGATCCGACCGAGGAGCAGGCACGCGCGTTGGCGCGGCATTTCGGTGCCCGGCGCAAGGCATACAACTGGGCCGTGGCCACCTTGAAAGCCGATATTGAGGCGTGGCAGACGGCGGGGGTGGAGGCCGCGAAGCCGTCTGTTCGGGTGCTGCGGAAGCGCTGGAACACGGTCAAGGACGAGGTGTGTGTCAACGCCGAAACTGGTGCGGTGTGGTGGCCGGAATGTTCGAAGGAGGCCTACGCCGCTGGCATCAAAGGTGCGGTGGACGCCTACTGGAACTGGCGGAGTTCCCGTGCCGGTAGGCGCGCGGGGAAACGGGTTGGATTCCCGCGGTTCAAACGCAAAGGCCGTGACCACGATCGGGTGAGTTTTAGCACCGGGGCGATGCGGGTTGAGCCCGACCGCAGGCATGTGACGCTGCCGGTGATCGGCACGATCCGCACGCACGAGAACACCCGCCGCATCGAACGCCTCATCCGGGCCGGGCGGGCACGGGTGCTGGCGATCTGCGTGCGCCGCAACGGCACGCGGTTGGATGCGAGCGTGCGGGTGCTGGTTCAACGCCCGCAGCATCCTCGCGTCGCGTTGTCTGGTTCGCGGGTTGGGGTTGATGTGGGGGTGCGGCGTTTGGCGACGGTGGCCACCGCTGACGGTGTCGTGATCGAACGGGTCGAGAACCCGCGCCCGCTCGAGGTTGCGTTGCGTGACCTGCGCCGCCTTTGCCGGGCCCGGTCGCGGTGCACGAAAGGGTCGCGCCAGTATCGTGAACGCACCACCGAGCTGTCCCGGCTGCACCGCCGGGTCAACGACGTCCGCACCCACCATTTGCATGTCCTGACCACACGGTTGGCTAAAACCCACGGCTGGATCGTTGTGGAGGGTTTGGACGCTGCTGGGATGGTGCGGCAAAAGGGCCTGCCCGGGGCCCGCGCCAGGCGGCGTGGACTGTCCGATGCGGCCTTGGGCACACCGCGGCGCCAGTTGTTCTATAAGACCGGCTGGTACGGGTCGCAGCTGGTCGTTGCTGACCGCTGGTTCCCGTCGTCGAAGACCTGCCACGCCTGCGGGCATGTGCAGGACATCGGTTGGGCCGAACATTGGCAGTGCGACGCGTGTTCGGTATCGCATCAGCGTGACGACAACGCCGCCATCAACCTCGCGCGGTGGGAGGAACCCTCCACCGCCGTCGGCCCAGTTGGGGCCGCCGTCAAGCGTGGAGCCGACCGTAAGACCGGACCTTGTCCGGCTGGTGGCCGTGAAGCGCGGAAGGGAACCAGCCAACCGGCTGGGGAACAACCCCGAGAAGGGGTGCGAGTCGCGTGACCACAAGGGATCACTTACTCGCAACGGCGGTCTCGCTCAGTGGTGCCCGGCTGGATTTCGGTGATCGCGTGCTGTGGGACCACCTCGACCTGTCCGTGTCGAAAGGTGAGTTCATCGCGGTGCTGGGTCCCAACGGCACCGGCAAGACGTCGCTGCTCAAGGTGCTGCTCGGACAATTGCCGCTCACTGCGGGCCGGGCGTTTGTGCCGGGCAGCGGGCAGATCGGCTACGTGCCGCAACATCGCCCGATCGATCGGGAGGTGCTGCTGCGCGGACGCGACCTAGTCCAGCTGGGCATCGACGGGCGCCGCTGGGGCATCATGCCGCTGCGCTCTGCCGATCGAGCCCTACGGGGCGAGGCGGTGCAGCGGGCGCTGCAATGGGTCAACGGCGAACGGCTGGCCGATGTCCCGGTCGGGGTGATGTCGGGCGGAGAATTGCAGCGGGTGCGGATTGCTCAGGCACTGGCCAGCGATCCGACGCTGCTGCTCTGCGATGAACCGCTGCTGACCCTGGACCCTGCCAACGCCAAGCTGGTCGCCGCGCTGATCGAGCGCCGCCGCCGGGAAGCCGCAACCACCGTCATCTTCGTCACGCATGAGGTCAACCCGATCCTGCCGTACGTAGACCGGGTGCTCTACCTGGTCGACGGCCGATTCCGGATCGGCACCGTCGAGCAGGTGATGAACACGGCGACCCTGTCGATGCTGTATCAGGCCGACATCCAGGTGGTAAAGGTCAACGACCGGTATGTGGTGGTCGGCGACCATGACGGGTGCACCAGGTGAATCACCGGCTCGTCGAGATGCTGGACAACCTGTTCTCTTTCGACATCACCGCACGGTTGCTAAGCCACGACTTCGTACAGCAGGCGCTGTTGGCGGCCGCTCTGCTTGGGCTGATGGCCGGGCTGATCGGGCCGTTTATCGTGATGCGCCAGATGTCGTTCGCCGTCCACGGATCCAGCGAACTGGCACTGACCGGAGCGGCGTTCGCACTGCTGGTCGGCTTTCAGGTAGGGCTGGGAGCGCTGATCGGAAGCGCGCTGGCGGCGGCGCTATTCGGCATTCTGGGACAGCGTGCCCGGGAACGGGATTCGGTGATCGGAGTGGTGCTGGCCTTCGGGCTGGGGCTGGCGGTGCTGTTCATTCACCTCTACCCGGGACGGACCGGGACCAGTTTCGCATTGCTGACCGGCCAGATCGTGGGAGTGGGCTACTCCGGGCTGGTGATGCTCTCGCTCGTCTGCTTGCTGGTTATCGTCGTGCTCGCGACGTGCTATCGACCACTGCTGTTCGCCACCGTCGATCCGGAGGTCGCGGCCGCCCGCGGTGTGCCGGTGCGCGCGCTGGGAATCGTGTTCGCCGCGCTCGTCGGTGTGGTGGCCGCCCAGGCTGTGCAGATCGTCGGGGCACTGCTGGTGATGTCGCTGCTGATCACCCCGGCCGCCGCGGCCGCGCGGGTGGTCGGATCCCCGGTAGCGGCGGTCGTCGCCTCGGTGGTCTTCGCCGAGGTTGCCGCTGTCGGCGGCATCGTGCTGTCCCTGGCGCCCGGCGTCCCGGTGTCAGTGTTCGTCGCCACCATCTCATTCCTGATTTACCTCTTCTGCTGGCTACTCGGGCGGCGCCGGGACGCCCCCGCTTAAGCTGGTCACGCCAGAGCTAGGGGGAAAGATGCGCCAGCAGATTGCCGTCCTGGTGCTGGCCGGGGCTTGCACACTCGCCGGCGGCTGCACCACCACCGCCAACGGAAAGGCCGTTCCCGCCGATAAGTCTGGACCTATCACCTCGACCCCAGTGGCCGTCTCGGCGCTGGACGGGCTGTTGCTCGATCCGGGCCAGATCAATAGCGTGCTCGGCGCCAAAACGATGCAGGTGTGGTTCAGCGCCAAGGCGATGTGGGACTGGGGCTCGAACATCACCGACAAGAACTGCCTGGCTATCGACGGGCCGGCGCAGGACAGGGTCTATACCAACACCGGGTGGACCGCTGTTCGCGGCCAGCGCGTCGACGACAGCGTCGATGACTCCAAAAAGCGCGACCACTACGCCATTCAGGCTGTAGTCGCCTACCCGTCGGCGCACGACGCTTCCGCCTTCTACAACTCTTCGGTACAAGGCTGGCCGTCGTGTTCAAACCGCCGGTTCAGCGATATCACCCAGGGTCAGCCAGACGTCGTGTGGACGGTGGGTGCGGT
>PLSK01000255.1:1407-4100 GCA_003165155.1 Mycobacterium sp. | reverse complement strand
GGCGATACGCCCACGACTTCTCCACAGTCGCGAACGTCGTCCAGGCCTCGGTGAATTCGGTGGCCTCGCTTTGGCACAGCACGGAGGCGAAGGTCGCGAACGATTCGTTCAGCCACAGGTCATCCCACCAGGTCATGGTGACCAGGTCGCCGAACCACATGTGCGCCATCTCGTGCAGCACCGTCTCGGCGCGCCGCTCGTACGAGGCTCGGGTGACCTTGCTGCGGAAGACGTAGTCCTCCAGGAACGTCACCGCGCCGGCGTTTTCCATCGCGCCGGCGTTGAACTCGGGCACGAACAGCTGGTCGTACTTGCCGAAGGCGTATGGCAGCCCAAAATTCTTGTGGTAGAAGCCGAATCCCTGCTTGGTCTGGGTGAACAACCGCTCGGCGTCCATGTGTTGCGCCAGGGAAGATCGGCAGTAGATACCGAGCGGTATCTCGCCGTGTTCGTCGGTGTAGGCGTCTTGCCACTCGGCGTACGGCCCGGCGATCAACGCCACCAGGTAGGTGCTCATCCGCGGGGTGGTGGTGAAGGTGTGCACGCTGCTGCCATCGCTGTCCGACACGGCCACCGTGGCGCCGTTGGAGATGACCTTCCAGTGCGTGGGCGCGGTCACCCGCACGTCGAACGTGGCCTTGAGGTCGGGCTGGTCGAAGCACGCGAACATCCGCTTGGCGTCGGCGGTTTCGAATTGCGAGTAGAGGTAGATCTCGTTGTCCACCGGGTCGGCGAAGCGATGCAATCCCTCGCCCGTGTTGGAGTAGCGGCAGTCGGCGTCGACGATNNGCGGCGATGTCGATGACCGTATCCGCGCCGGTGAGTGCGTCGAACGCCACGGTGGTGGTGGACCGAAAAGTCTGCGATGTTCGTTCGTCCGGCGCGCCGCCACCACCGGAACCATCGGTGATGTCGAGGCTGATCTGGTAGCTGCCGACGGTGATCAGGGCGGCGCGTTCGACAGCCTGGTCCCGGGTGAGGTTAGGAAGTGCCACGCCTCCAACTTAAAGCGTCGGGCGCACAGCGGGCACTTGAGCACCTCTCAACGGGAACATGCAGGCGGCGACTACGGTTGTGCTGAGCGGTGTTGTACCCGTCTGTGATCTCGAGAAGAGGACTCCACATGCCCGCGAAAGCCCCCGAAAAATCTGTCGCCGATTTCTGGTTCGACCCACTGTGCCCCTGGGCGTGGATCACCTCACGCTGGGTTCTCGAGGTGGAGAAGGTTCGCGATATCGACGTGAACTTCCATGTCATGAGCCTGGCGGTACTCAACGAAGGCAAGGGGGATCTGCCCGACGAGTATCGCGAGAAGCTGGCGAAAGCCTTCGGACCGGTGCGGGTGGCGATCGCCGCCGAGCAGGCGCATGGCGCCGGCGTCCTGGCGCCGCTGTACACCGCGATGGGAACCCGCATCCACAACGAGGGCAACAAAGACCAAGAAGAGGTCATCAAGCTGTCCCTCGCAGATGCCGGCCTGCCGGCGGAGTTGGCCGCGGCGGCGACCAGCGACGCTTACGACGACGCGCTGCGCAAGAGTCACCACGCCGGAATGGACGCGGTCGGGCCCGACGTGGGAACGCCGACCATCCACGTCAACGGGGTGGCGTTCTTCGGCCCGGTGCTGTCGAAGATTCCGCGCGGCGAAGAGGCCGGCAAGCTCTGGGACGCCGCGGTGGCTTTCGCGTCCTACCCACACTTCTTCGAACTCAAGCGGACCCGGCACGAGAAACCAGAGTTCGACTAAGCCTGACGGTGGCGACCCGCTTCGCCCGGCTACGCCGCGCTCGCGATCGCCACTAGGCCATTAATGCGCCACGCGTTGCGTCGCTGACTTCGGGCAGGGAAGGATGGCGGGCATGCGCGTCTACCTCGGTTCAGACCACGCCGGATTCGAGCTCAAGCAACAGATCATCGAGCACCTGAAGAAAACCGGACACGAGCCGATCGACTGCGGCGCGTTTACCTACGACGCCGAGGACGACTACCCGGCGTTCTGCATCGCCGCCGCTACGCGCACGGTGGCCGACCCGGAGAGCCTGGGCATCGTGCTGGGGGGTTCGGGTAACGGTGAGCAGATCGCCGCGAACAAGGTGCCCGGCGCGCGCTGCGCGCTGGCGTGGAGCGTCGAGACCGCGACGCTGGCCCGCCAGCACAACAACGCGCAGTTGATTGGCATCGGCGGCCGCATGCATACGGTCGAGGAGGCGCTGTCCTTCGTGGATGCGTTCCTCACTACGCCGTGGTCGAAAGCTCCACGCCACCAACGGCGTATCGACATCCTGGACGAATACGAGCGCACCCACCAGGCACCGCCGGTGCCCGGCGCTCCGGCCTGAGAGGCTCCGGTGCCTGAGGGGCACACTTTGCACCGGCTGGCCCGGCTGCACCAGCGCCGATTCGCCGGTCAGCCGGTTGCCGTGTCCAGCCCGCAGGGCCGGTTCGCCGATTCCGCGGCGGTGCTCGACGGCCGGTTGTTCCGGCGGGCCAGCGTCTGGGGCAAGCACCTCTTCCATCACTACGCGGACGGCCCGATCGTGCACGTGCATCTGGGTCTGTACGGCACCTTCACAGAATGGGAACGCGGTCCCGAGATTCCGGAGCCGGTCGGACAGGTGCGAATGCGAATACTCGGTGACGAGTACGGAACCGACCTGCGCGGGCCCACGGTTTGTGAGGTGCTCGACGAGGGG
>PLSK01000255.1:0-1390 GCA_003165155.1 Mycobacterium sp. | reverse complement strand
CCGTTCCGGCCCGGCCGGACGATCAGCCAGCCGGAGTTCGGGGCCGCATGGGTCGATCTGGTGGCGTTGATGAAGGTCGGCCTGCGCCGCGGAAAGATCGTCGTGGTGCTCCCCGAGCATGACCACGGCGCGCCGTCCTACCGGGCCGGGCGGCCTCGCACGTACGTCTACCGTCGCGCGGGCGACCCGTGCCGGGTTTGTGGCACGACGATCCGCACGGCGGTGNNGAAGAAACGCTGGCGTCTCTAATTTGGAATCGCCCGACTCGGGTACTTACTTTGCCTAATGAAAAATAATCTGCGTCTATTTGCAATGACTTTCGCTATGGTCGCTGGCTTGGGACTCGCCGGGTTTGGCGTTGCGCCTCACGCGCAAGCCCAGCCAGGGCCCTTCCTGCAATGGTGTCCGGGCGAGTTCTGGGATCCCGGGTGGGGCAATAACTGGGATGGCGGGAATTGCCACGACAACCGGGGCGGATATGGCCCGGACGCGCACTATTACGACCACGGCGGGTACGGCGATCACGGTGGTCCAGGCGATCACGGTGGGCCCGGTGGTCCAGGTGGGCCCGGTGGGCCTGGCGATCACGGTGGAGGTCACCACTGACCGCGAGCGTTGATGTAAACAGCCGCACCCTGCCGACGAAGTTTCGGCGGGGTGCGGCTATATCGGGAAAGCTGACAGCGACTGACAGCAACTATGGGCCTCACTCACGATGTTTTTAACATCGTTGAATTGGGTAGCCTTGCACCGTGAAAATTATTCCGCGCTTTGCTGCAACGATCTTCGCGGGAGCAGCTGTCCTGGGGCTGGCCGGTGTTGGTGTCGCCGTCGACGCTCAAGCGCAGCCAGGGCCGTTCCCGCAGTGGTGCCCGGGTGAGTTCTGGGACCCAGGCTGGGGCAATAACTGGGATTGGAACGGCTGCCATGACTGGCGCGGTGGACCACCCGGTTGGGGTCCTGGACCGCAGGGCTATGGGCCGCCCGGATATGGCCCTCCGGGGTACGGACCGCCGCCGCCGCCCGGGTGGCATCCCTGAGCGAAGGGGCTGGCAGCTGTTGCGTTCTGAGTGGTCGATGTCGGTGGTGTGCTGTAGTTACAGATGTGTGAATCTGGCGTCGTGGGCTGAGCGCAAGGGTGTTGCGCAGGGGCTGAACACTGGCATTGCGTTGGTTGTTCGGCAGCGCATCAGCGTGACGACAACGCCGCGATCAACCTTGCGCGGTGGGAGGAACCATCCACCGTCGTCGGCCCAGTTGGGGCCGCCNNAAGCGCGGAAGGGAACCGGCCACCCGGCCGGGGAATAACCCCGAGATGGGGTGCGAGTCGCGTGACCACTCAAGATCACTCACTCGCAACGGTTAGCCCTCGGCAACTCCCAGCGCCGAG
>PLSK01000259.1 GCA_003165155.1 Mycobacterium sp. | reverse complement strand
GTGCTGCGCGAATTCCTGGTGAGCAATCTCGTGCTGGTGCTCCAACCGCAGTAATAGAACATGTTCTAATTTGCTTTCGGCTTCGGTAGTCTGGCGCTAAGACCGCCGGCGACGATGCAGTGCGGAGCGATCAGGAGGAGCGGCGCAGGTGACCGACGTAAAGACCGAATACGACAAGAAGACCGAATACGACAAGCTTTTCATCGGCGGAAGATGGGTCGAACCGTCCACCTCCGAGGTCATCGAGGTGCACAATCCAGCCACCGGCGAGTACGTCGGCAAGGTGCCGCTGGCAGCAGCCGCCGACGTCGACGCCGCGGTTGCCGCGGCCCGCGCCGCATTCGACAACGGCCCCTGGCCCACGACGGCCCCGAAGGACCGCGCGGCCCTGCTCGCCAACGTCGTCAAGCTGATGGAGGAGCGCAAGGAACTGCTTAGCGCGCTACTGGCCGCCGAGACCGGGCAACCGGCGATGACTATCGAGACGATGCACTGGATGGGCTCGATGGGGGCGATGAACTTCTTCGCCGGCCCCGCCGTCGACCAGGTCAAGTGGCGAGAGATCCGCAACGGCTCCTACGGGCAGACCATCGTGCACCGGGAGCCGGTCGGCGTGGTGGGCGCCATCGTGGCATGGAATGTGCCGCTGTTCCTCGCGGTCAACAAACTGGGCCCCGCGTTGCTCGCCGGCTGCACCGTGGTGCTCAAGCCAGCCGCCGAAACTCCTTTGACCACAAACGCTTTGGCGGAAATATTCGCCGAGGCCGGCCTGCCCGAAGGCGTGCTGTCCGTCGTGCCCGGCGGGATCGAGACCGGCCAGGCGTTGACCTCGAATCCGGACGTCGACCTGTTCACCTTCACCGGCAGCTCGGCCGTCGGCAAGGAGATCGGCAAGCGCGCCGCCGACCTGCTCAAGCCGTGCACCCTTGAACTCGGCGGCAAGTCCGCGGCAATCATCCTCGAGGACGTCGACCTGGCTTCGGCAGTCCCGATGCTGGTGTTCTCTGGGATCATGAACACCGGCCAGGCCTGCGTGGGCCAGACCCGCATCCTGGCGCCACGCTCGCGCTACGACGAAATCGTCGATGCGGTAAGCGCTTTCGTGCAGGCGCTGCCGGTCGGGCCGCCGTCCGACCCGGGCGCCCAGATCGGGTCGCTGATCTCGGAGAAGCAGCGCGCCCGGGTCGAGGGTTACATCGCCAAGGGCGTCGCGGAGGGTGCGCGGCTGGTGTGCGGCGGCGGCCGTCCCGAAGGCCTGGACAACGGGTTCTTCGTGCAGCCCACGGTGTTCGCCGACGTCGACAACAAGATGACGATCGCCCAGGAGGAGATCTTCGGGCCGGTGCTGGCTGTCATCCCCTACGACACCGAAGAGGACGCGATCAAGATCGCCAACGACTCGGCCTACGGGCTGGCCGGCAGCGTGTGGACCACCAACGTGCCGCACGGCATCGAGATCTCGGAGCAGATCCGCACCGGGACGTACGCCATCAACTGGTACGCCTTCGACCCCGCGGCCCCGTTCGGCGGCTACAAGAACTCCGGCATCGGCCGGGAGAACGGGCCAGAGGGTGTGGAGCATTTCACCCAGCAGAAGAGTGTGCTGATGCCGATGGGTTACACGGTCGAGTAGCTCGGCCGCGCAGACGTAAAGGCCCCCGAACTGACTGTTTGGGGGCTTTTGCGTCCGCTCGGTCGTTATGCAATCGACCATAATTGTGGGATTAAACACTCTGGCCGATCCGGACCATTGACAGGATGACCTGGGCCATCACCCCTAGTCAAGCATTTACATAGGCAATAGAAGTTGCTTGGTATAAGAAACTCTTATATGCTCACGCGCATAATCATGAGTCGGTGGTCTCGGCGCATTGAGTGCAGCACACAGGCCAGGAGAGAAGCATGTGGATCATCGAGCTCAACGTCGCGGGCTATCACCTCACCCGCGAAATCCCTGACCTGCGGCGCCGGCCGTTCCGGTTCAGCCCGCGCAATAGGCACTGGCCGACACTGCGGCACTCGCACGCTGCATGACGGTTCCCACGCAAGCCTCCAACAAGCGGGGTGACACCCGCACGAAAATGCTGGTCAGCGCCGCCCAGGTGATGCGCGAGCGCGGAGCGGCCGGTGTCACCATCGACGAGGTGCTCGCACGCAGCGGCGCGCCCCGAGGCTCCGTGTACTACCACTTTCCTGACGGGCGCAATCAGATTCTGACCGAGGCGCTGCGGTACTCCGGTGACGCCATCACCGCCATGATCGACGACGCTGCCGGCTGGGGCGCCAGGGCCCTGCTTCGGGAGTTCGTCGAGTTCTGGGTTCGTCAGCTCAGCGACAGCAATTTCACCGCGGGCTGCCCCGTAGTGGCGGCGGCGATCGGCTCGGACGACGACGACCCCAAGCTTTCCACCGATGCCGGCGTCATCTTGGGCCGCTGGTGCACCGCATTAACCCGGGCGTTCGTCAATGACGGCTTCGACGACGCCGGCGCCGCGTCGCTGGCAGTGACGTCGATCGCCGCACTGGAAGGTGCCATCGTGCTGTGCCGCTCGACACGCACCGCCGATCCGCTCCGCCAGGTCGGTGACCAGCTGGAATTCCTCGTCAAGGCCAGGGAATTTGTCGTCCGCAACGGAATTCCCGGCACTCAGGACGGCGCCCGCGACCCGCTGCCGCGATAGCGGCGGGTTGCCCGGATCGGGGACGGTAAAGTCGCTGGCCCTCGATGGCAATTCTCTGGTATTTGGTTTATGCCGCCCCCAGCGCGCTAGCATGGATCGTTAGCGCGCGGCGCACCGACCAGCCGAGCTGGGCAAGCGCGAAGTAGCGATGCCGGGCAGGAGGTGGCGATGTCAAATCTGTTCGGAGTTCCGGACGCGGTGGCCGCTGCCGCCGGCGACCTGGACAACATCGGTTCGACAATCAGCCAAGCCAACTCGGCCGCCGCCTACCCGACGACCGGGCTGTTGGCGGCTGGCGCTGACGACGTGTCGCTGGGCGTTGCGCAGCTGTTCGGCGCGCACGCTCAGGACTATCAGGCCTTCAGTGCTCAACTCGAGGCGTTTCACCAGGATTTTGTGCAGAACCTCACCGCGGGCGCCAGCGCATACGCCAACGCCGAGGCCGCCGGCGCCAAGGCGCTGACGAACTCGTGGCAACCCGGGCAGCAAGGTCTGCTCAATGCGAGCAACGGGGCCGGCGGACTCCTGCGGGGCGACGGCGGAACCGGCGGCTTGAGCAACAACCCGCTACTCCGCTGGTAATAGAGCCACTGGTAACGGTGACGAGCGCGGCCACACCGGCCTGCTGAACGCCGCTACCTTGGGTTCATGCCCCAGATAACCAACCCGAAAGACGTCGACGCGTTCCTGGACAACACGATGATCGGCGACGACCCGGCCCTGTCCGCGGCGCTGGCGGCCAGTGACGCCGCCGGACTTCCACAAATTGCCGTCTCGGCACAGCAGGGCAAGTTCCTGTCCCTGCTGACCCGCGTGGCCAACGCGCACAACATCCTCGAGATCGGCACTCTGGGCGGCTTCAGCACCATCTGGCTGGCGCGCGGCGCGGGCCCCGAGGGGCGCGTGGTGACGCTGGAATACGAGCCCAGGCACGCCGACGTCGCGCGCGCCAATCTGGAGCGTGCCGGTGTCGGCGATCGGGTGCAGATAATTGTCGGCGCAGCGCTGGAGACGCTGCCGACGATCACCAGCGATCCGTTCGACCTGGTCTTCATCGACGCCGACAAGGAGAACTACGTCGAATACCTTCAGTGGGCGATCAGGCTGACCCGGACGGGCTCAGTCATTGTGCTGGACAACGTCATCCGCGACGGCAAGATCCTGGATCCCGAGTCCGACGACCCCAGGATCCAGGCAACGCGCGAGACGTTGGAGCTGATGGGCCGCCATCCGAAACTGGACACGTCGGTGATCCAGACGGTCGGAGCCAAGCACTGGGACGGCTTTGCGTTCGCGTTGGTCCGGTAGCGTGCCGCCGGGTTAGCCGCAGACGGCGCCGATCGCGGCCGAGCTGACCAGTTTGACGTACTTGGCCAGTACGCCGGTCTTGTACCGCGGCGGCGGAGGGATGAAACCCTTTTGACGAGCGGCGAATTCGGCCGAGTCGGTCAGCACGTCGAGTGTGCGGCTGGCGACATCGAGGCGGATCCGGTCGCCGTCGCGCACAAACGCGATCGGCCCGGCATCCACCGCCTCGGGCGCGACGTGACCCACGCACAGGCCGGTTGTGCCGCCGGAGAACCGGCCATCGGTAAGCAGCAGAACGTCTTTGCCGAGTCCGGCGCCCTTAATCGCGCCGGTGATGGCGAGCATTTCGCGCATCCCCGGGCCGCCTTTGGGGCCTTCGTAACGGATCACCACGACGTCGCCCTGCGTGATGGTGCCGTCTTCGAGGGCGTCCAGAGCGGCTCGCTCGCCGTCGAAAACCCTTGCGGTGCCTTCGAACACGTCCGAGTCGAAACCGGCCGTCTTGACCACCGCCCCCTCAGGCGCCAGCGATCCGCGCAGGATGGTGATCCCACCGGTCGGGTGGATCGGGTTGTCCAGCGCGCGCAACACTTTGCCGTCGGGATCAGGCGGGGCAATGCTGGCCAGATTCTGGGCCATGGTCTTTCCGGTCACCGTGAGGCAGTCACCGTGCAGCAGGCCCGCATCCAGCAGCGCCTTCATGACCACCGGCACACCGCCGATGTGGTCNNACGTCGGCTTCGTGGGCGATGGCCAGCAGGTGCAACACCGCGTTGGTCGAGCCGCCGAAGGCCATCACCACCGCGATCGCGTTTTCGAACGCCTCCTTGGTGAGGATGTCGCGGGCGGTGATGCCGCGGCGCAGCAGTTCGACGCCGGCCTGGCCGCTGCGCCGCGCGAACCCGTCGCGGCGCCGGTCGGAGGCCGGCGGGGCCGCGCTGCCC
>PLSK01000201.1 GCA_003165155.1 Mycobacterium sp. | reverse complement strand
TTCATCGCCACCACAGGGCGGGATGCCGATCTGACGAATCGAAAAACCTGAGACTCCGTACCTCGGGAATACCGTGTTCGGCGGCGGGAACCGTGCGGTCTGGCTAGCGAGCGAGTCAGCCGGGCGCACTTACATTTTGGTGTATCGGGCCATGGCGAAGCTGTACAGGCCGTAGGTAATGATTCCCAGGCCGGCGGCGATAAGGAGTGCTGCTCCGAAGCGTTGGGCCCCGAGTGTTTTCAGAGCTCCGTCGAGTCCGGTGGCCTTGTTCGGCTCCGAACGACCCGCCGCGACGACAACCAGCACCCCGGCGCCGGCGATAACCAGGCCTTTAGCGATGTAGCCCACCACGCCCAGTCGTCGCACCAAGTCGCTGGAATTGCCCTTGAGGTCGTCGAGAAAGTTGCGGCTGGCTCCCTTGTAGACGTGATATCCGCCCACCGCGACGATGATCACGCCGCCGGCGATGAGTGCGATCGTGCCGGCGTCGGTCTCCATCAGGCGTGCGCTCATCGCGGAATTCTGCTTACCCGTGGACTTCCCGGCACCCCGCGCGAATCCGAACGCAGAGTATGCGAACCCGAAATAGACCATTGCTAAGGCGAATGCTTTCACCCGGTCCAGCACTTCCGATGTTGCGCCCTGGGATCTCGGGTCGGTCGACCGACCGAGTGCTGTCTCGACGAGGCGCCACAGCGCCATCGCCACAAGCGCGACCACGACAACCCAAAGCGCCACGATGCCACCTGGTTTGGCCGCCAACGCCGCTAGCGCCCCGGATTGGTCAGCGGCGCCACCGTCAACGCTGAGCGCAATCCGGATCGCGAGGTAGCCGATGATCAGGTGCAGCAGGCCGCTCACGACATACCCGGCGCGGGCGAAGCGTTCGAACACGCCGTTTTGAGCGATCTGTGTCGCAGGGGACGAGGACGCATGGTGCATGGGCTCGGCCATCGCGGTCCAGACTACGCGCCGCCGGGCACGCTTCGTCATCGTCTTGCTCGCAAACATCGAACCGAGGCGCCGACGCAACCGAATCCCACATAACCAACGCGGCCCGCTGCTCGCCACAACGGCTCGCGCACGCACCGACGGAGCTCGGGACCTTCCGCCGGGAAATCGGTTGCCGCAGAATATGATTACCCCGCTTTCTCACCACCGCCGGGTGTCGCACGGTTGACATACGCCACCGCCAGCGATGGTTAATTGTGGAGCCACCCGCAAGATCGGGTCCGCTGGGCTTGACAATTTCTCCCGCGGGGTGGAACGTCAACCTAGTTGGGACTCTCAACCAGTCCGGTATGGGGTCAGCCGTCCGCCGCTGTCCTCGCAGAGCAGTAACTCGCGCCGAACACACCGGTGACAACCGCATCTCCGGGATCACCATGATTGCTCCGCCCGCCCCCTCCGTGCTGCCAGACGGCGGCTTTCTTTCCCGGCCCTGGCAGGATCACACCGCACGGTTAACCAGTCGTCGGGTCAGGTCGTCGGTAGTCGTCGTCAGGGCCCATGGCGGCATCGATGCATCCAACGCTGACACTATGACCGAGTACACGCTGGGGCATCTGCCGCGTTGCCGCGGGCTGGTCCTTGATCTGCGCGATCTGGGTTTCTTTGGAACCGAGGGTTTCTCGGCGCTGCACAGGATCTCCGTCTGCTGCGCGCGCGCCGCCATAGGCTGGGCAGTAGTACCCGGTGACGCAGTCTCTCGGGTGCTGCGGATCTGCGATCCACAGGGCTTGCTGCCGGCCGTCCGCACGGTCGAGGCAGCGATGGCCACCGTCCAAGACCAGCCTCACCGTCCACCGCAGCCCGTTGAAAGCCGCAGTGACTCCGCACAATTCTCGAGATGCGAACGCACGGTGTGCTTGGTCTGCGGCGGAACACAACCGGTACGGCACGAACAGCGGACCTTCACACCAGTGATCGCCGAGTTCGTTGGTCCTGCCTTGACGGCTGCACATTAGGGCCGACTCAATGTGGACCACGCGGATATGACTTCGGTCGCGCTGCGAAATTAGCGCAACACGCGACCGTCCCCGCGGCACCCCATCGCTCAGGTCGGGTATGAAGGGGCCCATGGCGCCTGCAGCAGATCTTCCAGTCGACGACCGTGCTCCGCATATCGTGCTGGGCCTCGTCGGAGCGCCCGGTGCGGCCTTTTCGCTGGCCAGGGAGCTCGTCGACTCGGGTTTGGGTGCGGAGCTCGAGCAGCGTTTACCGGGGGCCCGGTGGGTCGTTGACGTCATGGAGAGCCGCCTGGTGCACCCGCCCGCCACGGACGCTGCGCTGGTGGACGCCGCCCGGCAAATGTTGCTGAACCGCGGCTGGGACATGGTGGTTTGTCTGACCGACCTTCCGTTGCACGTTAAACGGCGCCCAGTTGTGGCCCACGCCAATCCCGTGCGCAATGTAGCGATTGTGTCGTTGCCCGCGGTTGGCGCGGTGTGGCCACGTCAACGGATTCGNNTCGCGACGGTTGTTGGTAGAGCGGGTGCGGGAACTGGGCACCGACCCGGCCGATGAAGCGTTCGCGTACACCGCCCGCGTGCTGACGGGCAATCTGGTGCTCTTGGGCGGGATGGTGGCGGCCAACCAGCCGTGGCGGCTCTCGCTGCGACTGTCGCGTGCGCTGACCGGCGCAGTGGCCGTCGGCATCTTTGCCTTGGTGTACTCGGATGTCTGGCGGCTATCCGATGCGTTTGGCTGGGTACGGCTCGTCGGAACTGCGATCGTATCGATCGGTGCTACCGCAGCGACCCTGATCATCGGAGCCGAATTGTGGGAGCCGACAGTGTCGAAGGCGGTGCGCAAGCAGGTGGTGTTGTTCAACATCGCCACCCTGGTGACCGTCGTCATCGGTGTGACCGTGCTGTATGGCGCGCTGTATCTGCTGGCGCTGGTCGCGGCGTTCTGGTTTGTGGTGCCGAAAGTCTTCCGAGAGACGGTCGGACATTCTGTGTCGTTGCGGGACTACTTCGAATTGGCTTGGATGACTTGCTCGTTGGCGATGATCGGGGGCGCCCTGGGTGCCGCACTGGAACCCGATGACGCGGTGCGCAACGCGGCCTACGTTCAGCGCCCCGGCACGGAAACGGAGTTTGAGGAAACCCCCTAAGTAGCGGATGTCGTTGGTGCGTCGCGGATCCGGGCGGCAGGGTCTTTGCCCGACTCACAGCGACAAGTCGCGCCAGCAGCAGACCGCGAGAGGGTATTGTCGCGGTGAGTCGGGCAAAGACCCTGTCGCCTCCCGGAGAGACGCATGTTGCGGATGTGACAGTGATGGCCGCTCACTGGCCAGCACGGTGGGCTCGGTACGCTGAGGTACCAGACCGAGAGGGGTCTAACAGTGGCTGAAGCAACGACCGATCCAGTGCGGCTACCGCCCACCGTGCCGCTTCCCAAACCGGTGACGGCCGTGGCGTTTCTGGCCGCCGGTAGCCGCGCCGTCAAGGCGCTGGGGCGTCGTTACGGCAGCGCCTTCACCGTGCGAATGCCGATCGTCGGGCGGGCCGTGATCATCAGCGATCCGGCCCAGATCAAAGAGCTGTTCACCGCCGGAAGCGATCTGGTGAAACGGCCGGGCAACCTGGGCAAGATATTCGGTCCGGGCTCGACGTTCAGCCTCCATGGCGCCGAGCACCGTGAGCGCCGCAAGCTGCTGATCCCGCCGTTTCACGGCAGACGGATGAACGCCTACGAGGCCATCGTCGAGGAAGAGGTGCTGCGCGAAACGGCCAGCTGGCCCGAGGGGCAAGAGTTCGCCACGCTGCCGTCGATGATGCGGATCACCCTCAATGCGATCCTGCGCGCGGTGTTCGGCGCTGATGGCGCCGAATTCGACGAACTGCGCGAAGTGTTGCCCTCGATCGTGGGGCTGGGTTCACGGATGTCACGGTTGCCGTTGTGGGCCCGGCGTGATTTCGGGCGGTTCAGCCCCGGCGGCCGGGTGGCCCGGCTACGGAGTCGCTACGACGCGGTGATCACGCGGTTGATCGCCGACGCGCGCAGCGACCCGAACTTCGTGGAGCGCGGCGATGTGCTGTCGATGCTGTTGGCGGCCCGCTACGAAGACGGCCGGGCGATCAGCGATTCCCACGTCGCCGACGAGCTGCTCACACTGCTGGCCGCCGGGCACGAGACCACCGCCACCACGTTGGCCTGGGCGGTGGAGCGGCTGCGCCGGCACCCAGAACTGCTGGCCCGGCTGAAGGCCGAGGCCGACGGCGAAGGGTCGCAGCTGGCGCAGGCCACCGTGTGGGAGGTGCAGCGAACCCACCCGGTAATCGAAGGGACGGGACGGATTACCCGGACCCGGATCAGGTTGGGGGAGTGGGTGATTCCCGAGAAGCAGATCGTGGTCGTCAGCATGGTGCTGGCGCACAGCGCGGAGAGCAACTTCCCCAACCCCGACGCCTTCGATCCCGACCGGTTCGTCGGCAACCCGCCCGATACCTCGCTTTGGGTGCCTTACGGCGGCGGTGTGCACCGGTGTGTGGGCGCTGCGTTCGCCAACATGGAGATGCTGGTGACGCTGCGGACGTTGTTGCGCCGCTTCGAGTTCGCCACCACCGACGCTGCGGGGGAGTCGCATCATTCCCGCGGCATCGCCAACGCGCCGGGGCGTGGCGGGCGCGCCGTGGTGCATCGGCGTCCCGCCCGTGCCGTCGACGCAGCTCAGGNNGGAGAACAGGCAGCATGCCACGCACAGAAAACGACACCTGGAACTTGGCGACCAGCGTGGGCGCGACGGCCACGATGGTGGCCGCGGCCCGGGCGATCGCCACCAAGGCCGACAACCCCCTGATCGACGACCGGTTCGCCGAACCGCTGGTCCGTGCCGTCGGGGTGGACTTCTTCACCCGCTGGGTCAGCGGCGACCTCGACGCGGCTGACGTCGACCTCGACGAGTCGAGCTGGAAACTTCAGCACATGCCGGACACGATGGCCGCCCGCACCCGGTTCTTCGACGACTTCTTTCAGGACGCGACGCAGGCCGGAATCCGGCAGGCCGTGATCCTGGCATCGGGCCTCGACGCCCGCGCCTACCGGTTGGCGTGGCCCGCCGACATGACGGTATTCGAGATCGACCAGCCCGAGGTGATCGAGTTCAAGACCAGCACGCTGGCCGGCCTGGGCGCCGCCCCGCAAACCGACCTGCGTACGGTCGCCATCGATCTGCGGCAGGACTGGCCCACAGCTTTGCGCGAGGCGGGTCTGGACAAGAACCGGCCGACTGCGTGGATTGCCGAGGGGCTCTTCGGATATCTGCCGCCTGCGGCTCAGGACGCATTGCTGGAAAACATCACCGCGCTCAGTGCGCCGGGCAGCCGGCTTGCCTGCGAAGCCGTCCCGGTCAGGCCCGAGGTCGACAAAGAACAAGCGCGCGAGACGATGCGCAAGGCCAGCGCCAAGTGGCTTGAGCACGGCCTCGAGCTGGACTTTACCGAGCTCGGCTTCCAGGGCGAGCGCAACGACGTCGCCGCCCATCTGCCGGACCTGGGGTGGCGCACAGTCGGTACCTCGATGAGGCAGCTGCTGGCCGACCATCACCTGGTAGCGATCCCGCAGAACAGCGCAGGGGTGTCGGTTGCCGACACCGTCTACTACAGCTCGGTGCTGGACAAATGACGACGGCGCAAGGCCGGGTCTTCAACGGCGCGATCACTCGGATGTGGAGTGTCCTGGCTCCCCTCTACGACCAGCCGTTTGTGCAGCAGTGGGTTTACCGTCCGCCGCACGACGAGGTGATCGCGCAGCTGCGCGCCGCCGGATCGCGCCGGATCGCTGACATCGCCTGCGGCACGGGAATTCTCAGCGACCGGGTCGAGCGGACGCTGCGGCCCGACGAGATCTACGGCGTCGACATGTCCGACGGCATGCTCAACCAAGCTCGGGCCAGATCCAGCCGGGTGCGGTACCTGCATGGCCCGGCCGAGCAACTTCCCTTCGAGGACGGGGCGCTCGACGCGGTCGTGACCACCTCGGCGTTTCACTTCTTCGACCAGCNNCATCTGCTGCAGGTGCCGTCGGCCATCAAATGGAAACCTCAGCACAACCCGCCGCCGGACGAGGTGCGGGCATTGTTCGAAGGCGCCGGGTTCACCATCACCGACCAGCACCGTGTCCAGCGACCGGTGTGGACCCAGCTCGTGTCCGACCTGATAACCGTCGGCACCAAGAGCTAAGGGTCTGGGCGGCTGGCTGCTCGCGTGCCAGGATGGGGTAATGGCTGACGACGCGACGCAATCAGAGCAGGAATTCAACAAGCACAACATCGAGGAGTTCCGCCGCAACGGGGGCAAAGTTGGCGGACCGTTCGAGGGTTTTCCCCTGCTGCTATTGACTTCGACCGGCGCGAAAAGTGGTGCGCAGCGGGTTAACCCCGTCGCCTACTTCGATATCGACGGCAAGATCTACATTGTTGGCTCCGCGGCCGGGCGGGATAACAATCCCGCATGGGTGCACAACATTCGCACCAATCCCGGCGTGACCGTCGAGATCGGCGCGGACGCCGCCAAGCCCGCGACCGCTCATGAATTGCCCCGGGAGAAGCGCGATTCGATCTACCAGACCATTGCCGACCGTGCACCGGGCTTCGGCGAGTACCAGGCCAGCACCGACCGCGTCATCCCGGTGTTTGAGTTGGTTAACGCGTAAACGTGCACCCCCAGCCGTACTACCAGCTGGGCGGCTACCGCCGGCCGATCGAGACGCCGTCTGCGCAGGCCCGGCTGTGGTTCGACCGGGGGCTTATCTGGGCCTACGCGTTCAACCACGGCGAGGCCATCAGCTGCTTTGAGCGAGCCCTCGATTTGGACCCGGACCTGGCGGTCGCGCGATGGGGTATCGCGTATGCGATCGGTCCCAACTACAACAAGGCGTGGGAGGCTTTCGACCCCGTCGACCTGTCGGCGTCATTAGCCCGCGCCCGCACGGAACTCGCCCTGGCGGCGAACGGCCGCGCCTCGGCGGTGGAACGCGGCCTGATCGAGGCGCTGGGGGACCGCTACCCAACTGCGGATCCGGACCACACCGACGCGCTGCTGGCCGGGAATGCGGCCTATGCCGATGCCATGGCGGCGCTGGCCGAGGCCTACCCGGATGACGTCGACGTGGCGGCCCTGGCGGCAGACGCGTTGGTCAACGTCACCGCATGGGCGCTCTGGGACACCAGAACCGGCGCGCCGGCACCGGGATCGCGGGTGCTGCAGGCCAAACAGATCCTCGATGACGCACTCGCCACGCCCGCCGGACGAGGGCACCCAGGTGTGTTGCATCTGTATCTGCACACCATGGAGATGTCGGCCGCGCCCGAGGACGCGCTGCCCGCCGCAAACCTGCTGCGCGACCTGGTCCCCGACGCGGGTCACCTGCAACACATGCCCAGCCACATCGACGTGCTCTGCGGCGACTATCGCAGCTCGGTGGCGTCGAATCTGTCAGCGGTGCAAGCCGATCGGCGATTCGTCGAACGCGAGGGTTCGCTGAACTTCTACTCCCTGTACCGGGCGCACAATCTGCACTTCGTCGTGTACTCGGCGATGTTTCAGGGGCAGTCACAGGTCGCGTTGGGCGCGGCCGACGAACTGGCCGGGCAGCTCACACCCGAGCTGCTGTCGGTGTCGTCGCCGCCGATGGCGGACTGGCTGGAAGCGTTTGGGCCGTTGCGAATACACGTTCTGGTTCGGTTCGGGCGCTGGGACGACCTGATCGCCGAACCGCTGCCCGCCGACGTCGATCTCTACTGCGCCACCGCGGCCACCATCCACTACGGGCGCGGCGTCGCGCACGCCGCCAAGGGACAGCTGACCCAGGCCCGTGCCGAGCGCGAAGCATTCACTGAGGCCTACGCGCGGATCCCCGGGTCGCGCTACCTGTTCAACAACACCTGCCGCGACATCCTGGCCGTCGCGGGCGCCATGCTGGACGGCGAAATCACCTACCGGGAAAAGAAATTCGACGAAGCGTTCGCCCACCTTCGGCGCGCCATCCAACTCAGCGACGCCCTGCCATACGACGAGCCGTGGGGCTGGATGCAGCCGCCCCGCCACGCCTACGGCGCGCTATTGCTCGAGCAGGGGCACGTCGAGATTGCCGCCGAGGTGTACGCAGCCGACCTCGGTGTGGACGGCACACTGAGCCGGGCTTGCCGGCACCCCGGCAACGTATGGAGCCTGCACGGCTACCACGAATGCTTACAGCGCCTTGGCCGCACGGCCGAGGCTGCCTCGATCGGACAGCAACTCGAGTTGGCCAAGGCCCACGCCGATGTGCCGATCCTCGCGTCGTGCGCCTGCCGGCTGCGGGAGCTGACCGAATAATTCGCTCCCGTCAGGAGTGTTCGTCTAGTGCCAGCCGCCGTGGCCATCGTCGTGGTGGCCATCGTCGTGACTCGGGCCGCCGTGGTCGTAACCGCCGCGGTCCCAGCCGGGGAATCCGTCGGGGCAGCTGAGTCCGTCCGGGTTGAAGCCCCACAGCGGGTCCCAGAATTCGCCCGGGCACCATTGCGGGTACGGGCCAGGTGCCGCCTGCGCCACCGAAGTCGCCCAAACCGGCCAGCCCCAACCCCGAAGAAATAATCAATGCCGATACTGCAACGCGAGCAATGTTTTTCACGCCTAATGCGTAACAGCAGAACCACCGAATCACCTAGATGTCAGGAACGTTGATACGGTTTGCAACGCCAGGGCGATAACGAGTCGGTGGGCACAAAGCTTGCTGATGGGGCACGGCCGCGCCGGGTCAGCTGGCGGCGTTAGCAATTCGAGACTGTGCTGTGGAGGCTGCGGGCAGGTAACGGATAGAGAACGACGGCCGCTTCGCCAAGTGGCAAAGCGGCCGTCGTATGAACCGTTCTCTTACAGCGGGATCCAGACGCCGAAGAAGTCGAAGCCCCACTGGTTGAAACCTTGGTTCCAATAAGGTGTTTCCTGGTAGCCCCAGTAGTTGATCGGGCCATTCATCCAGCGGCCTCCGGGAGGCGGGTACGGTCCGCCCCAGCCGGACCGTGGCGCTGGGCCCATGCCCCAGGGTGCGGGGCCGTCGCCCCAAGGGGCTCCGTGGAAGTAGCCATGCTGTGCATCGCCGTGCCATGGGCCGCCGCCGGGACCGCCTGGGCCGCCGGGACCGTTGTAGTCCGCGGGGCCGCCGGGGCCGCCGCGGTGGGGATCTCCTGCGGGCGGTCCGCCGTGGTTGCCGCCGGGAGCGCCCATCGGGGCGCCGTGGTCGCCGCCAGGTGCACCCGCAGGCGCTCCGTGGTTGCCGCCGGGAGCGCCCATCGGGGCGCCGTGGTTGCCGCCGGGCGCACCCGCAGGCGCACTGTGGTCACCACTCGGATCGGGCCCACTCGGTCCCGGAGCGGCGTTCGCCATTCCGGCGCCCATACCCAGCGCTGCTGCGCTAAGCGAACCAGCGATGGATAACCCTGCGACCAGTTGCTTGAGTTTCATGGTCTTCCCCTGTCTGTTCGTTGAGTTCCGCGAAACTCTCGGACCCAATAGGCAAGCTATGTAATGTGCCTATGAATCGGCTATGACAGGCCTCTGTGGACCTTTAGGAAAACTGGGGCGCCCGCCGAGACTGAAACCGTGGCGCCGAAACTGCGCACAGATCGCGGTTGAGGTCGCGAACCCACGCCCTAG
>PLSK01000333.1 GCA_003165155.1 Mycobacterium sp. | reverse complement strand
CCGACCAGCACCAGAACCGGTGCGGTTTCGCCGATGACGCGAGCGATCGACAGCAAGACACCGGACACCATGCCAGGTGTCGCGATCGGAAAGACAATCCGCACGATGGTCTTCCATTTGCTAACGCCTAACGCGTAGCTAGCTTCTCGCAACTCGTCGGGCACCAACCGAAGCATCTCCTCGGCGGACCGCACCACCACAGGCACCATCAGAACGACCAGCGCCAGCGAGACGGCGAAGCCGCACTGTTGAAATCCGAAAGTGGCGATCCAAAAGCTAAAGATGAACAACGCCGCGACGATTGAAGGCACCCCGGCGAGCACATCGACCATGAAGGTGGTCACCCGCGCCAGTCGGGAAAAGCCGTACTCGGCCAGGTACACCGCGGTCATCAAGCCGAGTGGCACCGCGATAATCGCAGCCACGCCGGCTTGTACCAGCGTCCCGTACACCGCGTGGTACACCCCGCCCGCGAACTCTTCTGGCAGCACGCCGCGCAGCGAGTGGGTCCACCAGCCCGACCGGGTTACGGCGTACCAGCCTCGTCCGACCACAACTGACAGCACCCAGCCCAGCGGTACCAACGCGATGAGAAACGACGCGAGGAAAAACGTTGTCGCAATGTGGTTTTTGATCCGCCGTCGAATCGTGACTGGTCGAAGCAGCTCCGCCTTGACAGGCTTTTCCAGCACATCGAAATTCATCCGTTGACCTTCCCGCCGGCGATCACGCGTGCGGCTGCGTTAACGATAAAGGTCAGGACAAACAGCGCCAGCCCCGCCGAGATGTATGCCCCGGTGGGCAGCGGCTCACTGAATTCAGATGCGGCGGAAGCGATCTTGGAAGCGAAGGTGTAACCGCCGTCGAACACCGACCAGTCCCCCGGGTGGGCGGCTGAGCGCAGGATGATCAGCACCGCCACGGTCTCTCCAAGCGCACGGCCCAACCCCAGCATTGACGCGGCGATGACACCACTGCGACCGAAAGGCAACACCGTCATCCGCACCACCTCCCACTTCGTAGCACCCAGTGCCAACGCCGCTTCGATCTGGGTACGCGGGGTCTGCCGGAACACTTCGCGCGATACCGAGGTGATGATCGGCAGGATCATTGCCGAAAGCACGATTCCGGCGGTGAAGATCGTGCCACCACCGGCCAGGGAAACGTTGCCTTGTTTGAACAGAAACAACCATTTCAGATTGCGATTGAGAAAGGCAGCGAACGGCTCCAGCGTCGGCGCCAACACGAAAATCCCCCACAATCCGAAGATGATCGACGGCACCGCAGCCAGCAGATCAACCATTGCTCCGAACGGACGCGACAGCCGCGCCGGAACATACTGAGTAAGGAACATCGCGACCCCGATCGCGACCGGGACGGCCACCACCAGCGCGGAAATCGAACTCAGTACCGTGACCATGAACAGGTCACGGATACCAAATGCAAGGTTGTGGCCGTCGGCGGTATCGAAGTTGGCACTCGTGAAAAAGTTCGCGTGGTTTGCGCGCAACGATGGGACGGCACGAACCAACAAGAACAGTGCGATCAGCAAAACGCCGACGACAATCGTCGAACCGGCGGCGGAGGCGACCAACTTGAACAGCCGGTCGCCCCGCCATGCCGCGCGCCTATCTGTCCGCTTTAATTCAGCGTTTGCCCCGGCCCGATTCGGCCGCACACCCGACAATCCTCGGGGCATGACCACCTCAGTTCACGAGATCGCGTTGACCGCCGTGGACAACCTCGATTTGAAAGCATCGGGAATAGGGATATATCCGTTGTCCCCCAGCCCGTTCTGCCCGGCGCCGATCGCGCTCAGCAGGAACGCCTTCACAGCCGTACCGACCTGGCTATCGGGATATTTCGAGCAGACTATCTCATACGTCGCTAGCACGATCGGGTAGGAGCCGGCCTGCGAGGGCTTGTAGAACGAGGCCGTGTCGAGCACCAGGTCGTTACCCTGACCCTTGATCGTGGCACCGGCGATCGTCTTGCCCACCGAGTCAGGGCTGATCGCCACAGCGGCCAGACCGGCCGACGTGACGATCTGGGCCATATTCAGATGCTGAGCCTGGGCGAACGACCATTCGTTGTAGGTAATCGACCCTTCGGTGGCCTTGACGGCCGCCGAGGTCCCGTCGTTGCCCTTGGCCCCCTCGCCGACACCGCCTTTGAACGCCTTGCCGGCCCCCTTGCCCCAGGCGCCGTCAGAAGCGCCATCCAGATATTTCTGGAAGTTATCCGTGGTCCCCGACTCGTCGCTGCGGAACACAACGTGAATCGGCTCGTCCGGCAATGTCGACCCATTGTTCAGCGCCTGGATGGCGGAATCGTTCCAGGTGGTGATCGAACCGTTGAAGATCTTCGCCAACGTGGGGCCGTCAAGATTCAGCGAAGTCACGGCGTTGACGTTGAACGTGACCGCGATCGGCCCGAACACCGTCGGCAGATTCCACGCGGGCGAGCCGCCGCAGCGCTGCTGTGCGGCGGTGGACTCGTCGTTACTCAGGGGCGAGTCTGAACCACCGAAATCAGTTTGGTTACCGTTGAATTCGCGAATCCCGGCGCCGGAACCGTTAGCCGTGTAGTTCAGCGTCTGACCTGGGCAGGTCTGTTCGAACGCCTTGACAAAGCGAGTCATCGCGTTGGCTTGTGCTGTCGATCCGCTGGCCTTCAGGGTCTGCTTCCCACCACAGCCCGCCTTAGCCGCCGGAGATCCCGTCGTTGCGCCGCCTCCCGTTGCGCTGTTGTCGCTGCCGCAGCCCGACAACACCAGTGCGCCCGCTGCCACGATGCTCAGCGCTCCGCCAGATCGGTTGAGTTTCAATCTACTTCCTCACAATAGGTGGGTTTCGCCGCGCTCTATAACGGGGCTCGTCAACCACCGTGTTCCGAGACGTCGTCAAGCTACAGTAAGAATGGGTTAACGTTTGGCAAATTTGTCCCCGTTCTCAACATCCATCCGGCCCGCATTAGCGCTGGCGTTTCGTCGCCGCACCCGGTATGACAAACTAGAACGTGTTTCAGAAATGCTGCAATCCGAAGCGGTGGGCTTGCTACCGTTTCGGCCGGTAACTCAACGTGGAGAGGCCGTAATGATCCTTGACAGGTTCCGTCTCGACGACAAAGTCGCCGTCATCACCGGTGGCGGCCGGGGACTGGGCGCGGCCATCGCGGTGGCTTTCGCCGAGGCCGGCGCCGATGTCCTCATCGCTTCCCGAACCGAATCCCAACTAGAAGCCGTCGCCGAACAGGTCCGCGCCACCGGCCGTCGGGCACACACCGTCGCCGCCGACTTGGCCCACCCCGAGGCAACCGCGGAGTTGGCCGCCGCGGCCGTCGAGGCTTTTGGGAAACTAGACATCGTCGTCAACAACGTCGGCGGAACCATGCCCAACACGCTGCTGACCACCTCGACCAAGGACCTCAAAGACGCCTTCACCTTCAACGTCGCCACCGCCCACGCCCTGACCGTCGCGGCGGTGCCGCTGATGCTCGAGCACTCCGGGGGCGGCAGCATTATCAACATCACCTCGACCATGGGCCGGCTGGCCGGACGTGGTTTCGCCGCCTACGGCACCGCGAAGGCGGCGCTGTCGCACTACACCCGGCTCGCGGCGCTGGACCTTTGCCCACGCATCCGGGTCAACGCCATCGCACCGGGATCGATCCTCACTTCCGCGCTCGACGTGGTGGCCTCCAACGACGAACTGCGCCAGCCGATGGAAAAGGTGACGCCGATGCGCCGCCTCGGTGATCCCGTCGACATTGCTGCCGCGGCGGTCTATTTGGCCTCTCCGGCCGGAAGCTTTCTGACCGGCAAGACGCTGGAGGTCGACGGCGGCCTCACCTTCCCCAATCTCGACATCCCCGTCCCGGACCTGTGACCCCCGACCGCTAAGGAGCCTGCTCATGGCCATACCCGTCGTCCAGTTGGGTACCGGCAACGTCGGCGTCCACGCGCTGAGGGCGCTCATCACCAACCCTGAGTTCGAACTCACCGGCGTGTGGGTGTCATCGGATGCCAAGGCGGGCAAGGACGCGGCCGAGCTTGCCGGACTTGCGGATTCGACGGGTGTGCTGGCCAGTACCGATCTGGACGCCGTGCTCGCGACCGGGCCGCAATGCGCCGTGTACAACGCGATGGCCGACAACCGGCTACCGGAGGCGCTGGAAGACTACCGGCGCGTTCTGGCGGCTGGAGTCAACATCGTCGGCAGCGGTCCAGTCTTTCTGCAGTACCCTTGGGAGGTAATCCCCGAACAACTCGTCAAACCTCTGGAAGACGCGTCCCGCGAGGGCAATTCGAGCCTGTACGTCAACGGGATCGATCCGGGCTTCGCCAACGACCTGCTGCCGCTGGCGTTGGCCGGCACCTGTCAGAGCATCCAGCAGGTGCGATGCATGGAGATTGTCGACTACGCCACCTACGACAGCGCCGTCGTCATGTTTGATGTGATGGGCTTCGGCAAGCCGCTAGACGAGATCCCGATGTTGCTGCAGCCGGGAGTGCTGAGCCTGGCATGGGGATCGGTGATCCGGCAACTCGCTGCTGGCCTTGGCATTTCGCTCGACGAGGTGACCGAGAAGTATGTGCGCGAGCCCGCCCCCGAGGCTTTCGACATCGCCTCCGGCCACATTCCCAAGGGCAGCGCCGCGGGAGTGCGATTCGAGGTGTTCGGCATGGTCGACGGCGAGCCCGCCGTCGTCCTGGAACACGTCACCCGCCTGCGCGAGGATCTGTGCCCTGACTGGCCGCAGCCCGCGCAGCCCGGCGGTTCGTACCGCATCGAAGTCACCGGCGAACCGTCCTACGCCGTGGACATCTGCCTGAGCAGTCCCAACGGCGATCACAACCACGCCGGACTGGTCGCCACCGCGATGCGGATCGTCAACGCGATTCCGGCGGTAATAGCCGCCCCGCCGGGCATCGTGACCACCCTCGACCTGCCCCAGATCACCGGCAAGGGGCTCTACGCCGCCAAATGAAGCAGGCGGCTGCCTCATAAGGCCTGTCCGATAGCCTCCTACCAGGAATGACCCTGCGGTAGTCGGTGACGGTGCGCTGAGGCTTTCGGGTAGCCTAACTTTTTTATTCGATGCTAGGAATCGAGGGTCGATACGTTGGCGCAGGGCACCGGGGCCTCGCCGAAGACCAGCTGGTATCTGCTCGGCCCGGCGTTCGTGGCGGCGATCGCCTATGTCGATCCCGGGAATGTCGCGGCCAACGTCAGCTCCGGTGCGAAGTTCGGTTACCTGCTGCTCTGGGTCATCGTGCTGGCCAATCTGCTGGCGGGCCTGGTGCAGTACCTGTCGGCGAAACTGGGGCTGGTAACCGGTCAGTCGCTACCTCAGGCGATCGGCAAGCGGATGAGCCGCCCGGCCCGGTTGGTCTACTGGGCCCAGGCCGAACTTGTAGCGATCGCCACTGATGCGGCCGAAATCGTCGGCGGGGCCATCGCCTTGCGCATCCTGTTCGGTTTGCCGCTGCTGCTCGGCGGGATCATCACCGGAGTGGTGTCCCTGCTTCTCCTGGCGATCCAGGACCGGCGCGGGCAGATCATTTTCGAACGCGTCATCACCGGGTTGCTGCTCGTCATCGCGATCGGGTTTGCGGCCAGTTTCTTCGTCAAGACTCCACCGCCCGATGCTGTGATCGGCGGGCTGCTGCCTCGATTCCACGGCACCGAAAGCGTGCTGCTGGCCGCCGCCATCATGGGCGCCACCGTGATGCCGCACGCGGTGTATATGCACTCCGGGCTGGTCCTCGACCGGCACGGACATCCCGACGAGGGCGAACATCGGCGGCTGTTGCTACGGGTTACCCGCTTGGATGTCATTTTGGCGATGACGGTTGCCGGAACGGTGAACGCCGCGATGCTGCTGGTCGCCGCGATCAACCTGCAGAACCGCAGCGACCCCACGGTGTCTATCGAGGACGCCTACAACGCTATTCACACGACTTTGGGCACGACGGTTGCAGTGCTGTTCGCGATCGGCTTGCTCGCGTCAGGCCTGGCGTCGTCATCGGTGGGCGCCTACGCCGGAGCCATGATCATGCAAGGGCTGTTGCACCGGTCCGTGCCCATGATGGTGCGCCGGTTGGTCACCTTGTGCCCGGCGCTGGCGATCCTGGCAATCGGTTTCGACCCGACCCGCACGCTGGTGCTCTCGCAGGTCGTGCTGTCGTTCGGGATCCCGTTCGCGGTGCTTCCCTTGATCAGACTGACCAGCAGCCGCAAGATGATGGGCAGCGACACCAACCATCCGGCCACGACGGTAATTGGCTGGGCGGTCGCCACATTGATTAGTCTGCTTAACGTGGTTCTGATTTATCTGACGGTGACCGGCTAAATGCCGGCCCGCCGGCATCCCTACTTCGCCTACGGGTCGAACCTTTGCGTCCGGCAGATGGCACTGCGCTGCCCCGACGCCGCCGATCCGCGGCCTGCGGTGCTGGCCGACCACGACTGGCTGATCAACCAGCGCGGGGTGGCCACCGTCGAGCCGCTCACCGGAAGCCAGGTGCATGGCGTGCTCTGGCACGTCTCCGAACATGACCTGGCCGCCCTGGACAGCGCCGAAGGCGTGCCGGTGCGCTATCGGCGCGACCGCCTGACCGTGCACACCAACGACGGGCTGTCACCGGCCTGGGTGTACATCGACCACCGGGTGACTCCGGGGCCGCCGCGGCCCGGCTATCTGCCACGCGTCATCGACGGCGCCGTCGACCACGGGCTGCCGCAACGCTGGATCGACTTCCTGCGCCGCTGGGATCCCGCGCGTTGGCCTCGCCCGAGGACCGCAACATCATCTGCACCTCAATCACTTTCAGTGTTGTTGAGCGATCCGGAAGTAAGCGAGGTCAGTCGGCTGCGTTCGCGTTTCGGCTTCCTTGCCATCCACGGCGGCGGCCTGGAGCAGATGACCGACCTGATCGCCGAGCGCGCCGCCGAGGAAGCCGAGGCGTCGGTGTACCTGCTGCGCCATCCCGACCGGTACCCGCATCACCTGCCGTCGGCGCAGTTTGACCCCGGCGAATCGCCGCGGCTCGCCGAGTTCCTCGACCACGTCGACGTCGCGGTCTCGCTACACGGCTACGGCCGGATCGGGCGCAGCACACAACTATTGGCCGGGGGCCGCAACCGTGCACTGGCCGCCCACGTGGCCCGGCACATCCACCTACCCGGCTATCAGGTCGTCACCGACCTCGACGCGATGCCACGCGAGCTGCGTGGCCTGCATCCGAACAATCCGGTCAACCGGGTGCGCGCCGGCGGGACACAGCTGGAACTGTCGGTTCGCGTCAGGGGCCTGAGTCCGCGCAGTCCGCTGCCCGGCGCGGACGGCTTTTCGGCGGTCACCTCGGCTCTGGTGCAGGGCCTGGCGGCCGCGGCACGTTCTTGGTAACTATCTGAAACTAGACGGAGGTTGTTGGTGGCTAAGGATTTTCGGTTCGGCATGAGTATGCGCTTCGTCAAATCTCGCGCAGCTTTGGTAGAGAAGGTGAAGCGAGCAGAGGACGTTGGATTCGACGTTCTTTGTGTGCCTGACCATATTGGTGCGGCGGCGCCGTTTCCAACGCTGACCGCGGCCGCGATGGTTACCACCAGGCTCCGACTGAGCATGTATGTGCTCAACGCCGCTTTTTACAAGCCGGCCCTGCTGAGCCGGGATCTGCTGGATTTGGACAAACTCAGCGATGGCCGTCTTGAGATCGGACTTGGCACCGGCTACGTCCGAGAAGAGTTCGAGGCCGCCGAGTTGCCGTATCCGAGTGCCGGCGCCCGGGTGGACTACCTGCAGCACATGACGACCTACCTAAAAGAACATCACCCGACGACGCCGATCCTCATCGCCGGAAACGGCGACCGGGTGCTGACGATCGCCGCCCAGCACGCCGACATCATTGGGCTGACCGGCGCCAATGTCCACGGGACCGATGACGATCCACTGACCGAACGCGTCGAGTTCGTCCGCAACGCCGCGGGTGATCGATTCGACGCCCTCGAGTTGAACCTGGCGATCACCGCGGTGCCCGACGTAGGCGAGAGCATTCCCGACTTGAAAATGACCCGCATGTACGCGCCAGGGTTGTCCGACGAGGAGATACTGGCAACACACTCGGTGCTGACCGGGTCGCCC
>PLSK01000112.1:16546-18956 GCA_003165155.1 Mycobacterium sp. | reverse complement strand
CCGGTGTGGCAGGCGGCGCCGACCTGGTCCACCGTCAACAGCACGGCATCGCCGTCGCAGTCCAGGCGGACCGAATGGACATGCTGGGTGTGCCCGGATGTCGCGCCTTTGATCCACTGTTCGTTGCGCGATCGCGAAAAGTAGGTTGCTTCACGCGTTTCCAGGGTGCGGGCCAGTGCCTCGTCATCCATCCAGGCAACCATCAGCACATCGCCGGTACCGCGCTCCTGGACGATGGCGGTGAACAAACCGTCGGCGTTGCGCTTGAGGCGGGCGGCGATAGCTGGGTCGAGGGTCATCGCGCCGTGATCCTTACGGTGATTTTCTCCGCGGCCATCGCGGCCTTCACCTGCCCGATGGTGAGCTCGCCGAAGTGAAAGACGCTGGCCGCCAACACCGCGTCGGCGCCGGCGGCAACCGCGGGTGCGAAGTGTTCGACCGCCCCGGCGCCTCCGCTGGCGATCACCGGCACGGTGACCGCGGCGCGGACCGCCCGCAGCATCGCCAGATCGAACCCGGCTTTGGTGCCGTCGGCGTCCATCGAGTTCAACAGGATCTCCCCCACGCCGAGGTCGGCGCCGCGGGCGGCCCACTCGACGGCGTCAATGCCGGTGCCACGACGGCCGCCGTGGGTGGTGACCTCCCAGCCCGACGGTGTCGGCTTAGGCCCGTCGGGCCTGATTGGCACAGCGCGGGCGTCGACGGACAACACAATGCACTGGGAGCCGAACTGCGTTGCCATTTCCGCCAGTAGCTCGGGGCGGGCGATGGCGGCGGTGTTGACCGAGACCTTGTCGGCCCCCGCACGCAGCAGGATGTCGACATCTGCCACGGTGCGCACCCCGCCGCCGACCGTCAGCGGGATGAACACCTGCTCGGCGGTGCGGCGCACCACATCCAGCATGGTGGCCCGGCCCGACGACGACGCCGTCACGTCGAGGAACGTCAGCTCGTCGGCGCCTTCCGCGTCGTAGGCGGCGGCGAGCTCCACAGGATCACCCGCGTCGCGCAGGTTCGCGAAATTGACCCCCTTGACCACCCGGCCGTCGTCGACGTCCAGGCAGGGGATCACCCGTACGGCAAGGCCGTTACCGGCATACATCTCAGTAGTCCTCCGGTTTGCCGGTGCTGTGCAGGATCTTCAGGATCTCGAGGTACGCACCGGGTGGTCCGGCCAGCACGGAGCGCGACTCGGGAGTCCACGGATCACCCGCCACGTCGGTGACGATGCCGCCCGCTGAACGCACCAGCGCGACCCCGGCCGCATGGTCCCACACGTGGCCACCGAAACTTACTGCCCCGCCCAAGATTCCGTCGGCCACAAAGGCGAGGTCGATGCCGGTGGACCCGTGCATGCGAAGCCGCGACGAAACCCGGCTGAGCTTCTCCAGTACCGCGACCCGATAGCGTCCGGGGAATCGGCCGCGGGAGCCCGCGTTGAAGGTGGCGACGCCGATGAGCGCCTCGGACAGCTCGGTGTGCGCCAGCATCGGCTGCGGGACACCGTTCTTCATCAACGGTCCGCCCGCGACGGCGCTGTAGCGCTGATCGGTGAACGGCAACCAAGTCAGGCCCGCCACCGGATCGCCGTCGTGCAGCAGGCCCAGCAGAATCGCGGCCATCGGCGAGCCCGCGGCGTAGTTGAAGGTGCCGTCGATCGGGTCCAGCACCCACACCCACGGCGAGTCGACGGCCGCGCCGCCGAATTCTTCGCCGTGCACACCGATTCCGGTCGCTTCTTCCAGCGCGGCGACAACCTGGCGCTCGATCGCAAGATCGACTTCCGTCGCGAAGTCGTTGCCCATCTTGCGGACGGCCGAATCGGCGCGGTGGCCCACCAGGAACGGCGGCACTGCCGCGTCCAGGATGGCCGATGCCGTTTCAACCAGCGCGTCCAGATCCATCTCGGCCTCTACTCCCGCACCGCGTCCAGCGCCTGCGGCAGCGTGAACCGTCCGGCGTAGAGGGCTTTGCCCACAATCGCGCCCTCGACCCCGCTGCCCGTCAGGGTGGCGATCGCGCGCAGGTCGTCCAAGCTGGACACCCCGCCGGACGCGATGACCGGGGCGTCGGTGCGATCCGTGACACGGGCCAGCAGTTCGAGATTGGGACCGCCCAGTGTCCCGTCCTTGGTGACGTCGGTGACGACGAATCGCGAACATCCCTCGCTGTCAAGGCGTTCCAGCACACCCCACAGGTCGCCGCCGTCGGTTTCCCAGCCGCGGCCCCGTAAGCGGTGCTCGCCGGCTGGATTCCCTGGGTCGAGCTGCACGTCGAGGCCCACCGCCACTTTGTCGCCGTGTTCGGCGATGGCCCGCGCACACCACTGCGGGTTCTCCAGCGCGGCCGTTCCCAGGTTGACGCGGGCGCAGCCGGTGGCCAGCGCCGCTTTGAGGGAGTCGTCGTCGCG
>PLSK01000112.1:0-16517 GCA_003165155.1 Mycobacterium sp. | reverse complement strand
TACTCGGTTTCGCTGCCGGCCTTGCCCTGCACCAGGCGCACGGCACGACCCTCGACGACGTCGACGGCGGGTAACAAGATCAGCACGCGTTCTCCTCCTGCGGCCGCCGCGAGAGTGCAACTGGCGACGCCTCTTCTCGGCGTTTGCGTCGCCAGTTGCACTCTCGCGGGATGGTGGGGGTGGTCATAGGGCCTCGACCCAGTTGCTCAGCACGGCCGCACCTGCGTCGCCGCTCTTCTCGGGGTGGAATTGCGTTGCGGCCAGCGGCCCGTCCTCCACCGCGGCGAAGAACGGCACTTCGTGCGTCGCACGGGTCAAAAGCGCGTCGGGCGAGCCTTCCCATTGCTGCGCGGCGTATGAGTGCACGAAATAGAAACGCGTCCCGGCGTCCAGCCCTTTGAAAAGCGTGCTGCCCGGCGCGGCATCCACCACGTTCCAACCCATGTGCGGCACCACCGGAGCGTCCAGCCGGGTGACGGCACCGGGCCACTGCCCGCAGCCTTTCGTCTCCACGCCGAACTCGACACCGCGGGCGAACAGAATCTGCATGCCGACGCAGACCCCCAGCACCGGGCGCCCGGCGGCGACCCGCTCGGCGATGATCCGCTCGCCCCCGATCTTCCGCAGGCCGGTCATGCAAGCCTCGAACGCGCCGACGCCGGGCACCACCAGTCCGTCGGCTGCCATCGCGGCGTCCGCGTCGGCGGTCACTTCGACCGACGCCCCGACGCGCTGCAGCGCGCGCTGGGCCGACCGCAGGTTTCCGGAGCCATAGTCGAGCACCACGACTGATTTCGCTGTCACAAAACGCCTTTGGTGGACGGCACGCCCGACACCCGGGGATCGAGCTCGACGGCCTGACGCAGCGCGCGGGCCACGGCCTTGTACTGCGCTTCGGTGATGTGGTGCGGGTCGCGCCCGTAAAGCACGCGCACGTGCAGCGCGATGCGGGCGTTGGCCGCCAGCGATTCGAACACGTGCTGGTTGATCACGGTGTGGTATGGCACCGAGCTTCCGGCGATGGTGGTGTGCCGCAGGTGATCCGGCTCCCCCGTGCACACACAATAGGGCCGGCCGGACACGTCGACGACGGCGTGCGCCAGCGTCTCGTCCATCGGGATGAAAGCGTCCCCGAACCGGCGGATGCCCTTCTTGTCGCCAAGGGCCTGCCCGAGTGCCTGGCCCAGCGCGATGGCGGTGTCTTCGATCGTGTGATGCCCTTCGATCTCGACGTCACCCTTGGTGCGAATGGTCAGGTCGAAGCTGGCGTGACTGCCCAACGCCGTCAGCATGTGGTCGTAGAACGGGACACCGGTGTCGACGTGCACCTGTCCGGTGCCGTCGAGGTCCAGCTCGATGACGATCTCGGATTCCTTGGTGGTGCGTTCGATACGCGAACGACGGCTCACGATGCTCCTACGGGTGTGACGGGGGCAAGTTCGGTGGCAGCGATCTGCGCGCTCGCTTTGAGGAACGCGTCGTTCTCGTCCGCCAGGCCCGTGGTGGCGCGCAGGTAGCCGGGAATCCCGACGTCGCGGATCAAGACGCCGGCGTCCAGGTAACGTTGCCAAGCGGCCGGCGCGTCGGCGAAGTGTCCGAACAACACGAAGTTCGCATCGCTGGGGATCACCCGAAACCCCATGCTGTTCAATGCTGTCGACACACGTTCGCGTTCGGCGATCAGCGTGGCGACGCTGCCCAAGGTGTCGTCGGCGTGCCGCAGCGCGGCCCGGGCCGCGGCTTGCGTCACCGACGACAGGTGGTACGGCAGCCGCACCAGCAGCAACGCCTCGACCAGCGCCGGCGTGGCAACCAGATACCCGAGCCTGCCGCCGGCGAAGGCAAACGCCTTGCTCATGGTTCGGGTAACAACGAGCCGGGTCGGATATTCCTCGACCAGGGTCACCGCGCTGGGTTGCGAAGAAAACTCGCCATAGGCCTCATCGACGATCAAGATCCCCGGCACCACGTCGAGCAGCCTGCGCAGATCCGCCAGCGAAACGCTCTGTCCGGACGGGTTGTTGGGGCTCGCGATGAACACCACATCGGGCCTGCGCTCGGCGACGGCGGCGACGGCGGCGTCGATGTCGAGGCCGAAGTCCTCGGCGCGGGCGGCCTCCAGCCACTCGGTGCGGGTGGCGTCGGAGATGATCGGGTGCATCGAGTAGGACGGCGCGAACCCCATCGCGCTGCGACCCGGGCCGCCGAACGCCTGCAGCAGCTGCTGCAGGATCTCGTTGGAACCGTTGGCGGCCCAGACGTTTTCGACACCGACCTGGGTACCGGTTTGCGTGGTCAGGTAGCTGGCCAGATCGCGACGCAGGGCCACCGCGTCGCGATCTGGGTAGCGGTGCAACTCGCCGGCGGCTTCCCGCACGGACCGCACGATGTCGTCGACCAGCGCCTGGGTGGGCGGGTGCGGGTTCTCGTTGGTGTTCAGCCGCACCGGAACCGCTAATTGCGGCGCGCCGTAGGGCGATTTGCCGCGCAGGTCGTCGCGCAGCGGCAGGTCGTCGAGCGTGGGCTGGTTCATCGTTCGAACCTCCGCCGCACTGCCTCACCGTGCGCCGGCAGGTCCTCGGCCTTGGCCAGGGTGATGACGTGCCCGGAGACGTCTTTGAGCGCCGCCTCGGTGTAGTCGACGACGTGGATGCCGCGCAGGAACGTCTGCACCGACAGGCCGCTGGAGTGCCGGGCACTGCCGGCGGTGGGCAGCACGTGGTTGGATCCGGCGCAGTAGTCGCCGAGGCTCACCGGCGAGTACGGACCAACGAAAATGGCTCCTGCCGAACGAATTTGACCGGCCACCCGCGGGGCGTCGGCGGTCTGGATCTCCAGGTGTTCGGCGGCGTAGGCGTTGACGACCTTGATCCCGGCGTCCAGGTCGTCAACCAGGATGATCGCCGATTGGCGGCCACTCAGCGCGGTCGTCACCCGGCCGGCGTGCACCGTCGTCTGCAGCTGGGCGGCCACTTCGCTGTCGACGGCATCGGCGAGGTCCAAGCTTGGGGTCACCAGCACGCTGGCGGCCATCTCGTCGTGCTCGGCCTGACTGATCAGGTCCGCGGCCACGTGCGCCGGGCCGGCGGTGTGGTCGGCCAGGATGGCAATCTCGGTGGGGCCGGCTTCGGCGTCGATACCCACCTGTGAGCGGCACAGCCGTTTGGCGGCGGTGACATAGATGTTGCCGGGGCCGGTGATCATCTCAACCGGCGCCAGCTCCGTGCCGTTGGTGTCGGTGCCGCCGTAGGCCAGCAACGCCACCGCCTGCGCCCCACCCACGGCCCACACCTCGTCGACACCCAGCAGCCTGGCCGCGGCCAGGATCGTCGGATGCGGCAGTCCGTCAAAATCCGCCTGCGGCGGGCTGGCCACCACCAGCGAGTCGACACCGGCCGCCTGCGCCGGCACTACGTTCATCACCACGCTGGACGGATACACCGCGTTGCCGCCGGGCACATAGAGGCCCACCCGCTCGACGGGAACCCACCGCTCGGTGACGGTCGCGCCCGGGCCAAGCGTGGTGGTGACATCGGTGCGGCGCTGGTCAGCGTGCACGACGCGGGTCCGATCGATCATCGCCTGCAGCGCGTCGCGGACGTCGGGGTCCAGCCCGGCCAGCGCAGCGTCGAGCGCGGCGCGGGGCACCCGAACCGTCGCGGGACGCACGCCGTCGAACGACGCACCGAACTCCAAAGCCGCCTCGGCCCCGCGCTCGGCGACCGCCTGCACGATCGGGCGCACGGTAGCCAACACCGATTCCACGTCGGCGCCACCGCGCGGAATGGCCGCCCGCAGCCGGGCAGCCGTCAACTCCGCGCCCCGCAAGTCGATGCGGGCCAGCAAGGGTGGCGTGGTGGTCACAGCACCCATTGTCCCAGAGCAGCCCAACTAATTATTCGACCGGTACAGTGCGCCTCATGTCTAGGAAGAGCCACACCAACAATGCGCCGGGCGTTCCGATGGTTTTCCCGGTCTGGTTCGAGAACCTTCAAGTCAAATACCTCAACCGGGCGATCAAACCGATCGCGCGCTACCTGCCCGGAACCGCGACCATTACGCATCGCGGCCGCACATCCGGCAAGCCCTACGAGACCATCGTGACGACTTACCGCAAGGGAAACGTGCTGGCCATTGCCCTGGCCCACGGCAAGACGAACTGGGTCAAGAACGTGTTGGCCGCCGGCGAGGCCGACGTGCGCTTCGGCCGCCGCGAGGTGCACCTCGTCAACACGCGGATTCTGCCGGCGGGCTCCGACGCCGAAGGCCTGCCGTTGATGGCTCGGCTCCAGGTGGGCCGTATGGGGGTCTTCGTCGCGGATATCGCTCAATAGTCACATCCGCCACACGAGTCCCTGGCGAACCGGCAACACTGTTGTCCGCCTACGAGCGACTCTGGGTGGCCCGGCGCCAGTTGTCGCTGGAAGCCGGGCAACAGTGTTGCCGGCCGGAGCAGAGGCCACTGTGACTCAAGTGACTCGATCCCTCGCTTAAACCCTGGTGAAGACCGTTTTCCCGGTCATCGTCGGCCACACCGACGGAGCGTCTTCCCAGGAAACGATCCGGTCGATGGCCGGCGATAGGTCGCATCCGCCCAGCAGTTCCAAAACTGTCCCGGATCGCGGGCGATCCGGCCGCGATCAACGCCGCCAAGCCGGCAGCGCGCACATTGCTGCGCGGTTGAGTGTGCGCTGGCGGCTTTGGGTGTGTACTGACGGCTTTGGGTGTGCGCGTAGGGCGGGATTTCGGCGGTTTTTCCGCCCTAGACGCACACTCGACCGGACGACGGGACGCGCAGCGCGGTGATTCAGGCGAACTTCGGCGCGCGTTTGTTCAGGAACGCGTCGATACCCTNNCCGAAGCTCATCAGCAGAAGTTTCTTCACGGCCGCGTTGGAAGCCCCCGCCGCGGCGGCCATTTCAGCCGCCAGCGCGTCGGCGCGGGAAGACAATTCGTCGTTGGGCACGACTTCGGTGACCAATCCCCATTCCAATGCCTCCGGGGCCGACAGCCGCCGGTTGGTGAGCATCAGTTCCTGGGTGCGGCGCACGCCGATGAGTCGCGGGAGGTAGTAGGTCGAGCTGCCGTCGGGACTCAGCCCGGCCTTGGTGTAGGCCATCGTGAATGACGCAGACTCGGCGGCCAGCACCAGATCCCCGAGCACCGCGAGGCTGAACCCCGCCCCCGCCGCTGTGCCGTTGACCGCGGTGATCAACACGGCATCCATCCGGGCGAACGTCGAGATCGCGCGGTGCAGGTCGTCGGCGATGCCCTTGACGAATCGGCTGGTACCCAGCGGGGACGCCGCCATCGCCTTCAAGTCGCCCCCCGCGCAAAAGAACCGACCCGCGCCGGTGAGCAGCACGACCTTCGTCTCGGCCACATCGCAGCGCACCGCGGCGTCCGCCAATTCTCGGGCCAACGTGTCGTCAATGCCGTTGGCCGCATCCGGCCGGTTGAGCACGATTCGAGTGACGGGTCCGGTCTGCTCGAGCGTGAGTGTCTCGTAAGTAGTCATCGCCTGCGACATTAACCGGGCAAGTAGTGATAAACGTTGTCGGGTGACAGGCACGGTCGGCGATTTTCTCCGCGTGATCGACCTCGCCGGGGTCTTCGCCAACGCGCTGCTCGGCGGAATCGTGGCGCGCGAGCAACGCATGGACCCCGTCGGCTTCGTCGCGTTGGCCATTTTGTCCGGGCTGGGCGGCGGAGTCATCCGCGACACCCTGCTGCAGCACGGCCCTCCAGTCGCGCTGACGGACTATCTGTACGTCACGACCGCACTCGCCGGGGCGATCGTCGCCTTCCTCACACCAATCCACGACCGGGTGTGGGGCGCGGCATTCCCCGTGGTCGACGCCCTGGCGCTGGGTTGCTGGGCGGCGGCCGGCGCGCAGAAAACTCTCGACGTCGGCCTGGGCTGGCTGCCGGCCGTGCTGCTGGGCACCATCACCGCGGTCGGCGGCGGAGCATTGCGGGATCTCACCGTCCGGCGGATCCCACAGATCTTCGGCGTCAACACTCTGTACGCCACCTGCGCCGTCGCAGCCAGCGTGGTGGTGGTGATCTTCAACCACTACGGGCACGCGCCAATGGGCACGATCGTCGCAACCTGCGTCGGTGGGGCACTGCGCCTGCTCGCCCAGTGGCGCGGCTGGCAGCTGCGGCCGGGGCTGGGGACGCCGCCAGACGAAAACTGAGCTACATGTCCAAACCGATGTCGAGCACCCGCACCGAGTGAGTCAGGGCCCCGACGGCCAGGAAGTCGACACCGGTCGCCGCGTAGGTCGCCGCGGTCTCCAGGCTGAGCCCGCCGGACGACTCGAGCAGCACGGCGGGCGCGCGCGCGTCCCGGCGCTGCACGGCCATCTGCGTCTGCCACACCGGGAAGTTGTCCAGCAGGATCAGCTCAGGCTTTTCGACCAGCACCTCATCAAGCTGCTCGAGCGAATCCACCTCGACTTCGCACGGCAGTCCTGGAGCGGCGTCGCGCACCGCCCGCAAGGCGTCCACCACCGATCCCGCGGCCGCAACGTGGTTGTCCTTGATCAATGCCGCGTCGCCCAGCCCCAGGCGGTGGTTGACCCCGCCGCCGACGCGCACCGCGTACTTCTGCAGCGCACGCAGGCCGGGCAGGGTTTTGCGGGTGTCGCGGACCTTTGCCTTGGTGCCATCCACGGCGTCCACCCACGCCGCCGTCACGGTCGCGATCCCGGACAGGTGGCAGATCAGGTTCAGCATGGTGCGCTCCGCGGTCAACAGGCCGCGGGTTTCGGCCCGCAGCGTCAGCAGCGACTCACCCGCCTGCAACCGGGCGCCGTCCTCGACCCGGTCGAGCACCTGGTAACCGCCGGAGCCCAGCACCTCATCGAGCACCAACAGGGCGATGTCGAGCCCGGCGATCACGCCCGGCTCGCGCGACACCATCGACGCAGTGGCCACGGCCCCGGCGGGCACCGTCGCCGACGTGGTGATGTCGGGCCCGTAGCGCAGGTCTTCTTCGAGGCCGCGCCGAATGGTGTCTCGAGCGGCCGACAGCTCGCTGTCGGAGAGCGTCATCAGCAGGCCGCCACCAACGCCTCCGCACGCACCGCCTGATGATCGTCGTTGAGCCGAACCACGATGCCGCGTGCCTCTTCTGGCACGGCGCCCGGGTATTCGGCTCGGTGGTGGCAACCGCGACTTTCGTTGCGGGCCAGGGCCGCGGCGGTCACCGCGCGGGCGGTCAGCGCCAACGCGACGTCCTCGAAACCGCGACGGTCCGCCACATCGCGAACCCGCGCCTTGGACACTGGCTGAGCAAGTGCCTGGGCCAACCGCTGCAACCCCGCGGCGCTGCGCACCACCGAGGCGTCGCGGCTCATCGCGCGCTGCAGGTCGCGGCGCTTCGGCGCGGTGTGGATGATCGGTTCAGGCATGCTCGCGCGCGACCGGCCGGCCCCTAATGCATGCGCTGCCGCGGCCTTTCCGGCGCGGCCGCCGACCACCAAACCTTCCAGCAAGCTGTTGGACGCCAGCCGGTTGGCGCCGTGCATGCCGGTGCGGGCCACCTCGCCCGCGGCGTAGAGCCCGGGCAGCTCGGTTTGGCCGTACACGTCGGTGACGATGCCGCCGCAGCTGTAGTGCGCTCCCGGAACCACCGGGATCGGTTGGCGTACCGGGTCGATGCCGGCCGCCCGGCACGCGGCCGTGACGGTCGGGAACCGGGTCTCGAAGCCGTCGATGCCGCGGGCGTCCAGATAGACACACGCATCGCCGGTGGCCTTCAGCCGCGCGTCGACGGCACCGGCGACGACGTCGCGCGGCGCCAGGTCGCCCATCGGATGCACCCCCGCGGTCACCGAATCGCCGTTGCGGTCAATCAATATCGCGCCCTCGCCGCGGATGGCCTCGGTGACCAGCGGCCGCCGGCCACTAGTGCGGCCGTCAAACAACATGGTCGGGTGAAACTGGATGAACTCGAGGTCGCTGACCGCCACGCCCGCCCACAGCGCCAACGCGATCCCGTCGCCGGTGGACCCGCTGGGGTTGGTCGTCGCGCTGTAGAGGTGACCGAGCCCGCCGGAGGCCAGGATCACCGTGGGGGCGCTGATGATGCCGTACCCGTCCGGGCTGAGCACCGATACCCCCGTGACGGCCGTCCCGTCGTGCAGCACCCGCAGCGCCACGTGGCCGCTTCGGATGTCCAGCATGCCGGCCGCGTNNCCGCCTTCGCGGGTCAGCGCCCACTGGCCCGGGACCGATTCGTCGAATCGGGCTCCGGCACCAACTAATTCGGTGACCGCGCGGTAGCCGTCGGCGACAATCGAGTACACCGCGTCGGGATCGCACAGGCCTGCGCCGGCGGCCAGCGTGTCGGCAACATGGGCGTCAACAGAATCGTCGTTGTCGGGCAGCACGACGGCAATGCCGCCCTGCGCGTAGTGCGTCGCGGTCGCCCCGTATGTCTGGTCGGCCTTGTTGAGGACGACGACGCTGCGCCCGGCCCGGTGCGCGGCCAACGCGGCGGCCAATCCCGCGACCCCGGTGCCGATCACGACGACGTCGGCGGCGTGAGTCCAGTTGGGAAGAGCCATCATTCGCCGCCGCCCGGCTGCCCGATTTCGATCATTCGCTGCACACTGCGCCGCCCCGCCGCCGCGACTTCGGGATCGACGTGAACTTCGTCGGCCCCCTCGATCAGGCAGCGCAGCAGGGCCGCGGGCGTGATCATCTTCATGTACTTGCATGACGCGCGGTCGTTGACCGCGCGGAAGTCGACCTCCGGTGCGGCCCGGCGCAGTTGGTACAACATGCCGACCTCGGTGGCGACCAGCACCTCGCGGGCGCGCGTCTCACGGGCCGCCTCGAGCATGCCGCCGGTGGATAAGATCTTGACCCGGTCCGACGGGAAGGCGCCTTCCCCGGCGAGGTACAGAGCCGAAGTGGCGCAACCGCATTCCGGATGCACGAACAGTTCTGCATCGGGATGCGCGCGGGCCTGGTCGGTGAGCTCTTCGCCGTTGATCCCGGCGTGCACGTGACATTCGCCCGCCCACACGTGCACGTTCTTGCGTCCGGTTACGCGACGGACGTGGGCCCCGAGGAATTGGTCCGGGCAGAACAGCACTTCGCGGTCGGGATCGATGGACTCGACCACGTCGACCGCGTTGGACGACGTGCAGCAGATGTCGGTGAGCGCCTTGACAGCCGCGGTGGTGTTCACGTAGGAGACGACGACGGCGCCGGGGTACTCGTCCTTCCAGGCCTGCAGTTCCGCGGCGGTGATCGAGTCGGCCAGCGAGCAGCCGGCCCGCTGGTCCGGAATGAGCACGGTCTTGTCCGGGCTGAGCATCTTGGCGGTCTCGGCCATGAAGTGCACACCGCAGAACACGATGGTGTCCTCGGGCGCCTCAGCGGCGATCCGCGACAGCGCCAGCGAGTCCCCCACGTGGTCGGCCACGTCCTGGATGGCGGGCAGCTGGTAGTTGTGTGCCAGCAGGGTGGCGCCGCGCAACCGCGCCAGGCGGCGCACCTCGGCGGCCCACTGCTGGTCACCGTCGACACCGCCGTAGCCGGTGGGCGAATTCGTGATTTGAGCGACCATCTCGTCCGCGGGCGTATCCATGCGATTCAGCACCGTCATGGCGGCTCCTTTCGGCCCAGAGGTTTTCGACTTATAATCGAAAACATGCCTAATACTAGCACCGCGCATGAAGTGCTCGCGGTCGTGTTCCAGGTTCGGCACGTCACACAGCAGGTTAAGAAGGGCCACCGAACAGAAAAACCGCAGCTAAACGTTCTGTTATGGGAACGTGCGCAGGATCCGCAGAAGGGCGCGTGGTCGCTGCCGGGCGGACGGCTGCGCACTGACGAGGACATGATCACCTCGGTTCGGCGCCAACTGGCCGAGAAGGTCGACCTGCAAGAGCTGGCACACCTCGAGCAGCTCGCGGTGTTCTCCGAGCCCAACCGGCTGCCGGGCACCCGGGTGATCGCCTCGACCTTCCTCGGCCTGGTGCCCTCCCCCGCCACCCCGGAGCTGCCACCGGACACCCGCTGGCATCCGGTGAATTCGCTGCCACGGATGGCCTTTGATCACGGCCCCATGGTCACCCACGCGCAGGCAAGACTTGCCGCCAAGATGTCGTACACCAATATTGGATTTGCCTTGGCACCAAAAGAATTCGCGCTCTCGACGCTGCGTGACATCTATGGCGCGGCACTGGGCTATCAGGTCGACGCGACGAATCTGCAGCGAGTGCTGGTCCGTCGCGGCGTCATCACCCAGACCGGCACCATCGCGCAGTCCGGGCGCAGCGGCGGCCGGCCGGCAGCGCTGTATCACTTCACCGACTCCCGGCTGCGGGTCACCGACGAATTTGCCGCCCTCAGGCCTCCAGGGCCTCTCGGCTACGGGATTTCGTAGGTGCCGTCGAGTCGGGCGCGCCCGATGACGTGTCCGGTCACTGCGTGGAGTGCGTCGCTGCGGGTGAATTTGTCGGACAGGCTAAGCCGGACGTCCACGGCGAAGAGCTGGAAAACGTAGGAGTGGGGTCCGTGCGACGGGATAGGCAGCGGCCCGGCCCAGCCGCGACGGCCGAGGGTGCCTCTGCCGTGTTTGAGTCCGCCGATCGGACTGGGGTCGGTGAGGCCGTTCTCCGGGATCCCGTGCAGCGCCGGGTCGATGCCGACGGTCAGGGCGTGGGTGTTGGCGTTCCCGAACGGCACGTCAGGGTCTTGCACGATGAGCACGAGTTCCGCGGTGCCGGCCGGTGGCGTTGTCCAGGCTAGGGCAGGTGAGATGTTGGCGCCGAAGAGCCGGCCACGGTGCCGTTCCGGGATCGGGGTGCCGTGGTCGAAGGCGGGGCTGGTGAGGGCGAAGCTCTCGGGCGCCTGCAGGTCGGGGCGGGCCCAGACCAGCGTGTGGTGACCGGCACGCCGATTGCGGAGCGCGCGGCCGAGCGGGTTGGGCACTTATTTCGCCCTTTCGTCGAGGGTGCCGCTGACGTAGACATGGTCGCCCATCCGGACGTTATCGCCGTCGAAGGGCGGAAATCCGTTGGCCGCGAAGAGGTCGTGGGCGCTGCGAGTGGCCACGTCCCAACCACGGTCGGACAGATAGGGGGCCACTTCGTTGCGGTCGCCGAAGTACATGAGGCTGCTCATGTCCGGGTCGAAACCGCGCGCTCGCCAGGTTTCGGAGATTCGCTGCATGCGTTCCTTGAGCTTCTCCTCGTCGGCCGGCCCGGAATTGTTCTCGCTTCCGGTGGCCAACCGGCTACCCGCAGCGCTCAGTTCGGTGATTGTGTCCAGCAGGCGGTCTTGTGCTTCTGGGGGGAGGTAGCCCAGCAAGCCCTCGGCACTCCACGCGGTCGGCAGGTTCGGGTCGAATCCTGCGGTGCGCAGTACGCTGGGCCAATCGTCGCGCAGGTCAACCGCCGCGACTCGCAGCTCGGCACTCGGAGCGGCGCCCAGCCCCGCCAGGGTCCGGGTCTTGAACTCGATGACCTGCGGCTGGTCCACCTCGTAGACGACCGTCCCGGCCGGCCATGCCAACCGGTAGCCGCGGCAATCAAGCCCTGACGCCAGAATCACGACTTGGTTGATGCCGCCCTTGGTCGCGTCCACGAAGAATTCGTCGTAGAACTTGGTGCGCACCGTCGCCATGTCGGCCAGGCGCGCCCCGTCGACGACATCGCTTAATTCAGTCGGATCCAGATCCCCGCTGGCCAGCCGGGTGAGCAGGTCTATGCCGACCGCCCGGACCAGTGGTTCGGCGTACGGGTCATTGATCAGCGGCCGGTCGGCGCGGGTCGCCATCGCGCGGGCCGCCGCCACCATGGTCGCGGTCGCCCCGACGCTGGATGCCAGGTCCCAGGTGTCCCCGTCGTATCTGGTGGAGCCGGTGGAAGTCATGTCTTGCCTCTCGGAGGTATTGAGCCATTAGGTATACTAAAGACTATCTTTTAGGTATACTAACGACCCATGGAGACACGTGCAACCGGCGAGCACCCCGGCGTTCTCGGTGACGCCGGGCTCGGCGGTCAAGTGCGATCAGCGGTGTGGCGGCTCTACCGCCGCTTTCGCAGCGAACGCCCAGAAGGCAGCCTCGGAGACACGGCGCTCGAGGTCCTCACCCGGCTGCACAAGCACGGCCCGCAGACCCTGACCCAGCTCAGCGCATACGACCAGGTGGCCCCCGCGTCGATGAGTCAGAGCGTGAACCGGCTCACCTCGGCCGCCTATGCGGTCCGCACCCCCGACCCGAACGACCGCCGGAAAGTGTTGTTCCGCATCACTCCCGAAGGCGCCGAGCTCGCCGGCGCCGCCCGAAACCAACGTCACGCCTGGCTGGACGCCCAATTACACGCACTCAGCCCGGACGATCAGGACGTGATTGCCCGCGCCTGCGTGCTGCTCAGCAATATCGCCGGCACGTAACGCCGCGCTAGCCTTCCGATCCCACGGAACTCACCCCCCTTGAATTCGGGGGCCTGAGCGCAGGCTGGGTGCCATAAGCGCAGGCTCGGCGGCCGGTTGTCGCTCCGGTGAAGAGCGACCCAGGTCACGTGTGACATGACTTGTGACGGGGCGCACGGGAGCTTCCGGGATGGGCCAGGTCCCGATGTGCGTAAATTGAGGGTTATGGGTGAACTCGGCAATTTGGCTAAAGCAAGTGGCGCCGAGTGGATCGGCCGGCCTGCGCACGAGGACGTAGAGCGCAAGGTGCGCCCGCTGCTGCCCACCGACGATCCCTTCTACCAGCCACCCGCCGGCTTTCAGCACGCCGCGCCCGGGACGGTGCTGCGCTCACGTGACGTCGAGGTGGCGTTTCTGGGCCTGATTCCGCAGCCCCTCACCGCTACCCAGCTGCTGTACCGGACGACGGACATGCACGGCAACGCCGAGGCGACGGTCACAACGGTGATCCTGCCGGCGGACCTGGCGCCAGGGCAGCGCTGCCCGCTGCTGTCCTACCAGTGCGCGATCGACGCCGTGTCGTCGCGCTGTTTTCCGTCCTACGCACTGCGCAGGCGGGCGAAGGCCCTCGGTTCGCTGGCGCAGTTGGAGCTGTTGCTGATCGTCGCCGCGCTCGCCGAAGGCTGGGCGGTATCGATACCCGATCACGAAGGCCTGCAGGGCACCTGGGGCGCACCATTCGAACCCGGCTACCGGGTGCTGGACGGGATCCGGGCCGTCCTGGGTTCGGAACGCGTTGAATTGTCCCCGTCGGCGCCCATCGCGTTGTGGGGGTACTCCGGCGGTGGACTGGCCAGCGCCTGGGCCGCCGAAATGTGCGGCGACTACGCACCCGAGCTGAACATCGTCGGGGCGGTACTGGGCTCGCCCGTCGGCGACCTGGGCAACACCTTCCGCCGGCTCAACGGCGGTGTCCTGTCCGGCCTGCCCGCGATGGTGGTGGCCGCGCTCGTGCACGCCTACCCCGGGCTGGACAAGGTGATCAAAGAGCACACCAACGAAGAGGGACGCGCCCTGCTGGACTCGTTGAAGACGATGACCACCGTGGCAGCGGTGATCCGGATGGCCGGCAAGAACATGGGCGCCTATCTCGACGAGCCGCTGGAGGACATCCTCTCGACGCCCGAGGTCTCGCACGTGTTCGAAAACATCAAGCTGGGCGCCGCGGTACCGGCGCCGCCGGTGTTGATCGTCCAGGCCGTGCACGACTATCTGATAGACGTCAAGGACATCGACGTGCTGGCCGATGCCTATTCGGCGGGCGGCGCCGACGTCAGCTACCACCGCGACGCGTTCAACGAACACATGCTGCTGCACCCGCTGTCCGCCCCGATGGCGCTGCGCTGGCTCACCGACCGGTTCGCCGGCCGACCGCTTTCGGACCACCTCATTCGAACCGTGTGGCCGACCATGTTCAACCCCGCGACCTACGCCGGCATGGCCCGGCTGGCCGTGATCGCCGCCAAAGTCCTCACCGGCAGGAAAGTTACCCGCCGTCCGCTGTGACGGGCGAGTCACTTCCGCCCCACGCGTCTCTGCAGAAGTCGGCAGGATGTTTGTCCACCTACACGCGACAACTTCGGCTGGTGTCATACCTGCGTGCGAACGTTCGGGCATGTACCACTTACTCCGAGGCGTCGAGCTTCGCTATTCCCTGACGATGCACCTCATGCACCACGGGCGGGCCACCGTCAATGAAATGATCGAAGACCTTCGCGCGCGGAACTTTTCGGTCCGCGGACGCGCATCCAAGGCCGTATCGGATGCACTGCGGTGGGAGATCGAACGCGGCAGGGTCAATCGGCTTGGCCGAGGCCTGTACGGACCGGGGGAAGTCCCGCGCTCGACCGAGTACCGGATACGCCAACGCGTGCTCGATCTGCGTGCCACAGCCAAGTTGTCGCGTGAAGGTGGACAAACATCCTGCCGACTTCCGGAGAGACGGATGTTGCAGATGTGACGAGAGTTACGGGACGAAAGCTTCCGGCTCCATCGGCAGCGCGTCCGTCGGATCCGCGGCCACAACACGCCCGCCCAGATCGTCGCGCGCGCTCCCAGCGGCGATCACCGCATAAACCAGCGCGGCGATCCCTGCCGGCCAGATGAGAGTGGCCGCCAGCGGCAGCAACGCGTGCGAGAAGAACACCGGCGGCGCCTCGACGACGTACGCCAGCTTGTGTTCGCCACCCGACAGCGCAACCGTGTCAAAGTTCAACGCGCCGTAGCGCAGCCGAACCAACGCCACCCCCACCGCCCCGGCCACCGCGGCGCCGCTCACCAGACCGACCACGAGCCCGACGACCGTCCCCGGCCCCCGGGATTCGCGCCATTGCCACAGCAGTATCGGCGCCACGACCGCCACAAAAGTCAGCAGGCCCAACAGCAGGCACGGCGCGTCGAAAAAGTGCTGGGATTCGCTGCCGAGGTAGTCGTGCACCCGCTCACCCGAGTGGGCGAGTGCCACCACGGCATGGATCGGCGGGGCAATCCATGCCCACAGGCCGCCGACGACGACGCCGGCCAGCGTCAGGCCCAGCACCACCTTGCCGACCGCGCGCGTCACCGCTGCGCCTCCATGTCGGCCGAGTCGACCTCTCCGTGCCGCGAGCATTTCGCCCGCCAGCCGTCGGGGCGAACCTGGACGATCATCCGACGCCCGCATTCCGCGCAGAACCGCGGCGGCTCAAGACCCAGCCGGGCCGCGGCGGGCATCGCCGTGCCCGCCAGTTCCCCGGTGTAGACGTTGTAAGTCACAAGCTCGCGTTGAGCGCCTTGATCGGCATCTGCAGATCCTCGAGCAGTTCCAGATCGGCTTCGGCGGCGCGGCCGAGGGTGGTCAGGTAATTGCCGACGATCACGGCGTTGATGCCGCCCAGGATGCCCTGTTTGGCGCCGAGGTCACCGAGGGTGATCTCGCGGCCGCCGGCGAAGCGCAGCATGGCGCGTGGCAAAGCCAGCCGGAAGGCGGCCACCGACTTGAGCGCTTCGCTGGCCGGCAGCACCTCCAGGTCGCCGAACGGCGTGCCCGGCCGGGGGTTGAGGAAGTTCAGCGGCACCTCGTCGGGATCGAGCTCGGCCAGGTCGGCGGCGAATTCGGCGCGCTGCTCCAGTGTCTCCCCCATGCCGAGGATGCCGCCGCAGCACACCTCCATGCCGGCGTCGCGGACCATCGACAACGTCTGCCAGCGCTCCTCCCAGGTATGGGTGGTGACGACGTTGGTGAAAAACGACCGCGCCGTCTCGAGGTTGTGGTTGTAGCGGTGCACGCCCATGGCCGAAAGCTGCTCCACCTGCTCGGAGGTCAGCATCCCCAGCGAGCAGGCGATGTTGATGTCGACCTCGTCGCGAATCGCCTCGATGCCCGCCGCGACCTGGGACATCAATCGCTCGTCGGGTCCGCGCACCGCCGCCACGATGCAGAACTCGGTGGCACCCGACTTAGCGGTCTGTTTGGCCGCCTCGACCAGGCTGGGCACATCGAGCCAGGCGCTGCGCACCGGCGACGCGAAAAGCCCGGACTGCGAGCAGAAATGACAATCCTCGGGGCAGCCACCGGTTTTCAGGCTGATGATGCCCTCGACCTCGACCTCGGGCCCACACCAGCGCATCCGCACCTCGTGAGCCAGCGCCAGCAGCTCCTCGAGCCGCTCGTCAGGAAGCTGCAGCACCCGCAACACCTGGTCGCGGCTGAGTCCTTCGCCGCGCTCCAATACCTGCTGCCGGGCTTCGGTCAAAATGTCGGTGCTTTCGGTCTTCGTAGGCCGAGTCGCCGCCTGAGTCACCCCGTACTCCTTCAATCTCTAATGCGTCCTGAGCTCACGTTAGGGTAGCGGGTCAGTCGATCAGGTATTCGGCGCGCTCGTTGCCGTCCCAGCGGCGCAGGCCCGCGAAGCGGCCCTCGATCTGCGACGGGCGCCCCGCCGTGCGCAGTGCCCGTCCGAGTTGGGCGTCACCAACCCGGCGGGCCATGGTGACATGCGGGGTCCAGTGGCCGGGCACGCTGTTGGCCATCGGGCCGGGCTCCAGGTGCGGACGGCACAGTCGGTGCACTTCGG
>PLSK01000166.1 GCA_003165155.1 Mycobacterium sp. | reverse complement strand
CATTTCTTCTCCGAGGCCAGCTGGTCCTCCCAGTGTGAACCCGCGACACCAGCGGCGATCATGGCCTTCTGCAACTCGAACACGTTCAGCGCGCCACCGAAGCCGGCCTCGCCGTCCGCGACGATCGGGGCCAGCCAGTTCTCGACGGAACGATCGCCCTCGACCTTGGCGATCTGGTCCGCACGCACCAGTGCGTTGTTAATCCGGCGAACGACCTGCGGCACCGAGTTGGCGGGGTACAGGCTCTGGTCGGGGTAGGTGTGGCCGGAAAGGTTGGCGTCACCGGCGACCTGCCAGCCGGACAAATAGATGGCCTTGAGGCCGGCACGCACCTGCTGCACGGCCTGATTGCCGGTGAGGGCGCCGAGCGCGTTGACCCACTCCAGGTCATGCAGCTCCTCCCACAGCACCTCCGCGCCGCGGCGGGCCAGGGTGCTCTCCTCAACCACGCTGCCCTGCAGGGCGACGACGTCTCCGGCGGAGTAAGTACGGGTGACGTTCTTCCAGCGGGGATTGGTGTCCCAGTCGTGCTGGATCTGCTCGGGGCTCTTCGGGGTGCCAACGACAGACATTGGGCTTCGCTCCTTAACAATCGCGATGTTGAACTGTTCACCTTCACTGGTGTGCTAACACGACCATGGCACAGCCTGTCGACGCTGGTCCACCCATTTCACTTGCAAATTTCGGCCACGACTTCCAACCAATTTGCGAATATTGCGAAGTTGCTTATTTACTGAACCGTTTCAGAAGCTACTCACCAGTAACCAAACTTCGCAGGTCAACGGGTGATTTACCGGGACGCTTGTCCGGTTAGAGCGAGAAGAGCGCGGCGACGGCTTTCGTCTCGTCACCAACGGCATATGTGAGCGTTGTAACAGTGCGGTCAACCAGGTCGGGACCGAATTGATCGGTCGATCCGGGCGGGTGCACGTGCGAGACGATCTCCAGCTTGTCGCCGAGCGCAACCGGCGCCTCGTGTTCGATCGTGGTGCGCATCGGCCACCGCAGCAGTTCGGGGTGCGAAGCCAGGTAGTCCTCGACGACGCTCCAATACACCGAGTTGTTCATGTGGTCGAAAAAGTCGATGTCGGTGCCCCGGACCGGGAACTCGTGGATTTCCGTCGCGTCGTCGCGGCTGCCCGGCTTCAGATACCCCTTCCACCGCAGTCGATCGACGGATGTGGTCTTTTGCAGAGCCGTCAGGAAGTCGTCAACCATGCGCGACGGCATCTGGGTCTCCCGGTTGATGTTGATCCAGAACGCCTCGGATTCGATCAGGCCGCGCCCGCGCTTCCCATCTATGCGTACCCGCATCTCGCACCACCGGTTCGACGTGCCCGAACACCATCTCCGCATGCGCAACATGTCCTGGAATTCGATCGGGCGAATCAGGTCGACCATGGTCCGGCGCACGATCCACAGCGGATGGGTGTCCTCGAAGCCCATCTCGCGCAGCTGGTCCTGGCCGATGTCTTGGATGTGGCGGCAACCCGCGTCCAGCCGCAGCCGGCCGGTGCGGTCGACGTCGCCAACCCGCAGTGGCCACTCGCGGTCGAACACGTCGGGGTGACCGTCCGGCACCGGCATCATCGTTTTGTCCAGGCTCACCGCTTCGCTCCCGTTATCTCTCAGTGCCCAGCTCAGGCTACCCGCCGGGGTTACCTCCAAACTTCCCATTCGAATCATGCCAACGCCCGGACCCTGGCCACCACCCGTGCCAACTCTGCGAATCATGCCTTCGCAGCGCGGGTAGGCTCGGCAAAGTGTCCAAAACTTTCGTCGGCTCACGTGTTCGCCAGCTGCGTAGCGAGCGCGGGTTCAGTCAGGCCGCCCTGGCGCAGATGCTGGAGATCTCGCCGAGCTACCTCAACCAGATCGAGCACGACGTTCGCCCGCTGACCGTGGCCGTGCTGCTCAGGATCACCGAGGTGTTCGGTGTGGATGCGACCTTCTTTGCGCCCCAGGACGACACCCGGCTGGTCGCCGAACTGCGGGAGGTGACCTTGGACCGCGATCTGGGCATCGACGTCGACCCGCCCGAAATCGCCGAAATGGTCAGCGCCCATCCCGCCCTGGCCCGCGCGGTGGTCAACCTGCACCGGCGCTACCGGATCACCACCGCGCAGCTGGCTGCCGCCACCGAGGAACGGTTCTCCGACGGCAGTGGTACCGGCTCGATCACGATGCCCCACGAAGAGGTGCGCGACTACTTCTACCAACGCCAGAATTACCTGCACGAGCTGGACACCGCCGCCGAAGACCTGACGAACCAGATGCGGTTACACCACGGCGACCTGGCACGGGAGTTGACCCGCCGGCTCGCCGAGGTGCACGGAGTCCACATCACCAGGCGGATCGACCTTGGTGACACGGTGCTGCACCGTTATGACCCCACCACCAACACGCTCGAAATCAGCAATCATCTCGCATCGGGTCAGCAGGTGTTCAAAATGGCCGCCGAATTGGCATACCTGGAGTTCGGCGATCTGATCGACAGCATGGTCGAAGAGGGCAAGTTCACCAGCGACGAGTCGCACACGCTGGCCCGGCTCGGGCTGGCCAATTACTTCGCCGCGGCCGCGATACTGCCCTACCGCCAGTTCCACGACGTCGCCGAGAACTTCCGCTACGACGTCGAGCGGCTGTCGGCCTTCTACTCGGTGAGCTACGAGACCATCGCGCACCGGCTGTCTACGCTGCAACGACCTTCGATGCGCGGCGTACCGTTCTCGTTCATCCGGGTGGACCGGGCCGGGAACATGTCAAAACGCCAGTCGGCCACCGGCTTCCACTTCTCCTCCAGCGGCGGGACCTGCCCCTTGTGGAACGTCTACGAAACGTTCGCCAACCCGGGCAAGATCCTGGTGCAGATCGCCCAGATGCCCGACGGCCGCAACTACATGTGGGTGGCGCGCACCGTGGAGCGCCGCGCCGCCCGGTACGGTCAGCCGGGTAAAACCTTCGCGATCGGACTGGGCTGCGAACTCCGCCACGCTCACCGGCTCGTCTACTCGGAAGGACTCGATTTGTCGGAGGACCCAAATACCGTGGCCACACCTATCGGCGCGGGTTGCCGCGTCTGCGAGCGGGACAACTGTCCGCAGCGCGCGTTCCCCGCTCTGGGGCGCGCACTCGATCTCGACGAACACCGCAGCACCGTGTCGCCTTACCTGGTGAAGCAAGCGTGACGGGCGATCAGGCGGGCGAAGTCGGCCGTATCCCGCCGAGCGGATTTCGCCAGCTGGGGCTGATCAACTGGGTGATCACGAAGTTAGCCGCGCGCCAAGTCCGGGCGCCGGAGATGCATCTGTTCACCACGCTCGGTCAGCGTCGACTTCTGTTCTGGGCGTGGGCGGTATATGGCACGCGGCTGTTGAGCGGGCGGCTGCCGCGGATCGACACCGAGTTGGTGATCCTGCGCGTCGCACATTTGCGCACGTGCGAATACGAGCTGCAGCATCATCGTCGGATGGCGCGCAAGGCAGGCCTAGACGCGGACATCCAAGCTGGGATTTTCGCGTGGCCCGGCGTGCCGGAAGGAGTCGGCGAAAAGCTCAGCGCCCGGCAGCAGACGCTGTTGCAGGCGACCGATGAGTTCATCAAGGACCGCACCATCACCAGCGGCACCTGGCAGCAGCTCGAAGGTTACCTGGATCGGCGACGGCTGATCGAATTCTGTTTGCTGGCAAGCCAATACGACGGTCTGGCCGCGACGATCAGTGCCCTCGACATCCCGCTGGACAACCCGCGGTAATCCCTAAATGAGAATATCGGCGAGCACGGCCAGCGTCAGTATCATCGGCAGCAGCGGCAGGCCGAAAGCGAAAGACGCCCATAGCCGCATGCCGCGCCGGCGCAGCGACCAGCCCCACACCCCGGCGCATACCGCCAGCGCAACCGAGAGCAGCAACACGATCGGACTCCACTGGCTTACCGTCGCGATGTCGTCTCCGATGGAGTAGGCCACCAGCCACAGGACATAACCGGTGGCCACGCCACCGATGGCGCCCACAACGGTTCCCTGAGTATCGGTGCTCTTCATTGGCGGCTCAGAAATTGATCATATGGCCGGTCAAACCGTGGAAACACTCCTGCAGCGCCTCTGACATGGTCGGATGCGTGTGCACGTTGCGGGCCAACTCGGTGGCCGTCAGATCCCATTTCTGCGCCAGCGTGAGTTCCGGCAGCAGCTCGGACACGTCATGGCCGATTATGTGTCCGCCCAAGAGTTCGAGGTACTTGGCGTCTGCGACCAGCTTAACGAATCCACTGGGATCACCGACACCATGGGCTTTGGCGTTCGCGGTGAACGGGAACTTCGCCACCACAACGTCGTGTCCTTCGTCCCGGGCTTGCTGCTCGGTGAGCCCAAAGCTGGCGACCTGCGGCTGGCAGAACGTGGCGCGGGGCAGCATACGGTAGTCGCCGAGCGCTAAAGTCTCTGCGCCGGCGATGGTTTCGGCAGCCACCACGCCTTGAGCCTCAGCGACATGCGCGAGCTGCAACAATGCGGTGACGTCTCCGATCGCGTAAATGTGACCGACGTTGGTGCGCATGTAGTCATCGATCCCGATGGCCTTGCGTTCGGTCAGCCGGACCCCGGCCTTTTCCAGTCCATAGCCCTCGACGTTGGGCGCAAACCCGATGGCCTGCAAGACTTTCTCGGCTTTGAGCTCCTGGGACTGACCACCCTTGCTGACGATCACCGTGACTCCGGAGCCGCCGGAGCCACTGTCGGTTATGGACTCGACCTTGGTGCCGGTAAGGATCTTGACGCCCAGCTTCTTGAACTGTTTCTCGATCTCTTTGGACACCTCGGCGTCCTCGTTGGGCAGCGCGCGAGGCAGGAATTCGACGATCGTCACGTCGACGCCGTAGTTCTTCAGGATGTAGCCAAACTCCATCCCGATGGCACCGGCCCCGGCGATGATGATCGATTCGGGCAACTCCCGGGACAGGATCTGTTCCTCGTAGGTGACCACGTTGGCGGACAACGACGTGCCCGGAACGAGCCGGGTGCTGCTGCCGGTGGCGATGATGGCGTTGTCGAACGTAATGGTTTCGCTACCGCCGTCGTTCAGTTCGACGGCCAGCGTGTTGGCGTCGGCAAATCTCCCGTACCCGTGGATCTCGGTGATCTTGTTCTTTTTCATCAGGAAGTGCACGCCGGCGACGCGGCCCTCGGCGACCTTGCGGCTCCGGTCGTAGGCGATCCCATAATCGAAGGTCGCCTCGCCGCCGATGCCGAAAGTCTTGGCCTCTTTGGTGAAGATGTGCGCGAGTTCGGCGTTGCGCAGCAGCGCCTTAGACGGAATGCAGCCGACGTTGAGGCAGACTCCGCCCCAGTATTTCGGCTCCACGACCGCGGTGTTCAGGCCTAACTGAGCGGCGCGAATGGCCGCGACATATCCGCCGGGACCGGCTCCGACGACGACGACGTCATAGTGGGTCACGCCCCCACCCTAGTGGCCGGTGGCGTCAGTACGGAATGAAGCCGACCACGCAGTGGCTCACCCGCGCGCAGTAGTAGTAGCCGTAGAGCGGCGCCGCGGCAGCGGCGGAGGCAAACGGCCCAGACATCACCGCGATCGACAACGCCGAAATCAGCGGCCTGCCCTGCACCATCGCCAGCATCACGGCAGCTACGACGCACGCGACGACGTACACCAGGACCATGAACGCCGCCGCCGTCTTGTCGACGGTGTGAAACCACCAATAGAACAGACTCAGCCCCACCTCCGCCGCGGCGATCCACACGCCCAGGATCACCAGAGCCAACTTCCACCACTTCAGGTACTGGTACCGCCCGGGAACGGTGACCGAGTGCGCCGCCGCCGCGTCCGGCGAGGCCGACTCAGGGGTTTCGGGTGCCTCCTTCGGCTCGTGTTGGCCTACCAGCGGCAATAGCGACGGCTGTGAGCCCGTGTCGCTGAAGTCCGGCACGAACGGCACCGAATCCTCGCCGGTGTCATCAAAATCCGGCACGAATGCCTCGGTCCCCGGGTTCGACGGGTGATCGCGTTCAGCCACCGGACGCCACCCGCAGAGCGACGAGCGTACCGAACCAGCCCGGCGCCAACGCGAGCAGGAATGCGCCGACCGTCGTGACCCATCGACGTCCGGAAAGCAGGATCGTCAGCAGCCCGATCACGCTGGGTATACCGACCACCAACGCGACAATGACGTCCGGCCTGATCCGCGCATGCACCACCGCGGTGAATGCCACCCCCGCCAGCAGTCCGACCGCGCTGCCGATCAGCATGGCGCCAGCCAGCAGCCACGGACGCGGAAGCGGTATCACGCAGACATTCCCGGCGTGGCCCGTTCATTAGTTGTCGCATCAGCGGCCACCACCTGACCACGTTCCGACGGGCGTTGACCGCGCTCGTAAGCTGCGCCGGTGATCACCGGAATCGCTTGTATCATGGCCTTTTCCGAATCGTTGAAGACCCGCCCACGACTGAGGAAGCGCACGCCCTCCGGGGCCTCCAGGCTGAACCCGCCGCCCCGGCCGGGCACCACGTCAATGACCAGCTGGGTGTGCTGCGCTCCTCGGTAATGGGCCTCGTACTGGGGCCCGGAGATCCACACCGCGACGCCCTCGCCCCCCACATCGAGTATGCCGAGCAAGACGTCGCGGTCACCGACGAGGAAGTCCCCGCACGGGTAGCACATCGGCGACGATCCGTCACAGCAGCCGCCGGACTGGTGGAACATCACCGGACCGTGCCGGTCCTGCAGGCGAGCAAGTAGCTCGGCGGCGGCTGGAGTGACGACGGCACCCGGAGGAGCGACGTTCATCAGAACAACCCGACCGCCTTGTCGGAGTAGGACACCAGCAGGTTCTTCGTCTGCTGGTAGTGGTCGAGCGCCATCTTGTGGGTCTCCCGGCCAAATCCTGATTGCTTGTAGCCACCGAAGGCCGCGTGGGGCGGGTAGACGTGGTAGCAGTTGACCCAGACCCGGCCGGCCTGGATGTCGCGTCCGGCGCGGTAGGCGGTGTTGCCGTCGCGGCTCCACACGCCAGCACCCAGGCCGTAGAGGGTGTCGTTGGCGATGCCCAGCGCGTCGTCGTAGTCGGTGAACGACGCCACCGTCACCACCGGCCCGAAAATCTCCTCCTGGAAGATGCGCATCTTGTTGTTCCCGCTGAAGATCGTCGGCTGCATGTAGTAGCCCCCGGACAGGTCGCCGCCCAACTCGGCGCGCTCGCCGCCGGTGATGATCTTGGCGCCCTCCCCTTTGCCGATTTCGATGTAGGACAAGATCTTTTCCAGCTGGTCGTTGGAGGCCTGGGAACCCAGCATGGTTTCGGTGTCCAGCGGATCGCCCTGGCGGATCGCCTTGGTTCGGATCGCCGCCAGTTCCAGGAACTCGTCGTGGATGTCGGCCTGGATCAGGCTGCGCGACGGACACGTGCACACCTCGCCCTGGTTGAGGGCGAACATGGTGAACCCTTCCAGCGCCTTGTCCTGGAAGTTGTCGTTGGCGGCCATCACGTCGGAGAAGAAGATGTTCGGGCTCTTGCCGCCCAGTTCCAGGGTGACCGGGATCAGGTTCTGCGACGCGTATTGCATGATGAGGCGCCCGGTGGTGGTTTCCCCGGTGAACGAGACTTTGGCGATCCGGTTGCTGGATGCCAGGGGCTTACCTGCTTCGACGCCAAACCCGTTGACGACGTTGACGACACCGGCCGGCAACAGATCGCCGATCAGCGACATCAGGTAGAGGATTGAGGCCGGGGTCTGCTCGGCGGGCTTGAGCACCACCGTGTTGCCGGCCGCCAGCGCCGGGGCCAGTTTCCAGGCGCCCATCAGGATCGGGAAGTTCCACGGAATGATCTG
>PLSK01000313.1 GCA_003165155.1 Mycobacterium sp. | reverse complement strand
TCAAGCGTCTCGGTGACGTCATCGAGGCGGCCCAGCCGGGCTAGACCTGCCCGGGCCACCACGATGGCGTCAAGATCACCACTGCTTACCCTGTTCAACCTGGTATCTAGGTTGCCTCGTAGGGGGCGGATTTCCAAACCGAGACCCAATGCTCTAAGCTGTGCCGCCCGTCGCGGTGAGGATGTGCCTACCAGCGCTCCGACCGGCAATTCCCCGAGCACCAGCCCGTCGCGGGCTACCAGGGCGTCACGGGGGTCGTTGCGTAGCGGTATCGCAGCAATTGTGAATCTCGGGTCATCGGCGGTTGGCAAATCCTTGTGCGAGTGCACCGCCGCATCGACGCGGCCATCTTCGATGGCCTCCCGTAGCGCATTGGTGAAGACTCCCACCCCGAGAGATTCGATGGGCGCCGAAGATTCGTCCCCCACAGTGCTGATGATCACCAGTTCGGCCGGGTGGCCATTGGCGATGAGGGCATCTCGAATGCCGGCGGCCTGGGTGGTGGCCAACAGACTCCCCCGCGTGCCTATCCGGATCACGTGCGCCAATCGCCTACTCGGCGGACTGTATTGGGTTATCACGCGGGCTATCGCGCGGGCCACCGTGGGTGTCCGTGTCGAATCCGCTTGGTAGCACTGGCAATTCACCCGCAGTCGCGACAGCATCGACCGAGGTCTGGTCAAGTTCGAAGAGCTCGCGCAGTGCCTCGGCGTAGCTGTCGCCGCCCGGGGCGCTGGCGAGTTGCTTGATCCGCACGGTGGGCGCGTGCAGCAGCTTGTCCACCACCCTCCGCACGGTGCGGGCAACCTCCTCGCGCTGGGCGCTCTGAAGCCCGGGCAACCGGTTGTCCAGACGCAGCAACTCGGCCTCGACCACGTCGGCGGCCCGCTGGCGCAAGGCGGTCACCGTCGGGGTGACCTCAGCCATCCGCTGCCCTGCCAGGTAAGTGGCAACTTCGTCCGCCACGATGTGGCGAGCGGCGTCGACGTCGGCGGCGGCGGCGTGAGCCGAGGGTTCCCGCTGCACCCGGTCCACATCGATGACCCAGACGCCGGGCAACCCGGCCACCGCCGGGTCGACATCCCGAGGCATCCCCAAGTCGCACATCACCAACGGGTGGGCCGCTTCGTCGCGGCGCGTGGCCGCCAGCGCATAGTGCACATCGGCCAGCGAAACCACCGGGCTGATCGCCCCGGTGCAGCTGACCACGACGTCGGCCGCCGCCAGTGCGTCGGCCAGCCCGTCGAGGGTCAGCGCCTCGGACCGGACGCCCGATTCGCGGATATTGCGGACCAGCCGTTGCGCCCGGGGCAGCGACCGGTTGAGCACGAGGACGTGCCCGATGCCGGCCCGGGTCAGGTGCGCGGCCGACAACGCGCCCATCGCGCCGGCGCCGATCAGCACAGCGGTCTTACCTTCCAGCCCGCCCAGCCTGCGCTCGGCCATGCCCAGGACGACCGACACCATGGAAGCACCGGCCGCGTCGATAGCGGTTTCGGAATGCACCCGCTTGCCCACCGAGAGCGCCCGTTGGGCCAGCTCGTGCAGTATCCGACCGACGGCACGGTTGCCCTCAGCTGCGGCATACGCGCGACGCACCTGGCCAAGCACCTGCTGCTCGCCGACCACCGCCGAGTCCAGACCGCTGGCAACCGCGAACAGATGCTCGACGGCGGCCTCGCTGTAGCGGACGTAGGCGTATTTGGTCAGATCGCCCATCGACATCCCGGAGTATTCCGACAGCACCTGCCCGATTACCGACAGTCCGCCGTGGAACGCGTCCACCACCGCGTAGACCTCGACCCGGTTGCACGTCGACAGCAGCATGACCTCGGTCACCAGCGGCGACTGCAGCACCTGGTCGACGATTTTGATCTGATCCGATTCGTCGATGCTGAGTTGTTCCAGGACGGAGACCGGCGCACTGCGGTGCGAAACCCCGAAGAGCAGGATGCTCACGGCAGCATCACCTGGGCAGCCCCCTTGCTATTCACCAGCGTCTCAACAGGTGTCTACGGTAAACGTTTATCAGCTGGGCTACCAAATTTCTCGTGCTCGGCGAGATCGGCCCGCAGCCGCGCTTCGTCGATCTCCCAATAACTGTGCTCGCGGCCGTCCAGCAGGATCACCGGGAGCCGGTCGCCGAACTCGGCCCGCAGCCCAGAGTTGCCCGCCAGCGCCGCGGCGTCGACGTCGGTGCTGGAAAGCTCGAAACCGAGCTCACCAGCCAGTTCAGCCAGCCTAGCGTGGGCTCGCGTGCAGATGCCGCATCCGTCGCGGGTCAGCAACTCCACCCGCGGCCGACTTGTCGACTTAGGAGACGGTGGCGTCATCACACCAGTGTGACTGTGGGGCTCGTAATCCACTCACAGTGGGCATTCGTGGTGAATTGTCGGACCGCACGGTGGTGGTTACGTTGCCGCTGTGGCTGCTTCAGACAATCTGCGCGTCAACCCCTTGGTGATGCAGGGGTTCTCCCAGGCACTCCGGGGTGGTGCCGAGGATCTACGGACTCGCCTGGCCGACCTCGACGGTCAGGTCAGCGAGATGCTGACCGGCTGGCGGGGCAGATCTGGCGGTGCCTACACCGCTGAGTGGGAGCTATGGCAGCGCGGCGCCGGCGAGGTGCAGGCGGGGTTGTCGATCTTGGAAAAGTTGGTATCGGAAGCCGGCCGGATTTATCAGGAGAACGAGGCCGCATCCAGCCAGGCGCTGCGGGGGGTGTGCCATGGCTGAGGCGTTTCGGGTGGATCCCCAGGCGTTGGCCGATTCGATGCAGCGAATGACCGAATTTCAACACTATGCCGAAAGCATGCTCGCCGAAATCGACTCTCTCGTCGCCAATCTGCACGCAACGTGGTCGGGGGAAGGTGCGGCCGCCCACGCCGAGGCGCACCGGCACTGGGCTCGCGGCGAGGCGATGATGCGCGAGGCGTTGGCTCAGTTGCGGACTGCCGGCGCGACGGCACATCGCAACTACACCGGCGCCATGTCGACCAACCTGGCTATGTGGTCCTAACCCGATGGCGCCGCTGACTGTAGATCCCGGAGCTCTCGACCGCGCGGGCACCGACGTGGTTACGGCCGGCGACAGTCTCGGGTGGACCGTCATGACGCTGGCTGTGGCGCTGTTGGGTTGCGCCGGGATGGCCGGCGATGATCCGGCGGGTGCGAGGCTGGGCCGTAGTTACGACGGTTCGGCGGCCAAGCTCATGGAGGCGATGGCGACCACCCGCGACGGCCTGTGCAGTCTCGGAACCGGCGTGCGGACGTCAGCGCACAACTATTCACTGGCCGAGGCAAAGTCTGATGTTGGCGGCCAAGGCAATCCGCTTCCAGCGCCGACGCCGATCGAGCATCTCCTGGTCGGCGCGCCGCCGTCATCGGTAGGGCCCGGTGACGATGCCCCGGCGGGCTGGGGGTGGGTGTCCCCGTTTATCGGAATGATCTGGCCGACAGCGGATTCGGAAAAATTGCGGACCGCGGCGGCGGCCTGGACCGCCATCGGCACAAAGTTCGCGCTGACCGAAATCGAGGGAATGGCGCGGGCGATTGGAGCGGTGCGCGCCCAGCAGATCCCCGAAGGGGCGGCCATCGATGCCGCTTTTTCCGACGCGTACGACAGCACCACCAACATCGTGCAGCAGTGCCAGACGATCGCAGCCCAGCTCAGCAGTTACGCAGCCAAGGTCGACAAGGTGCACGCGGCGATCCTGGACCTGTTAGCGCGCATCTGTGACCCGTTCACCGGGATCAAAGAGGTTTGGGACATCCTGACGGGCGAGGATGAAGACGAGATCAAAAAGATCGCCGACGACATCCGCGCGGTGGTCGACAACTTCACGGCCGAAGTCGACGCGTTACGCGCCCAGATCGCGGCGGTCCTTGAACAGGCGACGGCTGTGGTCACCTCGATGGGTGACCACGCCGTCAAACAATGGGATCAGTTCTCGCGCGCGGTCGACCCCGTTCTGACCCAGTTGGGGCAGTTCGGCAAAGGCTTCGGGGAGGAGGCCGTCGGACTGGCCAAAGGACTGTGGGAGGTCAGCCAAGTGCGGGCCGTGACCGACCCGGTGGGTTGGTTGACGTCCATGCACGAAATGGTCAAAGGCGTCGCGCCGCTGGTCGGTGCCTCCGGCGACCACGGGCCCGCCATCGGCCAGACGTGGCAGCAACTCGGTAAGGAACTCACCCACTGGGATGATTGGAAGAGCCACCCGTTCGAGGCCCTCGGGAAAACCGGGTTCGACCTGGCGACGATGGCGCTGCCCGGTGGGGCCGCCGCAAAGCTGGGCAAGATCGGCACGGGTGCCCGCGACGCCCTCGAGGGGCTCGATGCCGTCACAGGTCTCAGGAAGCCGCCGACGCTCGAGCCGCTGACAGCCCCGCGCGTCGAGCCACCCAAGTTTGCGCCGACCGTGCCACAGTCGGCGCCCCGGGCCGCACCGCGCGAATCCGCGCCACAGACCAAGCCGGCACCAGCCCCGGCCGGCACAGCAGCGCCACACAGCCCAACCGAATCGACAACGCGGCCTAACGAATCAAAACCACCCTCGGCGCTTCACCCGCAACCCGACGAACCCGTTCCAGCCCGGGCATCGGCCTTACCTGGCGAACAGCCCGGCCAGCCGACGCCCGCGCACCCGCCACATTCCGCACCCGAGCCCTCGGCACCCCACGCACCGGCCGCAGATTCCGTGCCGGGTGAGTCCGTGCCGCTGAGGAGTCACCACGGCGAGCCATCACCTCATGGCGGGGAGGCCGCTGGACCCGGCCAGCACGGAGCATTGCAATCGCCGGAATCAACGCTCGAATATCCGGCGAATGATCATCGGATAATAATCAGCGGACACGGCGCCTACTATTCTATCGATGGCTACATAACCGTGCCGCAGGGCACAACGATTACCATCTACGCGGAGCATGGATCGTCTATCACTGACGAACTCGGCAATCTTGTCGAATCGGGCGGCGATACCTCGCGCGTCTACTCACGAACCTTTCATCCGGGCGAAAAGGTACCGAATTACACGATTTACCCGCCCGACGGATTGAACGTAGTGGGTGCACCACGAATAGTTGCGACTCCGACACGTCTCACGGAGCTTATAGAAGCCGACATGGGCGACGTACACCTGGCAATATGTCCATTCGATGAAGCTAATCCCACGGGGTTAATATATGATATAGGCGGAATTTATGATGAATCAACAGGAATATTCGCACCGTACGAAGGAATTGATAGCGATGACGGATAGCGACATCGATAAACTGGTTGAGGTAGCCGCACAAGAGAATTCCCCCAATGCCCGTCGGCGCCTATTTCAAGCGATCCGGCTCGCCGAGGTGTTCGTCCCTTGCGCGATGGACCCGCATGACCCCAAGACGGTTAGATCAACCCCGCTCGCCCGGCTGACAGACGGTACACATGCAATGATGCTGTTTACCGCGAAAACGCATCCACATCTGTCGGAGCACCAACACTTCGCCGGAGCCGCTTTTACGGACCACCTGTCCGCTGCGCTTAAGATGCCCCCGCTCGACTGGGTGATTCTGTCGAACACCGCCTGGCACCGAGTTGCGATCCACAAGCAGCAGATCGCGGCCATTCTCGATGATCTTAATTCGGATGGGCGAGGCCAGAATGCCCCTCAAGCGGCTTCCGCGAGCGATTCGGCAGGCACCATCATCGAAGACTTCATCACCCGGAGTGCCAGCTCCGGATCAGACGAAATGCCACAACAGATCAGCGCGGCGCTTCGAGAGCGAGAGCTATTTCTTGAGTTGGCCGCCGGGCAGAGCGCGGACGGTCAACCAGTTATGAAGACTTTTCAAATTCAACATCTGCCGCATGTGGTGCGTATTTATACCAGCCGAGTCCGACCAGGAATTACATACGGCGGTATTCGATGGATCGCACTGAAAGATATGATCCGGGCCGCACCTGGAATAGGTGGTGTTCAGATCATGAATAATGCGGATGACTGGATCGTGCTCGATCGCGAAGCATTGCGGCTGGGCGCAAGCGACCAATAGGGATTGCAGCGACGAAGCTGAAGCCGGCTCGACGGTCGGCACTCCTCGGTTGGCACTCCGGTTGACACTATGGGCCCACTCAGCGCCGGATAGGGTTGATATAAGCCGCCGAACACGCCACGGGCTGTACACCGACATAGGAGGTTTCCGATGGCTTCCTCTGAGTCGGACAGCGCCGAGGGCGCCGGTGGCTTCGACCTCGAGTCGCTGGCCGCTAACGCCAGCGCGGAGCGCGCGCTTGCAGGGCTGCACGCAGAAGAGACCGCCGAGGGCCATCGGCAGCCGCCTATCGACCTGACCGCGGCCGCATTCTTCGATGTGGATAACACGCTGGTACAGGGCTCCTCGGCTGTACATTTCGGCCGAGGACTGGCCGCCCGCGACTACTTTACCTACCGCGACGTCGTTGGATTCGTCTACGCCCAGGCCAAGTTCCAACTGCTCGGCAAGGAAAACAGCGACGACGTCGCCGCCGGCCGGCGCAAAGCGCTCGCGTTCATCGAGGGCCGGTCAGTCGAGGAGCTGGTCGGGCTGGGCGAGGAGATCTTCGACGAGATCATCGTCGAAAAAATCTGGGCCGGCACCCGGGAGCTCGCCCAGATGCACCTCGACGCGGGCCAGCAGGTCTGGCTCATCACCGCAACGCCGTACGAACTCGCGGCCACCATCGCACGCAAGCTCGGCCTCACCGGAGCGCTAGGCACCGTTGCCGAGTCGGCCGACGGAGTATTCACCGGCAGGCTGGTTGGCGAGATATTGCACGGCCCGGGAAAGGCCCACGCGGTGCGTTCGCTGGCGATCCGGGAGGGCCTCAACCTCAAACGCTGCACCGCATACTCTGACAGCTTCAACGACGTGCCGATGCTGTCGCTGGTTGGCACCGCGGTGGCCGTCAATCCCGACGCCCGCCTGCGCGCCCTGGCCCGCGAACGCGGGTGGGAGATCCGCGACTTCCGAACCGCTCGCAAGGCGGCCCGGATCGGGGTGCCGTCGGCACTGGCGCTAGGTGCAGCCGGCGGTGCATTGGCAGCATTGGCGTCACGCCGCCAGCCCCGCTGATAAGCTGCGCCGCTGAGCACATCGTCGAGCGGGGAGCACAGCGGCATGACAGTCAGCCAAGAGGCCGAAGGACTCATCGGCAGCCATTACCGGGCACCGGACTACTTCGAGGTCGGCCGAGAGAAAATCCGCGAATTTGCTGCCGCGCTCCAAGACGACCATCCGACGCACTACGGCGAGACCGACGCTGCTGATGCCGGCTACCCCGCAGCGGTCGCTCCGCTGACGTTCCTTGCCATCGCCGGACGGCGTGTGCAGCAGGAGATCTTCACCAAGTTCAAAATTCCGATCAACCTCGCCCGGGTCTTCCACCGGGACCAGAAGTTCAAGTTTCACCGGCCGATCCTGGGCGGCGACAAGCTCTACTTCGACACGTACCTGGACTCGGTGATCGAATCCCACGGCACCGTGCTCGCCGAAATCCGGAGCGAAGTCACCGACGCAGAAGGAAAACCTGTCGTCACCAGCGTGGTCACGATGCTGGGCGAAGCCGCACACCAGAACACCGGCGAAACCGTCGCCGCAATCGCGTCAATATCAGCCGGAACGTAGGCTCGAAAAGCTCAGCCTAAGAAGACGTTGCGGCGCCCGGCCAACAGCCGGTAGAGCGTCTGTTGGATCGTCTCGCGGACCTGATCGGTCAACTCGAAGGTCACCATGGGGTCATCGGCGTCGCTGGCCGCGTAATCGGTGGTGTAGATCGGCTCACCGAAAGCGATACGCCACTTCGACGGCAACGGCACCAAGCCCGCAGGGCCGGCCAACGGGAAAAGCGGCGTGATCGGGAAGTAGGGCAGGCCGAACAACCGTGCCAGCAGCTTCACATCGGTCAGCATCGGGTAAATCTCTTCGGATCCGATGATCGAACACGGGATGATCGGCGCCTGAGTGCGTAGCGCCGCCGTCACGAAGCCGCCACGGCCGAAGCGCTGCAATCGATAGCGGTCCTCGAACCGCTTGCCCAGGCCCTTATAGCCCTCCGGGAACACGGCGGTGAGTTCGCCCGCAGCGAGCAGTCGCTGCGCATCGGTGGTGCAGGCCATGGTGTGACCCGCCCGACGGGCGGCTTCGCCGACCACCGGCAAGTCGAACACCATGTCGGCGGCCAGCAGTCGCAGGTCCCGCTGTGCCGGATTCTCGTCGTGCACAGCCACCGACAGCATCAGTCCGTCGAACGGCAACACCCCGGCATGATTGGCCACCAACAGCGCGGCACCATCGGCCGGCAGGTTCTCGATTCCGCTGACTTCGACCCGGAACCAGGACTTGAAGAAGAACCTCAGCAAAGGCCGAACGATCGCGTCATTGAAGTGCGGGTCGAACCCGAACTCGTCAACCGTGTAGTCGCCAGTAAGCCGTTGCCGAAGAAATCCGGTGACGGCGGCGACGCGCTGCGCAAGATCGTTCAGCGGTGCTTCGGTGGCCGATGTCGCGCCCGGGACACGTCTGCGCTCATCAATTTCGCGAACGACTGCGGCAATCTCTTCAGCCGTCGCGCCACCGTTCGGATCGGCGAGCATCGAGGGATGCTGGCGGGACGCTTCTGCTCGCGTAGCGGCACGGCGACGTGCCGCTACGCGACCCCGATTCGTATGCAGGGGAATAACATTCGCTTTGTTTTCGCCCGCCACAATGTCTACCTGACCCCACCCCATGGAACTGGTTTCCGGCTACCTAAGCGCTGCGCTAGCGCTACGGTGCGGCCCTCCAGGGAGCGTACCCGATGTGGGTCGATAATGGGAGTTAAGCCGCGGCCACGGACGTAGTCGTCGAAGGCCTCCGCCGTCGTCCATTTGGGTTGGTAGCCCAGCTCGGAGACCATCCTGGTGGTGTCCATGACCCGGCCGTAACTCAGGTAATTGAATTGCTCGCGATTGATCTCGGTGTAACGATTAGCCCGTCTCAGCGAATCCAGCGCCCACACCCCGAAACCGGGTACGGGCAGCGGGATCCGGCCAGCTCGCCGGATCGCCTGCGACAGCATGATGATGCCGCCGGCACCGATGTTGAATGTGCCGCCCTTACCGGCCATCGCCGCGCGTTCCAGCGCGCCCAGCGCGTCCTGCTCGTGCAGCAACTGCAGCCGCGCATCGCGGCCGAACATCGTGGGAACCAACGGCCCGCCCAGATACCGCGACAGGGTGCTGTCCATCGCCGGGCCGATCATGTTGGCCAGTCGTAGGATGGTCACCGCGATATCGGGCCGACGCCGGCCCAATCCGCGCACGTAACCCTCGATATCGAGGCTGTCCTTGGCGAAACCCTCGCGGAACGGCCGACGGCTGCTGCTGTTCTCGGTGAACATCACCGGATCATGCGCACTCGACCCGTACACCTCTGAGGTCGA
>PLSK01000115.1 GCA_003165155.1 Mycobacterium sp. | reverse complement strand
GGAGACCTTCCTGGTCAACGAACTCGGCTATAGCTGGGACGAGGTGCATGACGAGGCTGAGGTGCTCGAACACGCGGTTTCGGATCACCTGGTGGCCCGCATCGACGCCAAGCTGGGGTTCCCGCGGCGCGATCCGCACGGTGACCCGATCCCAGCGTCCGACGGGCACGTTCAGCCACCGCAGGCACGTCAGCTGTGGGCATGCGGCGACGGCGACACCGGGACGGTGGCCCGTATCTCTGATTCCGACCCGGAGATGCTGCGCTATTTCGACAGCGTCGGGATCAATCTGGACTCGCGGCTGCGCGTCGTGACCCGCCGCGAATTCGCCGGGATGGTCTCGGTGGCAATCGAATCCGGCGACGGCGTCGAGTCCACCGTCGAGCTGGGCAGCCCGGCCGCCCGGGCGATCTGGGTGGTGGCCTGACCTTGCGCCGAGCGGTGCGTGCTCAGTCGGCCAAGAGCCCCTTGGCGATGTGGGTCACCTGGACCTCGTTGCTGCCCGCGTAAATCATCAGCGACTTCGCGTCCCGGGCTAGCTGCTCGACCCGGTACTCGGCCATGTAGCCGTTGCCGCCGAACAGCTGCACGGCCTCCATCGCGACCTCGGTGGCGGCTTCCGAGGTGTACAGCTTGATCGCCGATGCCTCGGCAAGCGTCAGTGGCTTGCCCGACTTCTGCCGCTCGATGATCTGAAACACCATGTTCTGGACGTTCATCCGAGCGACTTCCATCTTGGCAAGCTTGAGCTGAATCAGCTGAAACTGGCCGATGTTCTTGCCCCACAGCGTGCGCGTCTTCGCGTAATCCACGCATAGGCTGTGGCATTCGTTGATGATGCCCAGGGCCATCATCGCGATCCCGACCCGTTCGGCGGAGAAGTTGGCGCGGGCGCTTTCGCGACCGTCCCCGTCGTTGTGCTGCTCATTCTCGCCGAGCAAGCGGTCCGGGGTCAGCCGCACGTTGTCGAAGAACAACTCGCCGGTTGGCGAGGACATCATGCCCATCTTCTTGAACGGCTTGCCCTGCGTCAGGCCCGGCATCCCCGCATCCAGCACGAACACCAGCACCGGTCGGTTGCGCTTGTCCGCCTTCTTGTCCGGGGAGGCTCCCCCTGCGTCCACGCCCTCGTCCAGCTTGGCGTAGACCACAAGTACGTCGGCGAACGGCCCGTTGGTGATGAAGGTCTTCTGTCCGTTGAGGATGTAATCCTGACCATCCCGCTTGACGTAGGTCTTCATGCCGCCGAACGCATCCGATCCGGAGTCCGGTTCGGTGATCGCCCACGCCGCGATCTTCCCCAGCGTCATCAGCTCGGGCAACCAGCGTTCTTTCTGGGCCAGCGTGCCGCGGCTCATGATGGTCGTCGCGCCCAGGCCGAGGCTGACGCCCACCGTGCTCAGCAGCCCGATGCTGACCCTGGCGACCTCGGAAATCAGCACCGCGACCATCGAACCCTGAGCGCCCATCCCACCCGAATCGTCTGAGCTGTCTTGCTTTTCCTGGTTCTCAGGGTTTTCGGGGGCCCGCTCGCCGCTCTGCTTCGCCCGCTCGCGGTCGAGCATCTTCTTTACCGATTCGGCGGCCATCGCGTCGAGACCGAACTGGCTGAACAGCTTGCGCGCGATCGGATAGGGCGACAGCTGGCCGCTTTCCAGTTCGTCCAGATTCGGACGGATCTCTTTGTCGACGAACTGACGAACCGCATCCCGGACCATCAGGTCGGTGTCGGACCACTCAAACATTGTCTTTTTCCTGGCCGGCTCAGCGCTCGGCGCGCTGGTATGCCGTGACCACGGCCGCGCCGCCCAGCCCGATGTTGTGCTGCAGTGCGGCGGTTACGTTGTCGACCTGGCGCTTGTCGGCGGTGCCACGCAGCTGCCAGTTCAGTTCGGCGCACTGCGCCAGCCCCGTCGCGCCCAGCGGATGGCCCTTGGAGATCAGGCCACCGGACGGATTGACCACCCAGCGTCCGCCATAGGTGGTGTCGCCGTTGTCTATCAGTTTGCCCGCCTCGCCCGGGCCGCACAGGCCCAGAGCCTCGTAGAGCAGCAGCTCGTTGGCCGAGAAGCAGTCGTGCAGCTCGATCACCTGGAAGTCGTCAGGGCCGAGCCCGGACTGGTCGTAGACACGTTGCGCCGCTTGCACATTCATGTCGTGCCCGATCAGTCCTTTGGCGGTTCCGTCGAAGGTCGACTTGAAGTCCGTCGTCATCGCCTGACCGACGATCTCGACCGCTTGGCCAGATAATCCATGGCTTTCGACGAAGCCCTCCGAGGCCAGGATCGCCGCGCCCGAACCGTCCGACGTCGGTGAGCACTGCAGCTTGGTGAGCGGGTCGTAGATCATCTTCGCCGCCAGAATGTCGTCGAGGCTGTATTCCTCTTGGAATTGCGCATACGGGTTGTTCACCGAGTGCTTGTGGTTCTTGTGGCCGATCTTCGCGAAATGCTCTGCGGTGCTGCCGTACTGCTTCATGTGTTCGCGCCCGGCGGCCCCGAACATCCATGGCGCCACCGGAAAGGCGAACTCGCTGATCTCGGCCATCGCCTTGATGTGCTTGTCCATCGGGTTGGTGCGGTCTTCGTAGGTCGCCGCAAGCGATCCGGGTTTCATCTTCTCGAAGCCCAGAGCGATGGTGCAGTCGGCCAGTCCGCCGCGAATCGCCTGCGCCGCCAGGAAGAGCGCGGTGGATCCGGTCGAGCAGTTGTTGTTGACGTTGATGACGGGAATACCGGTCAAGCCCAGTTCGTAAAGCGCTCGCTGCCCCGCCGTCGACTCGCCGTAGACGTAGCCGACATAACCCTGCTCGATCTCGCTGTAGTCGATACCGGCGTCCTGCAGCGCGTTGGTCCCCGACTCCCTCGCCATGTCCGGGTAGTCCCAGCCCTCGCGGCGGCCCGGCTTCTCGAACTTCGTCATGCCGACCCCGATAACGTACACCCTGTCGGACCCCTTGCTGGACATGCTGCGCCCCTTCCCGGACGGCTTGCGAAAGCTGAACCCTCAGCCAGTGTGCAACTCAGCCGCGCCGAGAGGTTCGCCGGGGTCCGTTACAAGGTCGACGGGCTTGATCTGATTGCCCGGCTTCTCCTCAAGACGTACCGTCTTGCATCGTCGCCGGGCGTATCACCACCACCGACTTTGTCCGCGAGCCGTCGTCGCGCAGCAGCGCTATCACCCGGCCTTCGGCGTCGCTGGCGGCATAAACGCCGTCGATGCCGGCCGCGGCAAGGGGCCGGCCATTACCGGTCGCCTCGACCTCCTCGGCGGTCAGGTCGCGGCGCGGGAACATCAGCAGGCACGCCTCGTCGAGACTCAGGCTCAGCCGCGGCCGCTCCGCTAAATCGTCGAGTGAGCAAGCCTGGTCCAGTCCGAAGCGTCCGACGCGGGTGCGCCGCAACGACGTCAGGTGCCCGCCCACCCCGAGCGCGGCGCCGACATCACGGGCCAGCGCGCGGATATAGGTGCCCGATGAGCAGTCGACCTCGACGTCGAGATCGATGAGGCCGTCGGGCGCATGCCGAACCGCCAGCGCCTCGAACCGGTCGATGCGTACTAGACGGGCTTCGAGTTCGACCTCGTGTCCCTCGCGGACAAGCTGATACGCGCGTCGGCCACCGACCTTGATGGCGCTGACCGCCGACGGCACCTGGCTGATCTCACCGCGCAGGCCGGCCATCGCGGCATCGATCGCCTCTAGTGTCACGTGCTCAGCCGAAACGCTTTGCAGCAGTTCGCCTTCGGCGTCCTCGGTGGAAGTGGTCTGGCCCAATCGAATGGTGGCGGCATACGACTTCGAGGTGGTCGTGAGCAGGCCCAGGATCTTGGTGGCGCGATCGACGCCGATCACGAGCACACCAGTGGCCATGGGGTCCAGCGTCCCCGCGTGTCCCACCTTGCGGGTGGAAAGGATCCGGCGACACCGGCCCACGACGTCGTGGCTGGTCATGCCGGCCGGCTTGTCGACGACGACGATTCCGGGCCCGGTCACGCTCATAGCACGATCGCGGTGAGCACCAGTCCGCGCTCGACCGACCACCGCCCTCGTAGCGCGGTCAACGGTGGACCCGCCAATGCTGCCGGGTCGATCAGGATGCGTGAGACGAACCCGCCCGCCGATCCGTGGCCGTCGACGGCGAAAGTGATGTGGGCATCCTCGAAACCGAGCCACCTTTTGGTGAGCGGAAACCATGCCTTGTACGTTGCCTCTTTGGCGCAGAATAAAATTCGGTCCCAATGCAGACCGGCCGGCATCTCGCGGGGTATCTCGCTGCGCTCCTCAGGCAGGCTGATCGCGTCCAGTACCCCGTTCGGCAACACGTCGTGCGGTTCGGCGTCGATGCCCACCGAGCGAACCGTGGCGCTGCGCCCGACCACCGCGCCACGGTAGCCGGTGCAGTGGGTGAGGCTGCCCACCACGCCGTCGGGCCAGCAGGGTTCTCCCTTGTCGCCCTTCAGGATCGGGACCGGTGGCAGGCCGAGCTGGCCCAGTGCGATGCGGGCGCAGTGCCGGACGGTGATGAACTCGTTGCGCCGCTTGGCAACCGATTTGGCGATCAACGGTTCCTCTTCGGGCAAGGGTGCGAGGTCGGGCGGGTCGGTGTACAGCTCCGAGTACGCCAAATCCTGCGCCGCGGTGCCGGGCAGCACCGACGGCACCAGCATCTGCTCGGTCATCATGCCTGCCGTTGGCGCAATCGTTCCCGGAACTTCGCAGACTGTTGCCGCATCTCGTCGGTGATCACGAAATGACCGCCGAAATCGTTGAGATAGCCCGGCGGGTATTCCGGATCGGGCAACACCTGACGCAGCCAGCTGGGCGGCTTGCGGCGCCTCCACTCGCGCGGGTAACCGACCGACACCTCCTCGAACCGCACGTCGTCATACCAGGTGGTTCGCGGGATGTGTAGGTGGCCGTAGACCGAACAGGCGGCGTTGTAGCGGGTGTGCCAATCCGCGGTCTTGGTGGTTCCGCACCACAGCGCGAATTCCGGGTAGAACAACGCGTCGCAGGGGTCTCGCACCAGCGGAAAGTGGTTCACCAACACACTCGGCGTCATCCAGTCGAGCTTTTCGAGCCGGGCGCGGGTGCTGGCGACTCGTTCCCGGCACCAGGCCTCGCGAGTGGCATACGGCTCCGATGACAGTAGGAATTCGTCGGTGGCCACCACGTTGCGCTCGCGCGCGATGGCCATGCCCTCGGCCTTGGTGGTCGCCCCCGCTGGCAAGAAGCTGTAGTCGTACAGCAAGAACATCGGCACGATCGTGGCGGGACCGCCGCGTTCGGTCCACACCGGGAATGGATGCTCGGGGGTGACCACGCCCATCTCGTCGCACATGTTGACCAGGTAGTCGTAACGTGCGCGGCCGAAGATCTGCATCGGAT